>NZ_JBINJE010000058.1:0-10974 GCF_043951955.1 Halalkalibaculum sp. DA384 | reverse complement strand
ATGCGATCCAGGTGGGGCGTCTCGATAAATCGATCGTCATATGCACTCAAAGTCTGGTAGGAGTGATCATCGCTCATGATAAAGACAATATTGGGGCGTTCGCCGGTTTCCTGTTGCTGGCCTGGCGTGCAGGCTGCGATCGAGAGTAAAAACGTACTGAGTACCAGAAAAACAGTTGTATTTTGATACATAAGGCTGGAGGTGAAAGACATTCCAATTTTAATTTTTGTTGTGAATCGATTTCGTAATATGGCAGGAATTTATCGGATTTGTAAGAGTTGAAAACACATTAACCACAAAATGCAGCTGTTTTCCCATTATCTTCTTCACTTTTTCTTTATTTCTGCTTGACGTCCCTACTTGTACACGCGTACCCTGTCCACAGTCATCTCCACCGGCAGGTCGCGGTCATCTATTTCGCCCACCCAGCTACCGCCCAGGGCCTGGTCCAAAATCAGGTAAAACGGCTGGTCGAACGGCCACTGTTCATGGCCGCCGCCCTCCACCCGTGGATAGGTCAACCTCTTTTGCCCATTCACATAAAACTCCAGCCGGTCGGGATACCACTCCAGTCCGTACGTGTTAAATTCGTCAGGCTGAACCGGAACGGTGGTGTGATGAGGTGGATTCTCCCGGTTATCCTGCACGTCTATATAGGTGCTGTGGACTGTCTGGTATACCTTTTGATCCAAATTCAGGTGTTCCATAATGTCGATTTCGCCGCTTTGGGGCCACCCGCCATACGTGGGACGGGCCGGCATCATCCAGATGGCGGGCCACGAGCCTTTGCCTTTCGACAACTTCGCCCTGACTTCTATTTTCCCATACGTAAATGAAAACTTTTCCTTGGTGGAGATACAACCGGTTTGATAGGCTGCGGTATCCTCAGCACTGCTGTTTTTTATGCCCCGGAGGTGCAGTTTCCCCTCACTGACGGCCACCGTTTCTTCGCTCTCGGTACAGTATTTCGCCCAGTCCGGGCTTTTTCTAGGGGCAAAAACCCATTTTTCGGGATCCGGTATTCCCTCCCCTGAGAATGTGTCTTCCCACACGAGATCCCAGCTTTCAGGCGGGGTGCCGGTCATGCTGCAAGAGAGACCTATCGCAGACAGGGCCACCATGGATACCAATAGTAAGATGTTATTTCTACTCATTGCTATAAGGTTTTACAGTTTACTTTGAAACGTATCTCAAAAAAAGAAGGCCACACAAACACCTGGGTCCATGTGGCCTTCATCGTCTATCGCTCTGCTCAAGCAATATATTTTTTACTGTTCAGCGCCGGCATTTGCCTGCAGTGGCCACCCGGGATTCTGGTAAATAATGGAGCTTTCCAAGTTGGACGACTCTTCACCGGCGGTAATGCTGAAGTGCTCCACGGCTATAGGGTCCAGGTAGTGCGCATAGGCCCAGCTGTAGCCATTCCTTACGTGGTTTCCGTCACTGAGATTGATGCGATACGGGCGCAGGTAATCGCTCTCGGCACTGCTGGATACATTCGGGGTTCCCCCTTCACCGGGTTCTACCAGCTCACCGGCGTCGTACCAGTTTTGCATCGGTCCCCAAAGCTTGAATCCTTCGACGATGTGGGGATCGTTTTTAAGCTGATCGAGCGCTCTCCAGCGCTTCAGGTCGAAGTACCGCATACCTTCGGCCATCAACTCGCTGCGGCGCTCCCGGCGGATATTGTACAGCACCTTATCGCTGAGCAGCTCTCCGGCGGAGTAGGCGGCAAAATCCTTTTCCGCCTCTTCCTGCATATCGGTGGCATTGACCGTCACCATATAATTGGGATTGATGCCGGCACGCTCGCGTATCGCCCGCCAGTACTGGTCGGCTTTGCCGTTGAGGCTCCCCTCCTTCAGGTAGGAGGCCTCGATATAATTGAGATAGGCTTCAACCGCACGGAACACGATAGACCCGATCGAACCAGAATTCCCCTCTACTTCTGCAGAAAGGTACGACATCCCTGTTGGTGAGCCCGTTGTAAAAGCGTAAATACACCGCCTCCTTCTGGCAGGAGTAAGCTCACGGAGGGCATTCTTCAATTTTTCCGTCCGCTCTGCAGAAACTTCCTCCTGTATCAACCGGTCTTCAATAGAAAAAGCAAATTCGCTCTTTTCATCCAGGTAGGTTTGATTTCGTTTGGCGCGCCTTTTCCGGCGCTTCATCTTTTCAAAAATTGCACGCCGAACCGAGGAGAGCAGGTATGCTTTTACAGAACGAGCCTCCGCAAGCTGCCCGCGCCGCCGCCACAGGGTCAGGAACACCTTCTGTACTGCATCCTTGACCAGTTCGCGATCCGATACAATATTGATTCCGTAGTTAAACAGGTGCAAATTGTGGCGTTTGAACAGCGCTTCCAGGGCCTCCTGCCTGCCGCTCTTCAACTCCACCCACAACACCGAATCCTCGTCTGATTCCCAACCGTCTTTTTGCAAGCAAGCCAACAACATAAACCACCCTGTATTAAATAATTACAAAACAAAAGCATTTACTTTTATTACATAAGATTTGCTTTTGAAATTGTAACTATTAGGACACCGAATAACTTTTCAAATATTGACCTCCTCTACCTCTATATTGATTTACAGTTGCATTAGAAGTGACTTCTGTTAATTTATATTCACAGATTGATACAAAATCCCCCGCCAATATCATTAATGAGCAAAATAATGGTAGATTATGGATCCGATATTCAAAAAAAATGTTGACGCCCATCACTCTTTCAAACTCAAAAATACGGTTGGGCGATCTTTTGACGGGCTTTGGCATTTCCACAAGGAGTATGAGCTTATTTACATCTGGGAAGGCCGCGGAGAAAAAATAATCGGAGATGACGTGTCAGACCTGCAGAAGGGAGACCTGCTGTTCCTTGGTTCCGAGCTGCCGCACCTGTTCAGCTGCGACCAGGATTTCCCGATGAAAGATCGCGCGGGTTCGCTGGTTATCCATCTGAACAACGATTTTTTTACGGATGGATTCCTGGCCTGTCCCGAATTTACCGCGGTTCATCAACTGTTTCAGAAATCAGAATCCGGTCTCGAGTTCCGGGGAGATACAGAGATCATTGCAGAGCGAATTCAGGCGATGTTTGAACTGAACCGGACCGACTGCCTGCTGGAGATTCTCTCTGTGCTTAATGAACTGGCCACCCGGTTTGATTCCCGCACGCTGGCCAGCGCGGGATATACTTCTACATTCAGCAAAAAGGATTACCAGAGAATAAATAAAGCCTGCAAATACGTGATGGAGCACTACCAGGAAGATATATCGCTGGATGATGTGATCGATATTATCGGGCTCACAAAAGCCGCCTTTTGCCGTCATTTCAAGAAGGTGACCGGCAAAACGTTTTTCTCCTACATCAAGGAATACCGGATTGGCCAGGCCTGCAGGCTGCTGATGGAAACAGATCTCAACATAACTGAGATAAGCTATAAATGTGGCTTTAACACGATCTCCAACTTCAACAAACAGTTCAAAACCATCATGGACACCAACCCCTCCACCTACCGGGAGCGCTTTACCACCCCGCAAAAGATGCCCTGAATTCTTCATCCGGCACCGGGCGGAAAAAAACGTTCATCTCTACCTGCCACCCACAATTGCAGGAGATGACACAGGCAAACAACCGAACAATCAGGGAATTTCTTTCTCTGAACTTGAATTTCCCAGTATATATTGGCGGGCTTTAAACGAGGTCTTTATTTTTGTCAAACCGCTGTTTTGCCCAATGTCTGTATTTTCGCGAATTAATAGTAAAAACTTTTTGAGGATCTCCTAATTACCGGCATTTTAGGTATTTTCCGCGTCTTAACTCAAGAAAATGGAGTACCGCGCGTTATTTTGTAAAATGGCAGGATCAGCCTAATTTTGGTGTCATCAAACAGCAACACCCATGAAGTTCACATTTAACAAATTACAGGTGGATGTTCTCCGGCGGCACGTAGGACCGTTTGTGTTCTGCTTTCTGACCGTTATGTTCCTGCTGCTCATGCAGTTTCTGATCCTGCATATTGACAAGCTGGTGGGAAAAGGGCTTCCGCTGGGGATCATCATTGAGCTCATTTTGACCAACCTGGCGTATATGGTGGTACTGGCCGCACCCATGGCAGTGCTCGTGGCTTCTCTTATGGCATTTGGCAAGTTTTCTGAACTTAACGAGTTAACGGCTATGCGCGCGGCGGGAGTAAACCCGTTCAATATTATAAAGCCGGTTCTCATCTCATCGTTTTTCCTGTGTGTCTTTCTGGTATGGTTTTCGAACTATGTACTGCCGGATGCCAATCAGCGTGCGCGCTCTCTCTTTATCGATATCCGTACGAAAAAGCCCGGTTTTGACCTAAAACCGAACGAGTTCTATGAGGGGATCGAGGGCTATATTTTTTTGGTAAAGGATATTAACAATGAAACCGACTCCCTCTACAACGTCACACTCCTCCAGTCTCCCGATTCCGATAAAAACCGGGAAGAGGCGATCATCAAAGCCGACCGGGGTATCCTTCAGAGCAGTGATGACAGCCAGCTTATGACGCTCTACCTGTATGACGGCTCAACGCTCCGCTATCTTAAGCAGAATAATTCCTATGAGACGGTCATCGAGGAGAACCATTTTGACCGGTATCGAATCAGTTTTGACCTGTCAGACTTTGCCTTCTCGCGCTCCAACCCGGATCAGCGTACGCGCAACGACCGCACGATGAGCTCGCAGGCGATGCTTGCCGTCGTGGACACCCTTGAAAGAGAGCGCGCCACGCAGATCGAACAGTCGTTTTCAAATGAGAACACATTCCTGATGCCTGCCGATACCAATGAAGGGCGCAGCAATACGTACCAGCTGGAGCTGAGTTCCACGCGCGCGGGTGTTGCAGACAGCGTCCCGAAGGTGACAAGCGAATACCTGGCCGTCAATCTGATGAGCAACCGGAGAACCCAGGTGGGACTCGGTGAAATGGCCATTTCAGAACTGAGGAAATACAAGTCGAACCTGGAGAATCTTGAAACCAACGTGAGCTGGAGGGAATCGCGCATCGCCCGCTACCTGGTGGAGGTGCACAAGAAGTTCTCAATTCCCGTAGCATGTATCATTTTTGTGCTCATCGGTGCTCCCATCGGGATGCTGGCCAAAAAAGGGAATATCGGTTATGCTGCACTCTTCGGCACCGGCTTCCTGACTTTTTACTGGATTTCACTGATCCAGGGCGAAAAGCTCGCTGATCGGCTTTTTATTACCCCATTTTGGGCGATGTGGTTCTCAAATATTGTGCTGGGTATAGCAGGCATATATATGGTTATCCGGCTCTGTACCTCTTTTAAGTTGTCAAACCTGTGGAAGAAGAGTGATTAAAAAAATTGACCGCTACATATTCCTGAGGCTCCTTGCAATCACGGTTTTTGTGCTGGGAGTGCTGATTTTCATCTTTATCGTGATCGATTTTTCGGAAAACAGCGATGATTTTACCGACAAGGGAGCCACCTTTGCCGAAATATTCGGCCAGTACTACCTGAATTACATTCCCGAAATGACGCGCCTGGTAATTCCGGTGGCCGTATTCGTCGCCTGCCTGTACCTCACCGGACAGATGGCCGATCGCCTGGAGATTGTAGCCCTGAAGGCCGCCGGCATCAGCCTGTACCGTCTCATCATCCCCTACCTGGTATTTGGCTTTTTGATGGCCGGTATCATCAGCTACCTGGACGGGTTTGTCATTCCCGACTCCAACGCACAGCGTATTGAGTTTGAAAAGAAATATCTTCCCGCCAGCAGCCAAAAAGTGGACAGTGACCGGATCTACCGGCAGGATAGTGACAATAATATCTACAGGTTCCAGTATTACAGCCCCAAAGACACCCTGGCCCGGAGGATCGAGGCTATAAAATTCCGGGGAGACAGCATCAGCGAAAGCCTGGATATCGCCCGGATGGAATGGATCCCCAAAACCCAGCAGTGGAGGATGCTGAATATTAAACGGCGAACTTTTATGCCGGAGGGGTATGTGGATGAACAGTTGGACACGCTGGTGGTCTCCCTGACAATCTACCCGCAGGATCTGGCCCGGACGACCTCCGATATCTACCAGTTAACCTACCCGGAGGCACAAGATTATATCGCGTCTCTTGAACGCAGCGGCGCAACAGGAATCAGTCTTCCCAAAATTCAGTTTTACGGGCGCCTGACCTATCCGATTTCGATCCTTGTGGTCTCTATTATCGGGTTTTCGATCGCTTCCGTCCGGCGCAAGGGAGGCAAGGGATTTTATATTGCGGCCGGCCTGGCCATCAGCTTTCTGTATCTGGCCTTTATGAAAGTGATCGAACCTTTTGGAAAAGAGGGTGCAATTGAACCCATCGTCGCCGCTCTTACCCCCCACGTGTTCTTCTTTATCGTGGGCCTGGGCCTTCTTTTCTCCGCACGGAAGTAATCCTTTACCGGGACTCCTCCCCGTTTTCCCGCATCCACTGCAGGAACAGTGGATAACATGGATGACAAATTCCGGTGATAAGCTTTATAAAATGAATTCTGTTGTCCTCCCCGGGCTTTTTACTCCCGTTTGTTGCGCATCGGGGGTATCTCTTTTGAAAACCACACCCCGGTCATCCGGTCCGTATGATCATCCCGTACGCGGTAGTAGGGTGGGAAATCACCGGTCTGTTGACTCCAGTCATCCAGCACCTGTGCCAGCTCCCGCGCCTTCTGCCAGTACGCTGAATCCGCCGCCACATTATGCACCTCCCAGGGATCCTGCTGCAGGTCATAAAGTTCAATACGGGGCCTTGGCACCTGGAAAAGACGGGATTGCGCATGATTCAGTGATCCTTCTTTCTTTAACCGGATCAAATCCCGAAATGAAGGACTCCCGCCGATATCAGCCGGCGTGCCGTGGGGCAGCTCGATATAGGCGTTTTTCACCAGCTTGTAACGTTCCGTGCGCAAGCTGCGGATATGCTCATCACTGTCGTGCCAGTTGCGTTCGCTGAATACGTACTCCCGCCCCGGGCGTGTCTGATCGAACAAAACCGGCAACACGGTTTCTCCCTGCATCTGGTCCGGCACCGGGTGGCCAACCAGGTCTAACAGCGTCGGGGCCAGGTCAATGACGCTGGCAAGGCCTTCAAACCTGCTGCCGGCTTCAATCTCGTCCGGCCAGTTAAAAATGAGGGGCGTTCGAATCCCCGCATCATAAACCGTTCCCTTGGCGCGGGGAAACGGGGCCCCGTTGTCGCTCAGAAAAACAACCAGCGTATTGTCCCGCTCACCGCGTCGTTCCAGCTCCTCGATAAAGCGTCCGATCTGCGCGTCCATCCGACTGATTTCATCATAGTAGCGTGCAAGATCTGCGCGGGTCCCCGGCCTGTCTGCGAGCTGCGGAGGCACTTTAACCTCGTCGGGATCGTGAACGCGCGGGGCATCTCCGTACGGGCGGTGCGGATCAGAAAATCCCACCCACAGAAAAAACGGTTGCTGTCCCGCCTCGTCCAAAAAGGAGGGAAAGCTCTCCGAAAGATGTTCGCTGTACCAGTTGAATTGGGCATCGGCATGGGGACCGTAATGTGTTTTCCGCATGTGCCCGCTGAAATATCCTTTCTCAGACAGATAACCCGGCACGATGCGCGTTCCCTCAGGAAGAGGCATGTGCAGATCCTCCGCTCCCGTGGCATGGGGATACAAGCCCGTCAATATCGATATACGGGAGGGACTGCACTGGGCAGTCGTCAAAAAGGCCTGCTCAAACAGCAGTCCACCGCGGGCCAGTTCATCAATATTTGGTGTTTGGATGACTTCGTTTCCATAAGCCCCGAAATCTCTCCATCCGGCATCATCAGCTACAAATACCAGGATATTGGGAGAAGCCTGCCTATCAGATGACTGTGCATGCAACACTTCCGTCAAACAACACAAAAAAAGAATGGTCAACACATACTCATACGTTGCTCTGGTCGTAGTCATAGTCTGGTTTTTAAATTTATATTATTAATATCGTTATCCATTTGCCGGTTCGGTCGTATCCGAATCCCGAGTACAGCACTTCCGCTAAAAACGGCACACAATCGGCGTGTCGTCCGCCGGCGTCACCGAGTCGAACTCCAGCCACTGGTCGGTATCCGGTTCTCCCACTCTCAGCCGGTGCGATTCAACCTCAAATACTTTCGGCCGGAAGGTTCGGCCCCGAATCCGCAGGGCGTATTCCAGGTCACCGGTTTTCTGATTATAGACCTCAATGACCGGATGCTCCAGTCCCTCTACAATAATTTCCGGCAAATACCCGACTGCCCTGCGACCATAGTTCTGCTGTTGCTGAATAATCACCGGCCAGCCGTCATATTGTCCACCGGGATTCGTCTCCGGGTCCACGTACCTGGGCCAGCATTCTATCGTTATTTCCCGCTCCTTCTTGTCAAAAGTAACCATCCCGTAACCGGTGGCGCGATCATAGATAATCGCGGGTTCGCGATCGGTTTGTACGGGGTTCGCCACCGCGTATACCGTCATTTTGTTGCCAAAGCCATCCTCAAAATGACCCGTATTTTTTGATCGGCCCGGCAGCGGCTGGTGCCCCTGGCCCACCGGAGGCCACCAGCGACGCGGCCAGATGTTGTTGAGGGCGGGACCTGCAAATCCAAACCCGGCATCTCCAAATTCGTCAATCCCATACTGCACCGTGCTGCCCAGGTGCTGATCTCCGGCAACATGGAGGGCAAATCCCTTGCGTATTGTGCGGAGTGCACGATCCCGGCCCTTCTGTGGCCAGCCGTTGGAATCCATGTCGGTCGTAGGAGCATCGCCCTTCACATATTCATTGCGCTCAGGGATCTCCAGTTCGGGGACAATCCGGTCGAGTATGCTGCCCTCCGGAAGCGTGGCCAGCGTGCAAAAGTTTGTCTGGGAGAGCACCGCCTTCATCTCCGTACCCTCACTCCAGTCTTTTGTCCATGATTCAAGGAAGGAAAGCTGCCGTTCCCCCAGCAGTTCGGCATCGATATCGTAGTAATCCCTGATATCAAAATTCCTGTTTTGGATAAAGCCGTTCAGCACCTTTGCCTCCTCGGGCAGTACATTTTTGGGGGCGGTCTTGAATTTTCGATCCTCAATAACGGCCAGGCTGACCCCGCCATACTTCCAGTCGGTGTAATACACGCTGATATCCTGCTTAACCGGGGTCGGATCGTAGGGATCCGGCAGGTTACTCGTAAGACAGCGCTGCACCATGTTGACCCATTCCGGAGGCATCTTGTAGCCCCCCTCATCCTGGGAGTCGTATCCCCAGCCCTTTTCAACCGGGGCATCGGCACCACCTTCTCCCCATATATTCCCGTGGTATACATCGTGATCGTCCGGGATAAATGCCGAGGGAATATCGCGAAATAGATCGCGATACGACCACCCGAACATGTACCATTTGCGCAGAAAATCGAGGCTTGCTTTCTCCACCGGACTCCGCTGCACCCCGAAGCCTCCGTGACTTTCATATATTTGATCACCCAAAAATACTGCCAAATCCGGCTGGTGCTTGCCGACATGATGTACAACCTCATTATTTGGAAATCCATAATGGCTGTTACAACTGAACACGGCCATCTTTACCTTTCTGCTGTCCACCGGGTTCGAGGCGATGGTACCTTCATAATAAAAACTCTCCATCCCCGATTTCAGCGGGAGATCCAACTTGACCCGGTACGGGATATCTTCATTATACTCCCAGTTTTCAACCCGGAAATGTGCCGTGCGCGACATTGAATCAGCCGCAGTCGGTTCTCCCACCCGGGTCCAGTCACCGCCGGACTTGACCTGGAGCTCAACCGAGTGCCCGCCTATTTTTTCGATGGGTGCAAGTTGTGCAGTCATCTTCAGCAGGCCGCTGTCCAATGTATACTGGGCAAAACAGATGGGACCAAATGTCTGTTCCGGCCGGAATCGGACCTTGCTCCCGGCAATTTCCCACCTGGAAAAACGTGCCGAGGGAACTTCCGAATTGCGATCCGGGGAATGGTAGTCAGCCAATAACGCTATGTTTCCAGCCGTTTTTGCAGGTGCATTTTGTTCGACTTTTAACGTGCCGAGCTGCTTCCCTGTAGAAGAATCAGCAACTGACAGCGTAATATTATACTGTTCACCGCCGGGGGCGGGGCCACCCTCTGCCGTAAGCTGAAGAGGGCGATCCAGGTTCACGGGGATCGACTGTCGCTGATCCCCCACAAAAAGTTCTCCGGCCATCGTTATACCCAGGTCGATCCCCTCTCCAAAAACAGCCGCCGAACGATAATCCGGGAAATTCCCTTTGGCACCAATTCGGAATCCGATACGATCCTCGGGAGAGTCGCTGGTATTCATCAGCTCGACTTCCGCCGTGACGGAAAAAGCCCCCCTTTGCTCGATCAGCTGGTGCGTCAGGCAATGCAATGTCCGGTTGTTGTCGCTGACCGCACACTCCACCTTGCCATCTCTGATGTGCCAGTCCTGCAGGCGGTTCCCCCAAAACCGGGGGCCGGCCCACTCGACGTCCGGCCAGCGGGCCCAGCGGCTGCGCATCGGCTCCCCGCCGGCCTGCCGGGGTGCCTCTTCCGGGGTTGTTATTTGTATTGACTTAGTCCCGCTTTTGAGCAACGGCAGCGATACCGTCCCCAACACCATCGTCTTTATGCTTTCTTTGCGATCCATATGATCCCAGTTTAGGTATTAAAAAGAATTATTTTTCGAGTATTCAGAACACAAAAGGCTCTCACGTTATTTTACACCGAACGCCCCGTTGATCTCTTCACTTTCGGCATACCCGTATCGTACGGCTTTGGCTCTCAGGGTCAACGGGTCCTCGACCCGAATGGGTCCGGTATACAGCTGCCAGTCGGGATCCTCGCCCCGTCCGGTAGTATAGACAACGGAGGCTCCGTGGGTGGTCGAGGTAATCTGTACCGTGTATGGCGGACTGAACTGTCCTCCTTCCCGCCTCCAGGTCCGGGCGCGATCCTCTGCGG
>NZ_JBINJE010000057.1:0-12030 GCF_043951955.1 Halalkalibaculum sp. DA384 | reverse complement strand
CCGGCCGGGAACGAGCTGGTAAGGGGAACATCTACCATTCCCCAGCGGCTTTTTTGGTTCGTTTTTTGGCCGTACAAAAAATGAACAAGGAAGGAGGATAAGGAGCCTGAATGTGAAACAGGAGACTGTTTCCCCAACCGAGGTGTCCCTTTTGTCTTAATACAAAAGGAACCAAAAGATCAAGGCGGTGAATGGGGCACCCGCTGCCGCCTGTGCAGGCGTGGATGTTGATGGTCCGTCCCGCAAGTTGCCCGCTATCAAAACTTTCACCGGCAGGGCATCCACCCCCGCCTGCTTCGGCCTCCGCGCCCCATTCAAGGCCGGGAAAGACCAGGTTGTATATTTTGTAGCTCGCTCCCTCGTCAGACAGCACTTCTTCCGGTATCGGAACAATTGCTTGACACGTTCATACGATTACCCCTTCGAAATTCATCATTTCTAATTCTTAATTCATAATTCCCACCCTCGTAGGGAAATCCCTTATACTCTCCGCTCCCCAAACACTTACATCCATTCCAAGGATCTTATGTCAAGCGCCCGGCCGGTAAATAGCGTAATTAATTATGTACAAGCGTGATATAAAATCACGCAGTCGATAACTGAAAAGCTTGAACAAATGGAGGTTCAACGTTATGAGATTACTAACAAGAAGATCAGAAACGTCCCCGATCGAAGAACTGCGCAGAGAGATGGATCACCTGTTTGACGAAATGGTACCGTTTTCCTGGAAAAGGCAGGCAGAGGGCAATGGTTTCGATGTATGGGCACCCAATACCGACATGGTGGAAACGGAGGGGGAATATATTATCCGTGTGGACCTGCCCGGTATTCCCAGGGAGGATGTCAATATCAGCTTCAAAGACAACCGGCTCACCATCAGCGGCGAACGCAAAAGGGAAGAGAAAGAGGAGAAAGAGAACTATATGCGCCAGGAGCGCTATTACGGCAATTTTGTCCGCTCTTTTACGCTTCCCAATGCAGTCAAAGAAGATGATATCAAGGCCCGGTACATTGATGGCGTGCTGACCATCAATTTAAAGAAAACGGAAGAGAGCAAGCCAAAGACCGTCAAAATCGAGTGACGGCTCATTAGAGTAGAGTTCAGGGAAGGGAGACTCTGAATGAGCTCCTTTCCCATTTCGAGGTTCAACCAAATACGGCGGGGTAACAAGCGAAGGGCGTAGCAACTACCCTCATCTCATTTAATGGCAACAGCCGAACATGAGAAAGGTTCTGCAACGCCTTTTGAAATAATAATGAACAGGATACAGGATATAGAGGAGTGATATTATGACCAGGATCCTAAAAAACAAGGTGGCTATTGTAACGGGTGCAGCCACAGGTATAGGAAGGGCAACAGCCGTGGCGCTGGCGAAAGAGGGTGCAAACATCCTGGTTGCCGATATAAACCAGCAAGAGCTTGCAAAAACGCTGGCGCTGATCGAGCAGGAGGATGTCGATGGCGTGTCGATGAAAACGGATATCGCCCGGCCCGACCAGGTAGACAACATGGTACGGCAGGCGCTAAAGACATTTGGGCGACTGGATATCGCCTGCAATAACGCGGGCATCGGGGGCGCAATGAAATCGACGGCCGAATATACCGAAGAGGAGTGGGACCAGGTCATAAATGTGAACCTGAAAGGCCAGTGGCTCTGCATGAAATATGAAATACCCGCCATGCTCGAAACAGGGGAGGGATCGATCATCAATATCTCCTCTATCCTCGGGAAGGTCGGCTTTGCCCAAGCCGCTGCATACACCGCCTCCAAGCACGGGCTGATCGGCCTGACAAAAACGGCGGCCCTGGAATATGCGGAGGATAAGATCCGCATTAACGCCATTTGCCCCGCATTTATCGATACTCCGATGCTGGAACAGGCGGGAATTACAACCGATGAGGAAACCAAAGAGGCCACCATTGCGCTGCACCCCGTGGGTCGGCTGGGAACACCCGAAGAGATTGCGGAAGCGGTGGTGTGGCTCGCCTCTTCGCGTTCTTCGTTTGTCACCGGTCACGCGCTGATGGTGGACGGCGGCTACACGGCGAGATAAGGCATGAAAGGGAGCGCTGAGGAAGCAGGAATTTTGTCCGGGGTCAATCCCAGAGCGAGTGTGAGACCGCAGGTTGGATCATTGTAAAAATTGTAAAAGAGGAGTTCGTATTCGCAGAAATACCGGGATGGGGCAAATTAAAATTAATGGATTGACAAAGTATACCTAAGAAACATATTGACTAGCTGTAGATGGAGGTCGCATGGAAAGAGATAATGACACCCTGATCAAATGGTTTGCCGACGTCGGTATGGAAGATGTCGGGGAAGTGGGAGGCAAGAACGCCTCGCTCGGAGAGATGCTTAAAAACCTGGTTCCGCTCGGAGTAAATGTGCCGGACGGTTTTGCAACGACTGCCGCAGCCTACCGGCTGTTCCTCGCTGCCAATGACCTGGAAGAGCCGATTCGTAAAGAGATTGAACAGTTCCGAAACGGGGAGGTTAAACTGGAGGAAACGGGACTCGGTATCCGGAAAATGATCGGCAAGGGGATCTTCCCGATACCGCTGGCCGAAAGGTTGAAAGAGGCGTACCGGCAGCTCTCTGAAAAATATGACACTGAACATGCCGATGTGGCGGTACGGAGCAGCGCCACCGCCGAGGATCTGCCGACTGCCAGCTTTGCGGGACTGCAGGAGACCTACCTGAATGTCCGGGGAGAAGATGAGCTGTTGAAAGTGTGCAGGCGCTGCTTCGCATCCCTGTTTACCGACCGTGCGATCTCATATCGCGAGGAGAAAGGATTTGACCATCTGGCCGTAGCTCTCTCCATCGGGGTTCAAAAGATGGTAAAGGCCGACAATTCAGGCTCCGGCGTCATGTTCACCATTGATACCGAGAGCGGATTCCCGAATACCGTCCTCATCAACGCCGCCTGGGGACTGGGAGAGCATGTGGTGCAGGGAACGGTGAATCCGGACCAGTATACCGTGTTTAAGCCGCTGCTCGACCGCCCGGAAAAGGACGTCAAACCGATTCTGCACAAAAAGCTGGGCAGCAAGGAGCAGAAGATGATCTACAGTTCCGAGGAGAACGGGTTGACCAAAAGCGTGGTTACCACGCCCGAAGAGCAGGCCAGTTTTGTTCTGGACGATGAGGAGATTATCCAGCTCGCAAAGTGGGCGGTTACCATAGAAAACCACTACGACCGCCCGATGGATATCGAGTGGGTCAAGGACGAAAAGACCGCCCGGCTTTTTATTGTACAGGCGCGCCCCGAAACGGTCCACTCTGCTGATCAAGGGCCGGTATTCAAGTCCTACTCCATGAAAAAGCACGCCCGGAAACCGGTGCTGACCGGGCAAAGTATCGGCAGTTCAATTGTACACGGCAGCGTCTGCAGGGCAGACCATATTTCGGATCTCCGGAATATGGACCACGGATGTATCCTGGTTACGCAGATGACCGAACCCGACTGGGTGCCGGCCATGAAAAATGTATCCGGCATCATAACGGATTTCGGGGGGCGCACCTGCCACGCCGCCATCGTCAGCAGGGAGCTGGGAATTCCCGCCATTGTGGGGACGAAGACCGGCACCAAGGTCCTTCTCGACGGCATGAAGATTACCCTCTCATGCGCAGAGGGAGAAGAGGGGGCGATCTTTGAAGGATACCTGGATTATGACATCAATGAGATCAACCTTGACCAGGTTCCGGATTGCAAAACGCAGATTATGCTGAACCTGGCAACCCCCGACTCTGCGTTCAAGTGGTGGCGTTTTCCCGTCAGTGGCGTGGGACTGGCGCGGATGGAGTTTATCATCGGCAATCACATCAAGATACACCCGATGGCGCTGGTCCATTTTGACAAGGTGATCCGTGAAAGTGACCGGGAGAAGATCCGCAAGCTGACCAAAGGTTATAAAAAAAAGCAGGACTATTTCGTGGATAGGCTCTCGGAGGGGATCGCCCGGATCGCCGCCTCGCAATACCCCAATCCCGTAATTGTGCGTACCAGCGACTTCAAAACCAACGAGTACGCCGGACTGGTGGGCGGGCAGGCGTTTGAGCCTGACGAGGAGAATCCCATGCTGGGCTGGCGCGGTGCCTCCCGCTACTACAGTGAAAACTACCGGGAAGGCTTTGCCCTGGAATGCCGCGCCCTTCGGAGAGTGCGCGAGGAGATCGGTCTTGAGAATGTTGTAGTCATGATACCGTTCTGCCGCACCCCCGAGGAAGCGGTATGGGTGCTGGACGAGATGAAAGCCAACGGACTGGAGCGGGGCCGGCACGGGTTTGAGGTGTACATGATGTGCGAAATACCCTCCAACTTTATCCTGCTGGAGGAGTTCGCCCGCCACTTCGACGGGTTTTCCATCGGTTCCAATGATCTGACGCAGCTCATCCTGGGCGTCGACCGCGACTCGTCGGACCTGGCGTACCTGTTTGATGAACACAACCCGGCCGTCAAAAAGGCGATATCGGAGATTATCCGCCGCGCCCATGCGGTGAACCGGAAGGTCGGCTTCTGCGGGCAGGCTCCGAGCGATGACCCCGGGTATGCTGCCTTCCTCGTTGAAGCCGGAATCGACTCGATATCCCTGAATCCCGACAGTGTCGTCAACGTGATCCGGTACATATCAGAAGCCGAACAAAAAACATCCCAGCTGCATGTATGACTTCACCGAGAAACAGCTACAGTCACTGACAAACGGGCATCCCCAAAAAAAGTCAACGGGCCTGCGGGGCGTGATCCGCAGGATCAGGGGAAGCGTGCTGGATATCCGTTTTGAAGAGGGGCTGCCCGAAATACAGCACAAGCTTTTGGCGGCCGCCCCGGATGAAGATGCCGCCCCGGTTGTGCTGGAGGTGGTATCGCATCTCGACCATGCAAAAGTGCGCTGCCTGGCCCTGACATCCACCAGGGGACTTTCCCGCGGCACCGAAGTCGTCGATACCGGGGAGCCGGTGAAGGTGCCGGTGGGCAAAGCGCTGCTGGGACGGGCGTTGAATATGTTCGGGGAACCGGTCGATGAGCAACCGCCGGTCAACTCCGCCGTGTGGAGATCGATAGACCAGGCCCCGGTGCCCCTGGCACAGCAGGTCGCATCGCAGGAGATACTGCATACCGGCATCAAGGCGATCGACCTGCTGGCCCCGCTGGAGAAGGGGGGCAAGGCGGGCATGTTCGGGGGAGCGGGCGTCGGTAAAACGGTCCTGATTATGGAGCTTATCCAGAATATGGTGGCACACTACGAGGGCGTCAGCCTGTTTTGCGGTATCGGGGAGCGGTCGCGCGAGGCTGAAGAGCTCTACCGCGAAATCCGCGAAGCCGGCGTGCTCGACAACACCGTGCTGGTGTTCGGGCAGATGAATGAGCCGCCGGGCGCCCGGTTCAGGGTGGGCAAGACCGCCCTCACCATGGCCGAATATTTCCGGGACCAGGAGCGGATGGACATCCTGCTGCTGATCGACAATATTTTTCGATTCGTACAGGCCGGTTCGGAGGTATCGGGACTGATGGGCAAAATTACGTCCCGCATGGGGTACCAGCCCACGCTGGGGTCGGAGCTGGCGGAAATGGAGGAACGGATCTGCAACACCCGCAACGGCTCAATAACCTCGGTGCAGGCGGTCTACGTGCCCGCCGATGATTTTACCGATCCCGCCATCACCCACACCTTTTCGCACCTCTCCTCCTTCATCGTGCTCTCCCGGGAGCGCGCCAGCCACGGTTTCTACCCGGCGGTGGACCTGCTGCAGTCCGGTTCAAAAATGCTTTCACCCACCGTGGTCGGCGAACGGCACTACAAGGTCGCCCGCCAGGTGAAGGAGACGCTGGCCCACTACGACGACCTCAAAGATATTATCGCCATGCTGGGGATGGAGGAGCTTTCGCGTGAGGATCAACAGCTGGTGCACCGGGCCCGCCGGCTGGAACGATTTTTTACGCAGCCGTTTGCGGTAACCGAACGGTTTACCGGCAAGGAGGGCGTTCTCGTGAGTTTGGAAGAGGCCCTTTCCGGGTGCGAAGATATACTGGCCGACCGCTATCCCGAGGCTGAAGAACAGGAATTTTACATGATCGGCAAACTTGATGAGATAAGGAGAAGTTACGGATGAGCGAGAACAGGATGACACTGCGAATATGGACGCCCGATCGACTGGTGCTCCATTCGAAGGCGGATAAAGTGGTGGCAGAGGCCGGGAACGGCTTTTTTGGCCTGTTGCCGCGCCATGTCGACTACCTGGCCGGACTCGTTCCCGGGATACTGACCTACACGAAGGAGCAGGAGGAGCACTATGTGGCGGTAGACAAAGGCATATTGGTGAAATGCGGGCTTGACGTGATGGTCTCCGTCCGCGATGCCGTGGAAGGTAACAACCTGGAAATGCTGGAGAAAGAGGTCCGCGATCGATTCCGGCAGACCGATCGCAAGGAAGAGGAGATCAGCATGGCGATGAACCAGCTGGAGGCGGACTTTATTCGTCGCTTTGTGGAGATGAATGAACAGCGAAACAGGAGCTGACAATGGGCAAAAAGGCTGACAGCGAGCGCGAGGAGTTCGCCCTGAAGGTGGCGGAAAAGTCAGACCGCAGGGCAAAAGCGCAGCAGGAGAAAAAGCGGGGCATCTGGTTCGGGCTCGGCATGTTCGGGCTGGTGGGCTGGTCGGTAACCGTGCCTGCATTGCTGTTGCTGGCGCTCGGCGTCTGGATCGACCAAACCTGGGAATCCGGCTACTCCTGGACGCTGATGCTGCTCGTGCTGGGCGTCGGCCTCGGCTGCATGAACGCGTGGTACTGGATCAAAAAAGAAAGTGAAAACGGGGAGGAAACAATAAACGCTTAATCCGGACAATCAAACCATGTCACCAATTGAAATTCCCAACTCTACACCGCCCTTGCGATTCCTGAGCCGTCCGGCAAAATGCAGCGAAGGCGTGACGAAAGAACCCCTGCAGTAGAAACAATGAAAAGCAGGACGTGTCGAAAAGCATTACCCGGAGGAAGGGCAATCCCGGGGAATATCTGGGGTTCTTTTTAGTCGCAGCGAAATGTCGCCAGGCGAAGGAATCCTCCGGCGGCGGTTTTTTGGGTTCGTTTTTTGTCCGCACAAAAAATGAACAGAGAAAGACGAGATAAAAATCCAAAAAAAGCAACAACCAAAAACCTACAAAACCATGAGCAATCTCCTTTACTTGATACCGGCACTGATCGCGGGCAGCGTGTTGGGCTACGGGTACTTTTACGGGTTGTGGTGGACTGTCCGGCAGATGACCACTCGTCGGGACCCCTACCGGGTGCTGCTGCTAAGCTTCGTCATACGGTCGCTGGCGGTGATGGGGGGATTCTACCTGTTGCTGTTGTCGGGATGGCCGATGCTGGCAACCGGACTCCTCGGATTTATCCTCACCCGCTTTTTCGTAGTGCGAAAATGGGGACTGGCTGATCTCAATACAAACCAGACACTTGAGAAAACCGATGGAATTTAATCCCGACAATATTATATACTTCGAATGGGCATTTATCCAGATCAACGCCACACTGGTATATACCTGGGTCGTGATCGTTCTGCTTGCAATGGGAGCCCGGCTGGTGACCGCCCGCATCGATCCCGGGGCCGGGACCTCGATCAGCCGCTGGCAGCACCTGCTGGAGGCGACTGTGACGCTGATCCGCGAACAGATCCGGGAAGCCAGCCGGCAGCAGCCAGACCGTTACCTGCCGTTTATCGGCACCCTTTTCCTGTTTATCGTGGTCTCCAACATGATCGATGTAGTCCCCGGGGTTACCGCGCCGACCGCCTCCCTCTCAACGGCGTCCGCGCTGGCTACCCTCGTGTTCTTTGCCGTCCCGGTCTTCGGGATCATGCGGCAGGGGATCAAAGGATATCTCCGCCAATATATCAAGCCGACTCCCTTTATGCTGCCGTTCAATATTATCGGGGAGATCTCCCGCACCGTAGCCCTGGCGATACGGCTGTTCGGCAACATCATGAGCGGCAGCCTGATTGTCGCCATCCTGCTCAGCCTGGCACCTCTCTTCTTTCCGGTCGCCATGCAGGCGTTCGGCTTGCTGATCGGCGTCATACAGGCCTATGTCTTTGCCATCCTGGCGCTGGTCTATATCGCCTCCGGGCAGAGGGCGGGCCCGGAATCAGCGTCAAGTCAAAGTTCAAGAGAATTGCAATCATCTTCATCCACATTAAAAAATAGAAATAACGACAACCAGTCAGAGGTTTAACCATGGACGCTATAACAACCATCGGAATGATATCGATTATCGTATCGGGTGCTACAATCGCAGTTGGATCAATAGGCCCCGCCCTGGGAGAAGGAAAAGCCCTGGCCCAGGCCCTGACCGCTATCGCCCAGCAACCCGACGAATCGGCCACCATCACGCGGACGCTGTTCGTTGGACTGGCGATGGTGGAGTCAACCGCCATCTACTGTTTTGTAGTGGCGCTTATCCTGATATTTGCGAACCCGTTTTGGGATTATGTTATCAACATGGCGGGGGGCTGATATGCAGATCGACGGCTTCACATTCGTTGCACAGATCGTCAATTTTTTGATTCTGCTGGTTCTGCTGAGGCGATTTCTGTATCGGCCGATTATCGCGGCGATGGACCGGAGGGAGGAGGAAATGGCCGGTCGTTTGGAAGAGGCGCGTCTCAAGATGGTGGAAGCCCGCGAAAAGGAGTCGGAATACCAGCAGAAGCTGAGGGACCTTGATCGCGAAAAGGAAAACATGTTGCAACAGGCAAAAGAGGAGGTAGAGCAGAAAAAGCAGCAGATGACCGCGGAAGTGCGCAATGAAGTGGAGGCGATGCAGCGCCGGTGGACAGAAGCGCTGGAAGGAGAGCAACAGGCCTTCTTTCAGGAACTGCAGGCCGAAGCCGGAGACCGGATTATAGAACTGGTGCGGGAGATCCTGGCTGACCTGTCGACAAGGGATCTTGAGAAGCAGGTGGTAGAGCTTTTTATCGGGGAACTGGCCTCGATCGGGAGGGAGGAGAGCA
This sequence comes from Halalkalibaculum sp. DA384, assembly GCF_043951955.1. Classification (NCBI taxonomy): domain Bacteria; kingdom Pseudomonadati; phylum Balneolota; class Balneolia; order Balneolales; family Balneolaceae; genus Halalkalibaculum; species Halalkalibaculum sp. DA384. Next base: position 3,015 of record NZ_JBINJE010000057.1, on the reverse strand, counting down.
AAAAGCTGGTCATCTCGGCCCTCGACTACGGGGAGGGACTGGTTCTTGTGAAGAGCAGTTTTGAAGTCGCAGAAACGCAAAAACAACAGATCGTGGAGATCCTGCAGGAGAAAGTGGCCGCGCACGTGGAAACCCGTTTCGAAGTATCGCCCCAGCTGGGCTTCGGCATTGAAATACGGGCCGGCGGGTGGCGGGCCGGCTGGAATCTAAACAGTTACATAGCCCGCCTGCGCGACGGCATGGAAGAGGCATTTCGTCAAAACACGCAGGAAAAGATCCAGTAAACCGAAATCCAAAAACCAACAACCAATGCCCCAAAACTACTCAACCATCATCCGGTCCACTTTCGACCTGATACAGGAGCAGATCGGGAAGAGCCCGCAGGGACTGCGGTTTGACGAAACAGGGACCGTCCTGAATACCGGGGAAGGCATCGCCGTGGTCGATGGACTCCCCACCGTAAAAGCCGATGAGCTGCTGGCCTTTCCCCACGGCGTCATGGGGATGGCATACAACCTGGACGAGAAAGAGGTCGGGGTCATCCTGCTGGACGAAGGAGAGGCGATACAGGCAGGAGATGAGGTCCGCCGCACACGGCGCGTGCTCGACCTTCCGGTGGGAGAGCAGCTGTTGGGCCGGGTGCTCGATCCGCTCGGACGGCCGCTCGATGACAAGGGTCCCATCTACTCTCGCACACGGCTGCCTGTGGAGCGCCCGGCGCCGCCAATTATGCACCGCGCAAAAGTGGAGACACCGCTGCAGACCGGCATAAAGACGATCGATGCCCTGATTCCGATCGGCAGGGGACAGCGGGAGCTGATCCTGGGCGACCGCCAAACCGGCAAGACCGCCATCGCAGTGGATACGATCATCAACCAGCGCGACAAAGATGTCATCTGCATCTACTGCGCCATCGGCAAGCAGAATGCGGCAATAGCCAAGGTGATCGCCGACCTGGAGGGGGCTGGTGCGATGGACTACTCCATTGTGGTCTCCGCCAGCGCGGATACGCCGGCCGGTATCCAGTTTGTAGCCCCCTACGCCGCTACGAGTATCGGGGAATACTTTATGGAGCGGGGCCGCGACGTGCTGGTGGTGTATGACGACCTGACCTGGCACGCGCGCGCCTACCGCCAGCTGGCGCTGCTGCTGCGCCGCCCGCCTGGACGGGAGGCATACCCGGGCGATATCTTCTACATCCACGCCCGGCTGCTGGAACGGGCGACCCCGCTGAAAGAGGAGCACGGCGGCGGCTCCCTTACGGCGTTTCCGATCATCGAGACCCAGTCCCAGAACATGTCGGCCTTCATCCCCACAAACCTGATCTCCATAACTGACGGCCAGATCTATCTCTCTCCCCAGCTTTTCCAGCGGGACATCCTGCCGGCGATCGACATCGGGCTCTCGGTCTCGCGGGTCGGCGGCGCGGCCCAGCTTCCCTATTACCGCCACCTGTCGAAGAACCTTAAGCTATCCTACTCCCAGTTCCAGGAGCTGGAGACCTTTTCGCGCTTCAGCGCCCGCATGGACGAGTCTTCCCGCAAGATCATCGAGCGGGGGCGGAGGGTGCGGGAGGTGATAAAGCAGCCGCAATACAGTCCGATGACCGTAACGGAACAGGTCGCCGAGCTGCTGGCGGTGAATGAGGGCGTGCTGGACGACATTGCGCTGGATGACATCCCGGAAGCCAAACGGATGATACGGGCCGCCGCAAACAGGGAGCTGGAGAGGGTGGCCGGCCGCATCGAGCGCGGAGAGCACCTGCAGGATGAAGACCGTGAACAGCTGCTGCGGGTGGCGAAAGAGGCGACAGACTCGCTGATTCATCGCGAAAAGAAGGAGGCCGATTATGCAGCGGATTGAAGCAGTCAAGCGAAAAATAAAAAGCTCAAAAGACCTGCTCTCTATCGTAAAGACGATGAAAGTGCTGGCGGCCGTCAGCATCCGGCAGTACGAGGAAGCCGCCGGGGCGGTCCGCCAGTATTTCGACACCGTGGAACGGGGATTGCAGATCCTGTTTCGGAAGCACCGGGGACTGATGGAGGAAGCGCTCCACAGCACCGAAAAGCAGTCGGTCATGATCATATTTGGTTCCGGGCAGCCGATGTGCGGGCAGTTTAACCAGGTGCTGGCCTCCTACGTCAAAGAGCGCCTGGAGGAGGGGCTGGAAGATCCGCCGTCAAAAATGGTAACCATGGGCTACCGGATCGCCTCGACACTCCAAAACCACGGGTTGGAGCCGGACAAGATCGTTGAGGTGCCGAACTCGGTTTCCGCCATCAGCGAGCGGGTAGAGGAGCTGGTGCTGATGCTGGAGCGCTGGTATACGGGAGACCGCTACCAGAAGATCATCCTTTTCAACAACCGGCCCGTCTCGCAATCCAGCTTCATCCCGGTGCGGCACCAGGTGTTGCCTATCGATCGCGACTGGCTGGAGTCGATACAAAGTCGGCCGTGGCCCACCAACCAGCTGCCGACCTACTCCATGGCCTCCGAAGAGCTGCTCTCCCAGCTGCTGCGGCAATATATCTTTGTCTCGATATACAAGTCATTCGCCGAATCTCTCTCCAGCGAGCAGGGGAGCCGGCTGGAATCGATGCAGGTAGCCGAACAGAAGATCGAAGAACACCTATCAACACTGAACAGGGACTACCATCAAAAAAGACAGAGCGACATCACCGAAGAGATCATCGACATCATGGCGGGATTTGAAGTACTTTCAGCCGAAGAAACTCCATAAGGACCGGTGTCCCTTTTGGCTTGACCCAAAAGGAACCAAAAACTCAAGAAGAATTTAACTCCTCGGGGCGGAGTTCGTTTGTTGCCGCTGTTTAGGTTCATCGCCCGCCCCTCGTCAGACAGAAATTCTTCCGGTCTTGGGCATGGTGCTATAACCCGTTTATACGAGCTCCCCCTTCGAAATTCTTCATTTTTCATTCCTCACTGAACATCCCCCTGCACCCCCTTCGAACATCATTTACCGCTTTTCCATCATAACTGCCACAAGGGGGAACC
>NZ_JBINJE010000056.1:0-12502 GCF_043951955.1 Halalkalibaculum sp. DA384 | reverse complement strand
AACCCTGCAAAGGGTTGCGTTGGTCCAACTATTCTATCTCAGCTCCAAAGCCGATCCCAGGAGCGCACCTCGTCCCACTCGGGGGTCGGGGCAAAATATTCAGCATCTTCTTCAAGATGCTCCTTGATCATCTCCTCATTCAACTCTACACCAATTCCCGGTTGTTCGGGAACGTTGACATAACCATCCTGAACAATTGGTTTTTCTATTCCGGTAACGAGGTCTTCCCACCAGGGATCATCAACCGAATGGTGTTCAAGCCACATAAAATTTTCAGTGGCCGCTGCACTATGTACACAACCCAAAAAAGAAACAGGGGAAGCAGCGTGATGATGCATCATCGCTATCCCATTCTGTGCCGCATAGTCACCAATTTTTTTCGTTTCCAATATACCTCCAGCGGAATTCGGATCTGGATGGACAATATTCACTGCCTGCTTGTCAATCAGCGGCTTAAATCCTTCTAGCCCGAAGATATCTTCTCCAGTTAATGTGGGCGTTGTTGTGTTTTCGGTTATTTCTCGCCATTGGTCAGTATACTGCCAAGGAATTAGGTCTTCTACATAAGCCAAGGTATATGGCTCCGTGGCTTGAGCTATTTTTATCGCCTCATTAACACCGAAATGTCCCCAGTGATCAGTACCCAGCGGAATCTCATAACCAATTTGGTCCCGCGTTACTTCAATATATTTCATCAACTCCTCAATCCCCTTGTCTGTAATCTGAACGCGAGTAAAAGGATGTTTGGTCTGACCATAGCTGCCATGGTGCGAACTCCATGCCTGCATACCCCCCGGTTGATCTTCCCAAAACTCATCATTCACCACCGTACCGGGGATATCTCGAATAAGATCAATCCCAATGTCCATCTTAAGAGCTGTATAACCCTGATCAATTCGTCCCTGCATGCGCTGTGCAAATATTTGCGGATCTGACTCTTGGGGCGTATCGGCATAAACTCGGATTTTGTCGCGATACTTGCCTCCCAGCATTTGGTAAACTGGTACCCCATACGCCTTACCAGCCAAGTCCCAGAGAGCCATCTCCACACCGGAAACGCCGCCGCCCTGTCGACCATGGTGGGCAAACTGTTTAATTATCTTGTACAAGCGTTCGACATTACAGGGATTTTCTCCCAAAATTCTACTTTTAAGCATCAGAGCGTAACGAGGATCTGCTCCATCACGCACATCTCCATGTCCCATAATACCTTGATTGGTGTATATCCTGATAATAGGAGCCGCGTCATTGACATGGGCAATACGCATGTCGGTAATTTCCAGTTCGGAAGGATTGGAGTTTCTATTGACATTTTTTGTAGCATGAGCAAGCTGGTCTTCTATTGGGGCCAAGGTCAAACCAGCAAGACTGATCCCCCCAAGTCCTGCCTTTTTTAAAAAATCGCGTCGGCTGGTTTTATATTTATTTTTTTTCATAATGAATTTAATATTTGAAATTTACTGAATTCCAGTTTTATGTATCTTTGATGGTTTTAATCTTTCCACATCGGAGCAGTAATCCCATTCAAATCCCAAACGACCTCACCGGCCCTAAGTGTTAGTTCTGCCTGCAATTTCCGGTTACCTGTCATCTTAGCACCCGGATCTGCATCAACAAAACCGAACACCCCTTCCCGTAACTTTAAAACAGTAACATCCGCTACAGCACCCTTGTCCAAGTTGCCCAGTTCCTCCCGCTGGATTACCTGCGCCGGCTGCCATGTGGAGGCGTCAATCACGTCTTGTAAGCTCATGCCCATGTTCAAAAATTTTGACATTACATTGAGCATGTTCTTCATACCGCTATTCATGCTATTAGTATGTAGATCCGTGCTGATTACATCGGGCTTTAGCCCTTGTTTAATAGCCGGTATTGCCGTTTTAAAATTAAAACTGCCACCTCCATGCCCCACACCGAAAACAATACCGCGCCGTTGTGCCTCTAACACGAATGGCCTTAAATTATAATCTTCATCCAAAATTGACTGCCTGGAATCCAAGTTAGCGTAGGTATGAGTAAAAATATCACCAGGACGCAATTTTTCCATGAACAGCGTTTCCAAGGAGAGTGGCGGATCGGCACTCCCAAAATCGATCATAACTGGAACTTTGGCTATTTGACCAGCTTTCACAGCAAGTTCTGTGGGAGTAAAATTATGGCCATTGTAATGGGCCAGTTTAACACCAACAATCTCTTTATTAGTCTGAGCTACGAGAGCAGTTGTTTTCGGGTTCATATCCTGCATATTCTGTTCAACCGCTCCTCCTTTCATCCCGCTTCCTACAATGTTAAGTAACGCCAAGACGCGTGTCTTGGAATGGTCTATCACCTGCTTCTTAAAATGTTTAAAGTTTCGCCAACCAGCCCCACCCGGATCGACGACCGTTGTCACACCAGCCCGGAACGTAAATCCATCGGGTGGAAGCGCATTCATACCATTACTGTATGCGGCTTCAGAATCAGTTCCGTAATAATTATGAGAATGCATGTCAATCAATCCTGGAGTCACGTATAGTCCACTGACATCTACAACCTTGGTCGCCTGTTCTACGGCGATATCATTAGCAACCCTTGCTATTTTACCATCGGCAATTGCTACATCCATTGGTTTATTGATCCTATTTTTAGGATCAATCACGTGCCCATCATCAAGCAACAATTCATAAGACTGGCCATATACGGAGGCAGGAAGGGAAAGCATTACACAATAAAACAGGAGATAGAAAAAGGAACTGATCGATTGAAATTTACTTAGCACTACCATCAATTTTGAGTTAAGGCTAGGTTTATTATTCATTCAAGGCAGCGATACAATCAATTTCGACCAGCGAATCACCCGGAACCCCACCATAGGTTGCAACGGTAGTACGAACCGGTGGATTATCGCCAAACCGACCTCGATAAACCTCATTCATTTTATCATAATCGTTTAAATCAGCCAGATATACATTGACCTTCAGTACTCGTTCCATAGAGGATCCCGCATTCTCAAGTTCTTCTTCCAGGGAGTTCAACACTTCTTCCGTGTGCTTGGTAATATCTCCCTCTTTGTGGTATCCCTTACCCGCCACATAAACTAACCCATCGTGGACCACAGAACTCGAAAAAAGCGGAGGCTGGGAACCTGAAGCCTGCTCTTTGTCCGGGATTCTTGTTATCGAATTGTCGCGACTATTTTCTTTCGCCTGGACTTGGGAAATACCAAACAGTCCGGCACCAAAAGCAGCCACTGAAGCAAACAATGATTTTATTATTGATCGTCGCGATTTCTTCTGATCTGAAAAATCCATACTTATTTAAGTTTTTAATGCTATTTGGATTATTGCTTGAATTACATAAATTATTTTTCTAAGCATACAACATTTAAAATGTCCCGTTTAAGCTAAGAAACAAGTTTTTCTTAAGTTTCAACTTCCAACTAGATAGTTTAGGGCAGACTTTGCGTTAAAAAAATTCCTAGAAATAGACTACTATTCCATAGCAAATAGTTCATTATTCAAAACATAGTAATTATTCAAGAGTGCCTGCTTTGTAGTTACTTCTCAATTACTTAAAATATTAGAAGAATCAACCTTCCTACACTGCTTGTTCAAGCACTTCCTTAATTCGCTGGCCTACAATATCGACTTGCTCTGGTTTCAGTGTTACAACACTTATATTCAGGCCTTCATCATTACCTGAAGTTTCAATTCTTGGATATCCCTCTCTAAGTTCCTTCACCGTTTCCTCAGGGGTTATCTTTACTCTACTCTGATCCCAGCTTACTTTCAATCCTGGAAAATAATTGGCAGGCCCTTCATTTACCTCTGTTTTGCCCTTTACAGTAGGAACGGTTTCAACCTTATCCGCAATATACTTTGTTCGGCCTATCCACTCTTGCCACTCTTTCTCATGATCTCTCTCCAGGAAATCTTCCAAGGCTACCAACATTCCAAACATCTCCTCCTTATTTACCTTCATGGGGCGACCAATAGGAGATTCATGTGGATTAAAATTAAGTTTAGCCGCCTCAATCAAATCTTTACGTCCTAATAAAATTCCGGCACTCTGCGGACCACGAAGCATCTTACCACCTGAAAATGTGACCATATCAAATCCCATTTCCTGATATTTAAACAGGTTTTCTACCGGTGTTACGTCGGCTGCTGCATCATTGAATGTAGGGATGTCATATTTTCTACCAATTGCTATAAACTCTTCACGACTAATACTATATTCATCTATTCCATACCATGATGAAGCCGCATTGAAAAATAATGCCATTACCGTATTCTCATTGATGGCCTCTTCCATTTCTTTGGGTCCTTTGACCTCAACTAATTTTATCCCGGTCATTCTAGCAGCCTGATCGAATACATACCGATGCTCCTTCTGGATAATAACCTCGGGCCGGGGGCCCGGAAGGTTAGGTAATTGATCAATTTTTTTCTGATCTTTCCCTGTAATCGCAGCTGCTGTGCCAATTGTTATTGCGCCTGCTGCGCCGGATGTGACCATTGCAGCTTCACAGTTCAACAATTCAGCAATCCTCTTTCCCACAGCATCCTGAACTTCATACATATTGGCAAATTCATGGGAGGTGGAATTAATTGCCTGAACAACTTCTGGCAACATCAATGACCCAGACAAATAGGTCATGGTACCGCGGGCATTTATTAATGGTTGAATCCCTAATTCTGAGAACAGATTTTGATACTTAGTTGAGTTTGGTCCCTTATTATAATCATTTTGTGATGTGAGCGCTGAGCCTGCCAGCCCCCCCACAAGGGGAAGACTCGCAAGAATTTTTATCATTTTTTTCCTGCTAAGCATAAGAACCCACCCATAAGTTTAATTTAAAATCAACTATTAACTATAAATAGCTATAATCATTTCAGGTTGCTTCTTCAAAAAAGTTGTCGCATACCTTCAAAGAAAATATATTGTATAGCTTACGATTAAATTAATACTTGCCAGTCTACACATAAGAGGTAGATCAGCAAATATTTTCAATACCTTTTCTGCTGATCATGATCATCCCATTCCACAATTAGCATCCAAAACTAGTAGTTGGGATTTTGATCAAGTTCGGGGTTGATATCTACTTCTGCCTGTGGAATAGGGAAATAACGATGTTTCGGTGCCTGGTATCCTATTGGGCCTAACTGTTCTTCACCAAGCCCCCAACGTCTCAGATCATGTAACCGTTGGTATTCAAAAGCCAGCTCTACTCTTCGCTCATGAACGATAGCTTCAAAAACCTCCTGTTCATTACCTACAGGGTACTCAGCAGTGGGATAATGTGGCATATCAACGCTTGGTCGATCACGTATATCATTGAGATATTCTATAGCCTTAGCTTGATCACCGTTTCTATTAGCAGCTTCAGCAGCCATAAGAATGACATCGCCCAACCGAATAATTGGAATATTTCGAGGATTTGCATCTTCAGGGCCAAGATGGGGCAGCATTCCTTTCTTCATCGTATAATCCAAGGGAGTCCATGTCTCACTGTATTGTGTATCACCAAATGGATCACCTTCAGTAAAAACGTTGTAAAACAGCCGAGGATCTTTCCCATCTATTGCGGTTGGCCCGGAATAATCTTCGTATTCATCTACATGATCCTGGGTAGGCAGCAGATTTGCAAATCCTCCGTGTCCCTGAGGTAAATTCAATCGCAGCCTAAGATTTGACTCATTTACCCCTGGCCCATCCTGGCCCGACCATGTACTTCCTCCAACATTAGCATATTGAACTTCAAATATGGACTCTGAGTTATTGTCCTCTACCCAAAGATCTGTATAATCATCAACTAATGAATATTCACCTGAATTGATAACCTTATCAAGTGTTGTTTCAGCCATCTCATAGTTCTCAGCATATAAATATATTTTGCCCAGTAACGCTTGTGCAGCTCCCTTCGTAGCCCTACCCAAGTTTTCACTACTATATTCCGACCTTGTCGGCAGCACTTCAATGGCCTTTTGAAGATCTGAAACCATAAAATCGTAGACCTCTGCTTTGGGAGTTTTCCCAACCGTAGCATTTGAAAGATCGTTGGGATTGGCCTCTTTAATCAAAGGTACATCTCCAAATAAGGTGGTTAGATGCCAATAGTACAACGCCCTCAAAAACTGTGCTTCTGCAATAAATCGGGCTTTCAATGATTCATCCATATCAATTTCAGGAATATGTTGAAGCACCAAATTTGATCTGAATACCCCCTCGTAACATACCTGCCAGACATCATCAATAAATTGAATGGAAGGACTGAAACTCCATGTGTTAAACTCTAATCCTCCTGTGTTATTTACTTCTACATCGTCTGAAGGGCCCTCAACTATTTTAGGATAATCATCACTATACATGTCATTTAATTGCAAGGAAGCATAAGCAGCATTAACTGCGGATTGGGCATCGTCTACAGATTGATAAAAGGTATCTGTGGTTAGTGAACTAGTTGGTTTTATGTCCAAGAAATTATCATTACAGCTTGCATACACTAGAGCTATCAACAATATTGCACTTATTATTTTAATCTGTCTCATAATATTTCCCACTTGGTATTTAAGGATCTTCAATTTTATTTAATTAAAATCAACTTGAACTCCTGCTCTGAACGTCTTTGGTATTGGATATTGACCAAAGTCTACCCCTCTTATAAGTGAACTTTGGTTACCTGAGGTCAAAGTTCCAACTTCCGGATTAAGCCCTCGATATCCCGTTAAAGTTAAGAGATTTGAACCTGACACATATAGGCGGAATCCCGGGACATTTAATCTTTCTCCAAAATCATAACCAATCTGTAGATTTTGAACTCTTAAATATGATCCATCCTCAATAAAACGAGTTGAAGGGCGCACATTTTGATTCGGATCTCCTCTCACAACTCTGGGAACATCAGTGACATCTCCAGGCTCTTGCCAACGATCAAGCATTACAGTCAATGCATTATTATCTCCACTACCCTTCCCTTGAGACAAACCAGCCCAAATCAAGTTATAGATTTGATGACCCTGCTTACCTTGTATAAAGATTGAAGCATCAAATTTTTTAAACTGAAAATTAAAGTTTAATCCGTAAGAAAAATCTGGAAAAGGACTACCAATTATTTTACGGTCATTGGCATTAATTACACCATTACCGTCCAGATCCTTGAACTTTACATCTCCAGGGGCTGCACCGGGCTGATCGGCATGATTGTCTAGGTCCGCCTGATCAACAAACACGCCTTCCATGACCCAGCCATAAAAAGCACCAATCTCTTCACCTTCCCGTGTCATTGACAGCACTTGGTTAGGATCGTTTGTCATTTCTGTAATTATTGGCTCACCGTTGCCCAGTGAAGTAACCTCATTTTTATTTGTTGATATGTTACCTGAAATGGTATACTGAAAATCACCAATATTATTATTGTAATCAGCAGTAAGCTCAAATCCTTCATTATGTAGTGCTCCTGCATTCTGGAATGAACCATTTCCCCGCCGGAGACCAGATGTAGTAGGTATCGGCACACGTAGCAGAACCCCGTCAGTATCTTTTATATAGTAGTCCATCGCCAGAGAAAGACGATTATTAAGAAGTGATATATCCAGACCAATATTCTTTTGTGTGGTCGTTTCCCATTGCAGGTTATTGTTGCCCAACTGCAAGTAGGTAGCTCCCGGAGCAACCGATTGATCTTCTCCAAAAATATATCTCGCATAGGGAGAAATGGTGGCAATTGAGGCAAAATTATCAATTTGTTGGCTACCAACCTGTCCCCAACTTGCTCTAATTGTAAGGTTGTAAATAGCACCAATATTTTCCATAAAGGGCTCGCTAGAGACTACCCAGTTGGCGGATACAGAAGGAAAAATGCCGTAACGATTATTTTCACCGAAACGTGATGATCCATCCCGCCGTAGTGTTGCCATCAAGTTATATTTGTCATCATATCCGTAATTTACACGTCCCATGAATGAACGAAGTGCCCAACCAGTTTCGCTTCCGTTTAAACTTGATTGACCAAAAGCAGCTGCAATTGTAGGCACGTTATTATTTGGAAACTCCGTTGTATTACCACTGATATATTCATACCACGATTTTTGCTGCGAGTAGCCGATTAGAGCTGTCACATCATGTATACCTTTAAACTCATTTTGATAAGTCAATGTATTTTCGATAATGTAATTGTCAGTGTTTGACTTATTCACACTCAAATCGGCAGTAGGATTACTTCGGTTCCCCATCTCATATTTAGGAGTAAAGGTATTATCATGACCAAAAGTAAAATCCCCATTTAAATTCAATCGATAGGTAAGATTTGAGAGAATATCGTATTCGGCATAGACATTACCCAATATTCTATTATTTACGTTTTCTTGATCAGTTAAGGTCCATATACCGATAGCATTATTCCTATCTTGTGGGGAGCGTTCAACTGTTGGACCACAAAACCCACCTAAATTTTCAGGGCAGTAAACCGGGACTGTCGGGGCTTGTTGAAGAAGTTCTTTAAAATTTACTGATGAGGGACTTACAACACCAGTCCATTGAGCCCTACTTAATTCAATAGATTCTCCAATTCTAAAATTTTCACCAATGTCAAAATCACTGTTAATTCTTGCGGAATATCGCTTAAACCCACTTGATGGGATATTACCTTCTTCATTCATATATCCGGTACTAAATGCGTACGTAGCATTTTCATTACCTCCTGATAGAGATAAGGAAAACTCTTGGCTGTAAGCAGGGCTAAATCCCTCCCGGCCCCAATCAGTATCGGTTTTTAAGTTTTCTGACAGTTGAGGTTCTGTTAGTGAAACAGGAAGGGGAACACCTGCATTTTCGTAAGCTTCACTAGAATATTCCACATACTGTTCAGAATTCATCATAGAGAGATAATCAGTAACCACTGACACGCCACCAGACAGGTTAGCTTCTACATTAGTTTCTCCTGCTTGTCCAGATTTTGTGGTAATAATGATCACCCCATTAGCAGCTCGTGCACCATAAATAGCTGAAGCGGAAGCATCCTTCAGCACCTCTACAGACTCAATATTACCAGGGTTAAGGGTGGCAAGGGGATTAATGTTTGTGTTATCACCACTGAATACTGGGACACCATCAATTACGTAAAGCGGATTACTGTTGCCAAAGGTTGCAACACCACGGATATTTATGTCTGCAGCACTTCCGGGAGCACCTGATTTGGTAGATACGTTTACACCTGCAATACGTCCCTGAAGTGCCTTTTGAACACCATCTGCCGTTTGTCCACTGGTAATCTGTTCTCCATCAACAGACGATATCGAACCTGTGATTTCAGACCTTTCTTGCTCTCCATAACCAATTACAACCATTTCCTCCATCGCTATATCTGAAGGTTGAAGTGAAAAGTTTATCGTAAGCTCATTCTCTCCTTCAGTAATAGTAACTTCCTGAGTACTAGTCTCATACCCAATAAATGAAGCAACAAACGTATAGGTCCCTGGTTCAACTCCGGTAATGGTGAACTCACCTTCAGCATTGGTAGAAGATCCAGTTGTTGTCCCCTGTATTGATACATTGGCTCCGGGGAGGGGATCTCCCGTTTGAGCATCAGTAACTGTTCCTCTTACTGTGGCTTGCAGTACTACAGCAAGATCTGGCACTTTTTTCGGTTTCTCCTTTACCACTATTACGTCCTTAGAAGGCGGTAACTTAATCTCCAAGTCGGTGCCATCTAGTAAGCTGTATAGAACCTTGCGTACTGTAATTCCTTCAAATTTTGCTGTTACTTTTTTATCGGGTATAATATCCGGATTAAAGGAAAATCCCACCCTCGCTTTTCTCGCAAGTTGTTTAAGGGCATCAATCAGTGGAGTTTCTTCAAAATCCAAAGAGACTACCCGGGTTTCCTGCGATACACTGTTCGATACCAGTTTTTGCAGCGTCAGCTCCTCCTGCATATTAGCTTTTGCAAATGCTTGTGTCGCTGTACCGCACACAACCATCAATCCGATAAAGAAAAGTAATCTCCTCCAAAAGATATCCATCACACTGCGATCTGTAATCTTTCCTGTTCTCATAAGACTAGTATTAATTTGTTAAGCTTACTGTTTAACAACGCTCACTTACCTTCTCTCCTGGCCTGCTTCCGTTTCGTTTCCTGTAGATTCCAGCTTCTGTTTGTCGTACCATACAATTCCATGATTGCTCTTTCTGTAATTCACATCCAATGACAGGGAAATGACCGAGAGCACCTTCTCCAGTGAGCTGGCTGAAGATACATTGGTGGATAATTTTAAATTTCGCAGGGCTTCATCCTCAATCTGGCAGCTTACCTCATACAGTCGAGAGAGCTGTGTGCAGACCTGATCCAGATTTAAATTTTCAAATACAAGGCGCCCTTTCATCCAATACAGGTAGTTTTCAATTCCAAAATTCTCTACGCTAAACTCTCCTTCTTCCAAATATCCAAACTGCCCTTTACCCAGCAGCACCGAATTTTCTTTTTTCTTTTCAGAACTGCTGACCGACACTTCTCCTTCTACTACTGCCACCTGTACATTTTTGCTGGTCGACAGAGACTTGACGTTAAAGGCAGTCCCCAACACCCTGATAGAGGTCTGTTTCGTATGGATAACAAAAGGCCTGTCCGGGTTCGGAGCCACATCGAAATATGCTTCTCCGGTCATCCGTACCTCCCGAACATTCCCAGATAAACGATCCGGTATCCATATCTTCGAATTGCTGTTTAATCTAATCTGGGTACCATCTGACAGTGTCAGCTGTTTTTGCTGATTATCGAGAGTTTCATAATAGGTTGGATTCGCCTCATCCTCCGTCTGGGGTACCTCATAGTAATTGGAATAGAAGAATAGAGAACCGACCAAGCCTATCAAAAGAATGACAGCCACTCTCCAAATCGGGCTCAAAATTTTATCCTTTTTAAGGCCAAGGTCTTGGGAAGAAGACTTTTTTTGTTGTATTGACTTAAATATACTTTCAGAGTCCAACTCACTATGTACCAAATGAAGATCCGTTTCTTCCAGTTTTCTTATGTCAGCGTCAAGCTTCTCAGTAAGATAACGCCGACCTTCCTTGGTATTAAACCATTCCAAAACCTGTTCAGCTTCTTCACGGGTACAGCTATCTTTAAAATATTTTTCGATTAACTTACGGTCTATGTTTTTCATTATTCCGTCTTATACTTGTCAAAAATCTTTCCCCTTCTACTGTTAATACACATGCCAACAGCAAAGGGTATTAGAATTAATTTTATTTTTTCTAGGAAATTGGAAGGCTCAAAATCACTTTATTCCGATAACAGGAAGGGAGTACCATCCTTACCAGAATATTTCTGGCAGGACATTTTAAAAAAAGATCTTGGAATATTCGACGGGTACAGTTTCAAGAGTAAACTTGTATTCACAATCCTTTGATTAAAAGAGCAAAAGCAACAACAAGTGAATACCGGTATGCTTTTTCAAGTACTTCCTTATAAACTTGCATCCCTGGTAAAACTGGGATTTCACTGTATGTACTGAAACTGATCTCTCTTTGGCCACTCTTGCATTAGTATAATTCTTAAAGACCTTCATTTTAAACACCTCTCTCTTGCCTTCAGATAACTTGGCAACTCCTCTTTCAAGTATTTCCCGGTATTCTTCGCGGTATATTTTATTTTCGATTATATTGTCAACCGGAACCTGTTCTTCTTCCAGCGGGGTATAGTGGGATAGAATTGAGTTTTTTCGGTCCCTTATCATGTTCAGTAGATGGTTCTTAAGCATGGTAAACAGAAAGCTCTTGATCGACCGGGAAGGATCAAGCTCACGCCTCTTGTTCCACAGCTTTACGAAAACATCCTGCAGTGCATCTTCGGCCAGCTCCTTTTCCTTGACATATTTTTTTGCCAGATGGAAAAGCTGTCTGTGATAGCGATCATATATTGCACTAAATGCTTGTTCATTTCCCTTTTTGATTAATTTAACAAGGTCAGTATCATTTTTCTTTTTCATCTGTCTATCCCACTCTCAGGTATTTCCCTTTTAAAAACCGACCATACATCTTCACCACATAGCAGGTTGCTGAAGGCAAGCATGTAAATGGCAAATCTCACTTCAATATCCCTTATTACTCTTCCTTTTTTAAAACTTAGACGCTCAGTTAAAAAAATCAACTATAAACTATTTTGTCCTCTTGACCTTCCAAAACAACAATAAATACAGCAATTAACCGGTTAGTTATACGTATTCGAAGACAGGAATCCATATATTATGCCTTGGAAATACACAATGATCCAACATAGTCCACATTGTGTCCCTAAAATCTATGGCTGTATTTACAGTTCTATTTCATTAAACAGAAGATAATATCGAGATATGGTAAAACAATCTGCGGAGTTAACCAGCTGTAAAACAGTTTTTTATTTTTTTGTCGGTTTGACAGAATTACCCTGGACACTTAGGGAAAAGTGCAACCCTGCAAAGGGTTGCGTTGGTCCAACTATTCTATCTCAGCTCCAAAGCCGATCCCAGGAGCGCACCTCGTC
>NZ_JBINJE010000055.1:0-13140 GCF_043951955.1 Halalkalibaculum sp. DA384 | reverse complement strand
CTGCCAGTTAATAGTCTTCAAGATACGCTTGTGTTTTCGTTCATTGGTTATCAAACACGGGAAGTTCCAATCAATGGGAGAACACAAATTGACGCGGTTTTAACACCTCAAGCATTGGTCGGGGAAGATGTAGTCGTCGTTGGGTATGGTACACAGCGAAGTGAGGAGGTCATAACTTCTACTTCCACAATTTCTATGGAAGACGTAGAAGATTTGCCGGTCTCAGGTGTTGATCAGAGCTTATCTGGCCAAATGGCAGGTGTTCGTGTTAGAACATCAAATGGTATACCTGGTGGTGGACCACAGATAAAAATTAGAGGAATAGCTGCTGTCGGAGCTGGTAGTGATCCTTTATATGTTGTTGATGGCTTTCCACTTCCAACATCTTCAGATCAAATTTCTAATCCTATCAATGATATAGCTCCACAGGATATAGAATCGATTACAGTTCTTAAAGATGCTTCAGCTACAGCCATTTATGGATCAAGAGGAGCGAATGGGGTAGTATTAATTACTACTAAGAAGGGAAGGTCAGGAGATTACAGGGTTCAGATTAGTGCAAAAACCGGTCTCCAGAGAATTCCGGAAAGAGAAATGCCTGACTTAATGAATGCAGAGGAATTCGCTCGATTCAAAAAAGAATCAATCATTGATCAAATTAGAGTGCAAGAAAATCGGGAGGCTACAGATGCAGATATCCCCGAGTTGTACCAAAATCCAGAAGAATTGGGTGAAGGAACGGACTGGTTTGATGTAATATCAAGAGTTGGACAGACCCATGATTTAAATTTCAGTTTGAGTGGAGGCAATGAGAATGTCAGAAGTTATGTTTCAGCCGGCTATTTTAATCAGGAGGGGGTAATAAAAACCTCTGGTTATCAACGGTTCTCAGTAAGAGCTAACGTTGATGCAGATTTAACTTCTAATATTAGAGCAGGTGTAAATATTGCACCTACATTTTCATTTCGCGAATCTTCCGTTACTGGAGGGATTGGAAGAGGCGGTGGTGGTTTTGGTGATGCCCTTGTTGCTAGCCCTATACCTCCAGTATATAATGAAGACGGAAGTTACAATGCCATGATTGATGGTCCAGCTGGTATTTTTCCTTATCCTAATCCATTAATGAGTTTAACTGAAATTGATGAAGAATCAAGAAACACTCGGATTCTGTTTAATATCTTTGGGGAATATGAAATCGTAGACAATTTAGTTTTGAAGTCTACTTTTAACACTGATTGGGAAGATAGTCAGAGGGAGTATTTCCGACCTTCAACAGTTGGAGCCCTTTTTACATACCCACCCACTATTCCAGAGGCGGATTATGATAGAGGGTCATATTTAAATTGGGTGAATGAGAATACTTTAAGCTATCAAAATACTTTTGGAGATGGCCACAACGTATCTGGGTTGCTTGGTTTTTCCATACAAAAAAATATTAATGAGAGCGCCAGCTTTGATGGTGATGAATTCCCTGATGATGATGTTCAAACTTTTAATGCAGCTGCAAGAATTACAGGGGCAACCAGTGAAAGTGAATGGTCTTTAATCTCTTATCTGGCTAGAGCAAATTACAATTACAAAGATAGGTATCTATTAACTGCTACGGTCAGAAGAGACGGTTCATCTCGATTTGGTTCCAATAATCGATGGGGAATTTTCCCTTCCGCGGCAATTGGTTGGCACTTGTCTAATGAATCATTTATGGGGGATGTTGACTGGGTAAGTGACCTCAAACTTAGAGCCTCCTATGGTCAGGCGGGTAATTTCAAGATTGGTAATTATACATATATGAGTCAGATAGAATCCAATGATTATATCTTGGGAGGAAGTTTGGCTGGAGGCCGCACAATGGAATCTTTGGGTAATCCTAATTTAGGATGGGAAAAAACAAGTGAATTCAATCTTGGACTGGATATAGGTGTTTTCGATGATAGGTTATATCTGATTACCGAGTTTTATAAGAAAAATACGCAAGACTTATTATTGAATGTGGAAATCCCTCAATCTTCAGGGTTTTCTAATCTATTTGTAAACCGAGGTGAAATCGAAAATGTTGGAATGGAATTTGACCTTACATCAAGAAATATAGTTTCATCAGGTTTCAGTTGGAGTACAAGTCTTAATCTATCTACCAATAAGAATGAAGTTCTCGCATTAGGACGGGGTGATGAGCCAATTCTATCAGGTTCAAGCTACGAAGGAAATCCGACCCATATTACCATGGTTGGTCAACCAATAGGTATGTTTTATGGGTATGTGCATGATGGGATTTATCAAAATCAACAACAGGTTGATTCTCAACCATCATTTCCAGGTGCTATTCCAGGAAATATGCGAGTCAAGGATATAAATGGAGATGGCGTTATAAATCCTATTGAAGACTTCACAATTGTAGGTAATCCATATCCTGATTTTACATGGGGTATGACAAATAATCTGACCTATAAAAATTTTGATTTTAAAGTTTTGCTGACTGGTTCAGTTGGTGGAGAGAGAATGGTGGCTAATCGATTCACAACGTATCTGCTCGATGGTTTATTTAATGTTAGTCGTGACCTATTGGATCGATGGAGGTCACCAGAAAACCCTGGGAATAATTATGTTCCCACTACTGCTGGTTCTGCAAGGGGTAGAAGAATGTTTAGAGATAGTGGTTCCCAATTGGTAGAAAAAAATGACTATGTGTGGGTGAAAAACATCACCTTAGGTTATACACTACCTAGCACTTTGTTGGATAAAATGGCGGCACAACGAGCACGTCTTTATATAAGCGTGCAGAATCCTCTTCTTTTTACTGACTATGCAGGCAGAAATCCAGAAGTGACTAATTATGGAAATCAGGCAGGGGGTGGAGCCCTTGTACCAGGATTTGATTCAAATCCATATCCTACTCCAATGATATTTACAACCGGAATTAATTTAACATTTTAAATCCTGATCAAGATGAAAACTCAAATATATCTTATATCATTAATATTTGTTCTTTCAGCTTGTAGCGAGACTCTTAATGTAGAACCAGTTACGTTTACAAGTGGGGAGAATTACTATCAAACAGCATCTCAGATAGAAACGGCTATAAATGGCGCATACGGTAAGTTACAGCCACTATATACAGGCGATTTTTATGTCTTCACAGAGATGCGAGCAGACAACACTACATTCTTTTTTAATCCTAATAACAGATGTTGTGTACCGAGGGAGGAAGTAGATTATTTCCTGATGAATGCTGTAAATGATAGAGTAGAAAATGTATGGGATGCTATTTATAGCGGTATACAACAGTCGAATGTTGTATTAAATCGTATTGAAAATGTGTCTTTCCCTGAAGAGTCTAAGAAAAGTCAGTTTATTGGAGAGGCGAAGTTTATTAGGGCGTTACTTTATTTCCATCTCGTCCGATTATATGGCCCTGTACCGCTAAAAAATAAAGAAATCGAGGATCCATCAGAAGTATTTACGGATGAGAGAGCAAGTATTGAACAAGTTTATCAACAAATAATAAGTGATGCCGAGGACGCTTCAAACAGATTGCCTGCAAGTTATGAAGGTTCTGATATAGGACGAGCGACAAAGGGAGCGGCCCTTACACTTTTGGGCGATGTATATGTGACTCAAAAAGACTTTTCTTCAGCCGTGAGCACTTTGAGAGAAGTAACCAATTTAAACTATAGCTTAGTCCCTAATTATGAGAATGTATTTAATCCGAATAATAAAAATAACTCAGAGTCAATTTTTGAGGTCCAATATTCTGCTTCCGCGGAGGGCGAAAATAGTAACTTCATATTTCTGTTTGGACCCTGGAATGCTTCTGTAGCCTTGACTGGGTTCCAAGGACAGTTGGAATCAATGAATATTCCTACGCCGAGTATAATAGAGGCCTATGAAGATGGAGATGAGCGAAAAGAGGCCTCGGTTGGATATTATGTTGATCCGGAAAATAGTGGGTTTGACGAGGCCCTTGGAGATTCCATGCCATTTATCAAAAAGTACTACCATCCGCCATACGAAAGACAGGGTCAAACGGACGAAAATTGGCCTGTGTATCGATACTCGGATGTATTGCTAATGTTAGCTGAAGCAATTAATGAAACCGATGGCCCTACAAGTGAAGCATACGGCTACGTCGATGAGGTACGCCAAAGGGCAGGGCTGGATCCCTTAGCAACAGGACTCAGCCAATCAGAATTCAGAGATGCGGTCTACCAAGAACAACGGGTAGAGCTCGCTTTTGAAAATAAAAGATGGTTCGACCTGATCAGAACAGACCGTGCTATTGAGATAATGAATGCCCATGGTGCGGAAGAAAAACAACGATTAAATAGAGTAACTTCTGAAATGTTTAATGTTGAAGAACATCAACTGCTTTTCCCAATACCGGCCAAAGAAGTTAGGCTTAATGGATTTAGTCAAAATCCTGGTTGGTAACGGTTTCATCTACTCATTTTGAACAATAACAGGTAACCTGATATCTGCAATTATTCTAATCCTAAATAAAAGAGGTACATATTATGAGTACAAAATCTAACACTGGAATTAAATTGGGCATGCATGCGGACAACTGGCGGGTGTTGAGTGGCAATTTCGGCCAGGCTATAGAGTCTGCTGTGGAAAATAATTTGGATCACATTGAATTCGGTCTTATTGATGGACAGTACTTTGTCGAGGGGCTCGGATACGAGCCATCCGTATCTATGGATATGGATGAATTGGAAATTCGGCGTACGCTTGACAAACATGGGATAAGTATTTCTCAAATTGATGGTGCCTATCCCTTGACAGGCAGAAATGGAGGGGTACATGGGGTTCGTTATGTCTGGCGTGCAATCAAAAAAGCCTATCTGCTTGACTGCCCTTATGTAGTAAGTACCGATGGGGGTCGCAAGCCCGAGGGGTGGGATGACCAGAAAACGATTGACCAATGGCGTCACAATATTAGGCTCGTACTCGAGCGGGCTGAGAGTTTCCAGGTGGGGGTAAACCTTGAGCCCCATGGACCATTTACAAACAATATTGAGTTAATGGTTGATATTCTAGAGGAATTCGACTCCGAGTGGCTGGGTGTAAATTTTGATACAGGCAATTCATTTATTGCGGGTAATGATCCGCTGGAATTTATTAAAGCAATTCGTCCGTGGTTGCGGCATGTTCATTGCAAAGATGTCCCGAAGGCTATGGTAGATGAAAGCACGGGTGACGAAACGGGTATCGGTTCTTCAGGAGTAGCTGTTGGACAGGGGGTAAATGCTTCCAATATTAAGGAATGTATTGAATATCTGTATGAGACCGAATGGGATGGAGTATTTTCGGTCGAGACTATAGGCACACCTAGTAATATCAGTGACAGTGTTAATTGGCTCCGTTCTGTCATCTCAGAAGCTTCAAAGGTAACTAATTAAGTATAAATGAAGTACTCAGCTTTAATACTAATATTCCTTTTTGGGGCTGTAGGATTATATCAGCCCCAAAAAAAATTTGATTCGTTGGATAGAGATAAGGAATCAAGAAAATTAACATTAGAAGATAAATTTGATTTACCGGAAGGTTTCTCAATACGTAAAATAGCTGAGGGACCCGATGTTATCAATCCTATGCGGATGACGGTGGACGAGGAGGGCAACATTTATGTTTCAGAAGCTCATAATTATCGTTATGGTGGAGCTAGTGTGCCTGAAGGACAAAAAAAGGAAAAATTTACTGTGGCAAATGTGACCAATCCTATTAAACGGATTGAGTTTGACTCTGAGGGACAAGTTGAACGGATTAAAGTAGTGGCAGAGGGATTTGATAATCCTGTAATGGGAATCTCAGTTCACAATGATAAATTTTATGCAGCATCATTAAATGAACTTTTTGTGATGGATATAGGCCCTAAGGGTCAACTATTGGATCGCAAACTTCTCGTTAAGGATGCTGCTGTACCGTGGAATCCTTTTGGCATGTATGGAGTCATTGTTGGGCCTGATGATAAGCTTTGGCTTTCCGTTGCAGATCACCCAGAAAGTGAACTTACAGGTACGGATGGAAGTACAGTCCGTTTTAGTGGACAAAGTGGTGGGCTGGTCAGGTGTGATCTCGATGGTTCGAATTTGGAGTTGATTACTGATGGCTTACGGGCACCCTATATTTTTGATATTGATCCTTGGGGGCATATTTGGCTTATATCAAATGGGGAACAAAGTCCGAATATCTATTTAGATGTAATTCCCGGTATGGACTATGGCTATCGTTCACGGGATGTAACCTATAATTGGCTTGCCGGTAGAACTCCACTTGCTCCACCAGTTATGGATATGGGACCGGGGGCCAATACCACCGCCTATCATTATTATAGTTCGATGTTTCCAAGTGATTATTGGGGGGATGTTTTTGTTTCGAACTGGGGAAGCCACGGCTTTAATCCGACCAATAGGGTAGTCAGAAGATTTAGCCGGAAAGAAAAAGAGAATAGTGGTGGGTTTATAGAACACGATACTCCGTTCCTATCTACCCTCAGCGACTCGATGTTCAGGCCAACTAGCATTGTTCCTGCACCCGATGGAGGACTTTATCTTAGTGATTGGCATGGTAGAGATGATTACAATAATAATATGGGATATATCTATAAAATTACATACCAAGGAGACGGTGAGCAGGAAAAAGTGCCTATATCAGGAGATATTGAAGAAATGTCACCTAATAAACTAGTTGAATTGCTGGGTCATCCAAACCACTTCATTCGTGAACAGGTACAAGGCGAGCTTTTAAAGCACGATACTTCGGCACTAACAGCATTAAGTGAAGTGGCGGAAAATGGTGATGCCTTTGCATCAGCCACGGCCATTTGGACATTAACACGGATGAATTCGAAGCCGGCCAGCCAAACAATGATTTCTGCACTTAATCATGCGGCCCCGCGAGTGCGCGCTCACGCATTACGACAGTTAAGACAAGCAGCAGGTCAGCAGCTGGGAGAAGGGAGTTTTAGTAATGACCGGCCGCAGTTAATAAGTGTAAAAAAACTTGGTAGCATAGCACAATCTATGTTGGATGACCCAAATGGAGAGGTCCGAATAGAAGCAGCGTTGGCATTAAAATCAAAGGAAGATGTTGGCCGAGGCCTACTTCGGGCGCTGGAAGTGGCTACAAGTGACCGGCTACGGTATCAAATTGGCTTTGAATTGGGCAGACGGGGTGACAAAGCTACATTAGAAAAATTATATGCATCATCTGACCCGGAAAAAAAGCGTATTGCCTACATCGCTGCTATGACAGCACGATATGAGGAAAGTTCACTTGCATCGGTAGTAAAAGATTGGGATTTGCCACTTTCCAATAAAGAAAAGGCGGAAAGACTAGTTGAGCAAATAAAGGCTGGTAACAAAATACAGCTTGCCAATGAAAAGGTAATGGCATTAAAATGGCTCGAAAATAACCCTCCCAAACAAAAAGAATTATTGGACTTCTTATTAGCCAGCCTACAAGATCCAAATCAAAAAGTGCAGTCAGCGTCATTACGAGTAGTAAGAATTGCATCGATTGATAGTGATGAAATTAGGGAAGCAACCTTACGTATCCTAAACAATACTCAAAGTGAGTTTCAACAGATGAATGCCCTTTATACATTGGGATCATTTAGTGAATCTGGAAGTCCAGAAATTTGGCAATCCTGGATTACACATTCTTCCAATAATATTGCAATTTCGGCTTTACGAGCGTTGCGCCAGCGAGATCACAGCCCATCTTTCGTTAATGAACTATGGAATACGATTCACGATACGAAAGGAAATGATCCTGTTGTAATAGAAGAGGTTTACTTTACCTTTAAAGAGTTAGGTATTCCGGAAAAACAATTGGCAGAGCTCCCCGTCCAGTTAGATAGACCAGAAGATAAGCAACAATTCGGGAAGGAGGTCTTGTCAGGTTTGAAGAATGCCTCTGCAAAGCGTGGTAAGATAATATTCAGTACGAGTAAAGCTGCATGCACCTCCTGCCATGCAACGAGTACAGGTAATGTTACCTCAAACCTTGGACCTAATCTAGCGGATATCGGGGCGGCTTCTCAGCCACAGTATTTAATTGAGTCTATTTTAGAACCAAACAAAGTTATTAAAACAGGTTACCAAATAGAGACAATTGAGACTAAAAGTGGCAAGGTAGTTACAGGCCAAGTTGAAAAAAAGTCTGACAAACTCATTGTTAGACAGTTTGGGATGGAGCCTGTGGAGATCTCTTTGTCGGAAGTTAACAAACGTACAAAGAGTCCTATATCAATTATGCCATCGGGGTTAGAAAAAGAAATGACAGTCACTGAACTTGCCGATCTTACCAAGTATCTTAGGTCCTTAGATGGAAGCAACTAAGGACCTCAATGATACAGTGAAGAACAAATACATCAAAAATTGAAATGTCATATTCTGAACGGCCAATAGTTGCCAGTAA
This sequence comes from Halalkalibaculum sp. DA384, assembly GCF_043951955.1. Classification (NCBI taxonomy): domain Bacteria; kingdom Pseudomonadati; phylum Balneolota; class Balneolia; order Balneolales; family Balneolaceae; genus Halalkalibaculum; species Halalkalibaculum sp. DA384. Next base: position 4,722 of record NZ_JBINJE010000055.1, on the reverse strand, counting down.
CCTAAAAGTATTTTTAGATGCCTAATTTTTTAAACTTATTTTCACTCACGTTTACTGGACTTCTATTAATTACTTTAAACTGTACAAGGCAGTCAAAATACAATACTTCGAAGAATTCGCTTGATTCTTCCAGCTACACAAAAGTAAGTGATGGTATTCAAGGAGCTGAATCAGAAATTGAAGATTCTATAAATGTACTTATTGTAACGGGTATGGACCACCCTGCCCATAAGTGGCGTAAGACCACTCCGGCGTTAAGGGCGGAGTTAACCAAGGATCCTCGTATGAAGATAGACGTACTTGAAGATCCCTACCAATTGGAGGTTGTGGAGCTTGACAATTATGATGTGGTGTTTCTCCATTTTAATAATTGGAAGAAACCCGATCCAAATGCTAAAGCAAAGAAAAATTTGAAGCAATTCGTAGCCCAGGGAGGAGGACTCTTTCTGCTGCACTTTGCGTGTGGGGCATTTAGGAATTGGGAAGAATACACCAAAATTGCCGGAAAAGTGTGGGATGGTGAGAACACCCATGATCCACGTGGTAAGTTTCGTGTCGAAATAGTCAACCACCAACATCCAGTTACGCGAGAAATGGAAACATATGAGACAGATGACGAATTGTATATAGGGGTCAAGGGTGAGAAGGAAGTGATATTACTTGCCCGCGCCCGCTCGAAAATTACAAAACGTTATCATCCAATGGCCTTTGCTCATACTTATGGGAAAGGTCGAGTATTTAATACTCCCTTAGGGCATGATGTTCGTGCAATCCAAATTGAAGGCACTGCTAATATGATACGTAATGGCGTAATATGGGTGGCAGGACGAGCCTTGTAACATAATTTGAACATTCATATTTAATGTAAGAAAACCTAGTGAACAAATTTGGTGGTCCCAGAATAGGTTTTAAACCCCGTTCTGGATCCAATAAAAGGTTTCAACTGGTAATTAAGTGAGGGTGTTGTTGAATTCTTAAACCAAGTTCACGTTAAATAAGTAAATAGCGAAGATAAACCGATCATCCATCACAACTCTCTATCAGGCTCGATGTCAACTCCACCAACAAGGTAAAATCCTGGACTGCTGGGTTGTCATTTCCGAGCATTTCAACAACCTGTTGCTGTATTAAAATTTTCCCAATTGAGCCCGGGGTGAGGTCGTTGTCCAAAAAACCTGAAATATATTGTTGTAACCGGGAAACGGTCGTCTCATCCATGGTGGGCCAGAATGCAGAAAGGCTGAAATAAATTAATTTGTCACGAGCAACACGGCCTATGCCCTGGACCACGCAGTTTGGACCTTCATCGGTGGCTTTTTGGGAGTACTGGTCATTCCCGGTGTCACTTTGCAGGAGCAGGGTAGCAACCAAAACAAACATTATCTCAGACTGCAATTTCCGTCGGGCCTCAATGGTTTGTTTTCGGGTATCGGCCATCCGGACAAGCGTCTTCCCCGGGGGCGTATACTGATCTCCCGGGACAACGAGCACGGACGAGATGAAATCATCCACGTTTTCTTCGGGAGTGAGCTTATTGATCTGTTCACCATATGAAGCCAAAACACGGGATAGATCCTCCTCTCGCCTGGCTTGAAGGACGCTCAGCACTTGTTGATAGGGTTGGCTTTGGGAAGCAAACCCATACCGATTGTTGAAATCGGTATACCATTCATTCCCCTTGTCGACAGCACTTGCCGTATTCGGGATTTGTTGCAGGCTACCTATTTCAACGTCCATGAGTGGCGACAGGAGCTCATCACGCCTGTGTTCTACTTTTGAAATAAGCGACTCTTTCTCAGAAATATCCACATACTGCAGTAATTCCTGGTTGTTTTGTTCCCATAACGCCAGCCGGCGGGCCCCGTCGTATCCACTGCTGTTGGTGACCGCTTTCTCGGCACTGGCAGCCAGGATAGGGGTTGCCAGTTTCTGTCTTATATCTGCAATATGATCATTAAATTCCCGCTGTTCGCTGGGCCAAAGGGTATGAAGCAGGAGGGAGGAGCGCTCCTCAATGTTGGCAATTTTGGCAAAGGTGCCAGGTTTGGGAGACAGATGGCTCAACCGGTATTGGGTGGTACGCTGCCAGGAACGAATAACCCGCTGGGCAAGCAGAGCAGCCGTGATTCCCGGCGTGCCCGGACTTCCCGAACTGTTGAATGCTCTTGAGAAGGCCCGGTAATCCCGAAGCATATAGTCGCTGCGGTCACCAAAGGAGCGATAACTGCCCGTCAGGCGGTCGGCGACCATGTCTCGCTGCCCGGGACTCATCTGCTCAAAAGGCAGGCCGAAATGGGCAATAAAATGTTCGTCCTCAAACAGGTTTACAACTTTATTATACAATGTTCCCATTTCAGTGTGGTCCGGATTAATCTCCGGGTACTCATCACTAAACCTGCCTGCCCATTGAAGAATTTCTTCATCACCAGGAATATCTCTGCCCAACTTGTTGAAGATCGACCCAACCCCGGACGCCTGCAGGTTAACTTGTTCACTTGACCTGCGAAAAGGTTCTTTCAGCCTCGATTCAGCCTTGTCGGTCCGCATTAATGCAAAGTATATGGGGCGATCCCGCAGGGTGCGCTGTTGTCCGAGAAATCCGGCTATTGCGGGTCCCTCAGTGTCAACAACTCCTGATAGAGGCAAGGCCGTTACCCGGCCCCGGGGCTTGTTAATCCATGTTTTCGGTTTTAGTTCAAGCGTTCGGGTAACTGGATCATAGCTGCCGATTACCGAATAACTCCCGGGCGAGAGTCTTCCGGGTCCCCGTTTTTCATCAAGCGGATAAAAGTGCAATTCACCGGATAGATTCGTCGTATCAGAAGCCAGGAGATCGAGCTCAATTCCCATCAGGTTCGGGTAGACATGATATATTCCCTCCCAATGGCCCGTCACCTGATCGATATTGACGGTTTGCAGGTCCGCTTTTGTAAGGGCGCGTTCTTGGTAGGTGAGGGAGCCTGTTGTACTGCAGCCCGCCAGCAACGAAACGAAAGATAAGACAACTATTGCGGTAAATAGACCATAACCCTTTCTCCCTCGGAGTGAAGTGATGGAGGGGAAAGCTTCGCAACATTGATCGAGAATGGTATTTATGTCATCCCTTTTGATATAGCTAACAAGTCGTTTTTCGATAAAAACAGGATATATGATCCATCACCTGATGTTATATTATAACATTCTAAATGTAGTAAAAACAGTTTCTTAGGGTATTTTTAAATCTAGTATATAAATTGTAAATAGCAAGTGTCTAATCCCTTTTGTCTTCGCTGACATGCTGAAATTGGGTAAGACAACGGTTTTAAAAGACCTCTTTAAGTTCTTTGAGCTGCGCGGAAGATGGTTAGCCTGCCGTCTGACAAATGATCTGAGACACAATTTCCTGTCAAAAGAAAGAACTGGTTATTTTTGAAATTGTCGGGTGTGGAACACCCATGATGGATTACATGAGAAGATCATATCCCAGTTACATGGTGTTAGCAGAATAACGTGAGTTCGATACAGCTTCCAGCTTTAACATTGTTTCTTAACTTCTTGGGGCAGGCCTTTAATCTCCCCTTGAGGGAAGCCCCCCCCGAAGGCGGGAGGGGTGTTATTCTCTGATTTTAGACTTGTACCATCCGACCCAATCACCAGACCCACGCGATTGGCCTACCCTCCTCAATGAGGGACTGTTTCCTTGCCATTTCAAGGCAAACAGGCATCCGGTTGAGACAATTATGTCGAACTCAGGTTGGATTATGTTATCCTAATATTTTAAAGCGCCCTTTATTGCATTTCAGGATAGGGTCAGGGTTTTTTACATCACTAAATATTGCTTAATTATTTATCCTTTTATATAATAAAAACAGTCACTTATATATAAAGTTAAAATAACTACGGCTGTCACACAGAGTGTCATCTACAAATAAATCTACCTAGAGGGGTAAAATGAAAAAATCGTCAATTCTCACGTACTTTCTGTCTATAGCGGTGTTATGCCTGACAGGTATCTCCTGCAATCTTAATTCAAGTCACGAGGCCGACCTGGAAAAGACGTTGGAACCGGTAGAGGAAGTCACGTTTATCAACGGGACGGAAAACACCACCATTACGGTAAATAAAACCGGCAGTTCTCTTTATGAAATTATGTTCAAGGGAGTCGGAAGCAATAACATCATAGCTGATGGCAACCACGAGGGGTGGTGCCTCGACTGGCAAACGCCGATCGAGTCGGACAACGGCACGTACGAGGGCATCAAACTGTATTCAACATACCGCGTAGAAAAGTGGAAGCCGATCAATTATTTCCTGAACATCAGGGATGAGTTGAAGGAGCAATACCCGGAGGTAACTTGGCGGGAGTTCCAGATCGCAATATGGTCTCTGCGAGCCAATCCGCCCTTTGACCTGGAGACAATATCGGTCGAAGATCTGCCTGCGGTGGTCAAAAAAGATGGGCAGCCGAACTTTAGTTATGACCTCGTAAACCAGATACTTGCCCAGGTTGAGAGTGGCCATCAGAATTTTGAATATGAGGAGGGAGTACAGTTTGCCGTCATTGCGGAAACGCCGGTGGATGTACAGACGCTGTTCACTGTAGTGGAGTGAAGGAGGGGAGACGCAATTAAAAGGAGTTGGATGGCAGTGAGGAATGAAAAATGAAGAATTAAAAATGATGAATTTCGAAGGGGAGATCGTATGAACGTGTTAAGCAATTGTTCCGATACCGGAAGAAGTGCT
>NZ_JBINJE010000054.1:0-13356 GCF_043951955.1 Halalkalibaculum sp. DA384 | reverse complement strand
CCGGCGATCACCTACCTAAACTGGCACAATGACCTCCGAAACGGATGGCACAACATGGCCGAAATGGGTGGCACAATGATCTCCGAAATAGCCACTAATAATAAAATGTCATATGAAGCTAAATTCTTTAATTAGGCAAAAAGCCTGATTGGGTAGAAAGGTCTGAGTAGCTCTTTAGTAAATTGTAGCTATTAGTTGATGGAGTTAATGCGGGTTGGCTACTCAAACTATTATTAGGATTGGAATACTTATACATATAAAGAGCTATTCCAAATCCGGCCATAGCCCCAATGCCTGCTCCAGTAGAATTATTAGAAACAGCATGCCCGGTAATTGCACCCAGCATGGCTATGATAGCTCCGATAACGGCGCGACTTTGCGGCGTGTCTTGATCAAGTGCTTTTTTTAGTACCAAGGGTAGGGTAACCATTCCTGCGGGGCGGACATAGTCTTCTCCTTCCGGCAAGAGGGAATAGTTGTTAATGATCTGTTCCGGTTTATTTGATCTGTTTTTACCCTTATTAGGGCTAATAGTTAACTGATTAGGTGTTTTATCTACGGGATTTTGTCTTTTTTCTTGTAATTGATATTCTCGGGCGACTAAAAATTCAGGAACTTCATATCCTTTAATGCGACCAGTATCTGTCTCAACGGCCCATTCATATACAGGATATCCCCCGCAATTGTATCTCTTTTTAACAGCTTCAGAAAGAGAAGGGGCTGCAACATCTAACACTTCGGCTAATTGTTTTCCATTCAAAAATATATAATTGTCTGTAGGAGAGGTATTATTAGTAGATTGGGTTTCCATAGTTATTCATCTTGGTTAAATAAATAGGCTAATAAGGCAACAATACCTCCGGTAAGAAGGGCACTTTTCAGTCCATTTATGAATTTTTGTTTTTGTTGTTCCCCCTCAACTGCATCTAATCTTTTTCTAAGCTGGATCATTGTAGCTAGAGCAAAATCATTCGGCTGGGCCGTCCCTCGTTCCCATTTAAGAACAGCTTGTGCGGTAACGCCAAAATAGCGACCAAATTTGGCTAAACTCCACCCTAATCGTTCTCGTAATTGGTTGATTTCTTGTGGTTCCATATAGATAGAACATACGAAAAATTTCGATAAAAATCATCTTAGTTGTTAACTAAGTTAATAAATTAGCCTAAATTAGGCCTAATTAGGCTAATTAGGGTACAAATTAGAACCAAATAACGATATTAAAACTTACGAGCTAAAGTGTTATCGGGTGGTCGTTACAAAGTAATACTTCAGATATCTTTAGAATGGTAAATCGTTCTTATCTACTTCATTTATTTCAATTACATCTGAGCTTTCATCCTCATCTTTTATTTCCTCAGAGATCGCTTGATTATACTTTTCATAAATATCTTCAATTGTACTAATAATTATATTTAATTTATCGTCCTGGATCTCATCGGGAGTAATACAATTTATCTCCACTTCCTTATCTACACACTTTGTAAGTGCTATCACGAGTTCGGTAAAGTCTACATCATCAGTGTAATCTATTGATAGTTGATCTTCGCTTACTCCACTCACAATTAAGCTTTTAGTGGTTTCATCAATCTTAATATGACTATCAATACTATCCATCTTCAGAGTCCCTCATAATTTTATTTATGTTATACTTCTTAGCTCGCATGTCAAAAATATACTCACCACCATCCAATATACTGCAAACCTCTTGCTGTGAATATGGATTTTCTAAAACTGCCTGTTCATAACTGATTTTTTTATTCTTGTTTCTTGCAATAATTATATTTTCAGCATCCCCATATACTACAATAGACGGGTTGTGGGTTACCAGAAATATTTGCTTACTGAACTTAATATCCCTAATAAGTTTAACAAGCTTATCAGAGATAAATTTATTTCCCAAATTATCTTCCGGTTGATCAATAAAAATAATCTTAGACTTCGGGTTTTTTAGTAATATTTCTAAATATTTTTCCGAGTTATAACCGGGACTATTATTTTTTGATGTTTCCCCATTCCCATATGATAAATAATCTCTGGGATTGTTTAATGCTTCGATTATTACTTCAAGTTCTTTGTATATTTTCTTTTTCAAGTTTCCCGGGGATGTTTCTGTATAGTTCTTTATTCCCTTAGAATCCTTAGCTACCCCTAAAAGATTTATATAGAGACTTCTCTGATAGTCAAAGTCATTAATACCATCTCCTATTAACTTCTTTAAATCTTTTTCTTCTAAGTGGCCAACTTCGAGATTTAAGTCTACTTGGTTATTGATAGTGATAGATTTATCTATTTCATAATCAAAGTCTTCAAGCTTTGTTGTTCTGTACTTTAAACTTTTAGACTGCCTAAACCTTTTATAAATATCTTTTTTAAGGCTCTTAAGGCTTTCCTGAGACTCTTTTTTTTGTTGAGCCTCAAAGCTTAAATCATTGTTAACCTCCTGGAGACAAGACTCTACCGAATCCCAGAACTTTATTTTTTGGACATTCTTTTTACTTTTTTCAATAGCTAATTCTTCTTTCTCTTGTAGTAAGGATATAAAGTTCTGGATAAGTTCTTCTTCATCTTCGTTGAAATCAAAAAGCTTTTGTTTCGAAAAGCTCTCAGTATCCTCGATTATTCTTTGAACGATTTTTTTGTTCTCAGAAATATCTTTTTTTAAGTCAAATTCATTCCTGATTTCTTCTAAATCACAATTAAACACATAGTTTTCACTTAGAATGTGATCTAAGGTAGTAGAGTGCAAAACATATTTATTCTGCGAATTTGGTAAGTATTCACTATAGCTATCAACTAATTTATTGATATGAAATTCTAACTCTTGCCTTCGTTCAGTGAACGCATCTTTTAAGCTAGTGTATTCACTTTTCTTATCTGCTTCTTTAGCAAGTTCAGAGAGTTTATTTTCCTCGAAATACCTAACTATATCCCCTTGTCTTAAATAAATGATATCTTCTCGGGGTATTGAAGCAGTATCCTTAAAATTGGAATCTTTTGAGGTTTTAAGTAAGGCACTATTGTAATCAAACTTATCATATTTATTTCGATCTGCCTGAATACAGTCTATTTTGTCACCAATTAATGACATTAAAAGGCTTTTACCGCTTGACCTACCTCCAATAATTACATTTAAGTGCGGGCTAAAAGAAATTGAAGAGTTTGGCAGGAAATTATCGCCTTCAATTTTAAACTTATCTAAAAAATTATAGGTTGATTTTATATCGTTGAGCTCTGAAGAAGACTTTATTCTTGAACCTGGATCGATGAATGCAAGCCTTAATGTCTCATAGTTTTTCCCCCCTTTGACATAGTAGAAATTATGCATTCGACCTTGGACACCTTTTCCAGCACATGGGTATTTCCCAATATTATGGTTATCCGAGAATTCTATATAGGCATGATCATTTTTGTTACGAAACCTTTCCTCCAATACGTTATTAAATCCGTCATTATAGATTTGGATATTCTTTTCAGGTACTTTTTCAAAGGCACTTTGCATTAAAAGTACCATCTTTTGTGCATCCTCAATATTCCCTTGATAACTATTAACTATACTTTTTGTGTTTCCAGCATGTGGAATAAAGAAAAAGTCATCTTCAGGAAAGATTTTAACTATTTCATCTATTGTTAATACCCTTTTAGTTTTTTCCAGTCCCTTGGATTTATACTCTTCTTCAAGTCGAGAAGAGACATCCTTGGCACTTTCTATATCTGAATAGTTGAAAATGAGTAAAGAATGATAGGTTTTTTGCTTCCCAGAATTGTTCACCAAAATATCTAATTCTACCCCTACTAATAATAATGGATCCTTTGATCCATCATATTTTGCATAATACTCTCTATAAGCTTCTAAATTTATGATGTTATGGTCTGTAAGTGAGAATATTGATACATCATTTTCAATCAATTTCTTTTTTAAAACATCTACTGAGAAGTTCCCTTTATAGTCATTTATTTTAGTTTTTTTACTCCAATTAGTGTGTATGTGTAAGTCTAATTTATGCCATTTTGAATAACTCATTAAGCTCTCTTTTAATGTTGATAAACATCTTCTCAATAATTAAAAACTTTTCTTAAGCTTTCTTCGAATTTACCTGGTCTAAAAAAGCATGTTCATGTTGAAAATTATTATTAGTAATTAAAATCATGTCGATGTTGTGAATCAAATATTTGTCAACCGTGAGTCTCATGCTTTCTGAAAAAGACTTGAACCCATTTATAGGTATGGTTGATTCATCTCTCAAAACATCTCTGACATCAAATTTAGTTATTGAAGAATCTGTGCAGTTTAGAAAAGCGATATTTGGGGTAAAATGAATAAGGTTTTTATAGTTTAATTTTAGCTGTTTACCTGATTTTTTTAGCTTAGAAAAGAGTTTATTAAAAATTTTCCGGGGCTTAACTTGCCCCTCTTCCATTATTGATTGCAATTGCTTGAACTCACAGTATGCTTTAAAGGAATTACCTTTTCTTATATAAAAATCAGGCATTTTAAATCCTTTTGGTGGCTGTCCATCATCATTGATTTCAACAATAAAACCAAGATCTTCGAGATACTCTTTAGCGCCTTTTTCAGATTCATTCATTTAAGTATATGGTTCTGAGTAATTTGTATTCTAACTATTTGAATCATACTGAATAGAAAGAAGAAAATTAATTACTGAGTGCAATTAATAAACCAGCAATACAGGGTAAACTGATTCTTATTCTGATACTTTTTCGAACAAAAATCCCATCTGTTAATTTTTAATTGATTCTTAAATTTTTATTAGACGGGGTATCCTGTTACCCAAATGTTACCCAAATTTGTTTTATCTTTTCTTATTCGGACTATTTTTTAAAAATAAAAAAGCCCATAACTCATTGTGAGTCATGGGCTTATAGAGAGTACGCCCGGAAGGATTCGAACCCTCAGCCTTCTGATCCGAAGTCAGATTGATATATGGCTTTATGATTCATAGAGGTTGTTTTTGGGATGCAATGTTACATCATATGCAACAACTGTAAGTAAACCTGTGAAAACTATTCACAGGAGGTATTCGCCTTCCTTATCCAACGCCAGTACGAGATATAGGTGTGTGCAAAATGAACTGCACCTTAGTTCTTGACCGATTCAATCTTTTCGACAGGAAGCCAGTCATCCATATCGCCATAATTACTTTTATCTATTGCGAAAGATTTTACTTCTTCAATTTTCCTCAATCCAATTAAAACTATATATCTTTTTCCAGCCCATTTTTTAAATTGTGTATCGGATAATTGAAGTTTGTCTTGATGTTTTTTACTAACGCCACTAATTCTTCTGTAGACATTTTGTCTGAATTAAAAACGCGTTCTACAATTCCTTTGGCTTTAACGACACCTTCAGCGTTGTTTCTTATCAAATATAACATATCGCCTTCATTTGACCTTCCATACGGAAGTTTTCTGCCGGTTGCACCACGAATAATCATGGTTTTACTCCCATTTAGTAATTTTTCCAGCTCATTTGCTTTTGTATCAAGGTAAACAACATGGTCCATTTTTTTCTCCGGTCTTATTTCAATTGGTTATAGGAGGGATGTATCAATAGTTTTAAGTAAAGTCTTCTCACAATCAAAACGCCTCTCCAAATTGCAGGTAAAACCCGGTGGACTCTTTGCTAAAACCAAAATCAATGCGCACGTTTGTTGGGTCGTCTTTATTGATATTAAAACGCAAGCCGGCGCCAGCCGTCCACTTATAGTTGTCTAGCGAAAAATGTTCGAAGTGGTTCCATACCTCCCCGGTAGCGGCAAAAACCGTGAAGCCGAACCTGCCGATGGCATGCTGTCGAAGTTCTGCCTGTATCTGAGTGGCATTTTGATCCCGGTACCTTCCGTTGTAATACCCGCGGTTAATCTGATCGCCACCCAAGGTTGCCATATCATTGAAAGGCGGGTTTCCCGAATGAAGCATAACCAGACTCTGCATTGCAAGTACCGTTCGGTTATCGCCTGACAATTCCAGGTATTTTCGAGCATCCAACTCATAGAGCGTATAGGATTCAGTACTGCCCAGCCAGTTCGGGTTTCCCATTATTGTGAATTGCACATAATGATTACGGGTAGGGGTCATGTTACTGTTTCGGCGATCCCAACGCGATATCCAACCAATCCCTGCCATTGTGCTCCCTCCGGCACCACTGACATTTGGTGGAGCTATTCGTTCTCCATCGCTATTTTCAAACGACACGTTATAAAGCTTAGACCAGCGTAGCTTGGGACCAACAAAGAATCCCGGCCCTATTTGCCGCAACAGGTTCTGTTCCAGATTCACCTGGGTATAGAGCATAGTGACCTCATCAGTCTCACTACTAGAGGGGCCCACTCCCCAGTAGCTTTCCGGAAAGTAATTGGCAAAATAGTTGCCGTTCAGCATCCAGCTTTCGCCCGGCAGAACAATATCAGGTAGTACGCTAAAGAGAATCTGATTCTTTACGGTATAGATCGCTGAGGTAAACACGCTTGAGGAGCGGGTTTCAGGGCCAGCTGCACCAATTTTAAACTGGGGAACAACCACTGCCCCAAACAGGAATCCCGTCTCAGGGCTTGATCCTATGGCCGGTAAAAAAAGAATTTTGCTCTTGTATTCAGGCAGAACAACCAAGGTACTGTCCTGTGCACTCAAAGTAGTAAGTGACAAAAATTGAAATGCGGTTAAAAGGAACGCTATGATGACGGATTTCATGGTACTGGACGCTCCGTTTGTTGTTTTACGCGAACCACTTCACGGTTGAACTTCTCCGGTTCTGCGATAAAAGGAGTATGGGCAGAATTTGTAAACCGCACCAGGTATTTCCCTTGGGGGGCTTGCAAAAAGTCATAATACTCGTTCACCAGCTGGTGCGGAGTATTATAATCTTTCACCCCAGTAAAAAAGTATACCGGTATGCCCAGTGAGTCGATTGAAGCGAACAGGTCAATATCTCTGGTCTCTTTACACATTGGCCCGCTACCCCTGTTTGCCCCTTTGAACCACCTTATATAATCGGTTAGAGTATATTCGCTGGCCCCAAGTGATTTCCACAGGAGATGGGCGAAGCCGGCATCCATGCCACCTCCATAGGTGTCCACCAGTTGAATAAAACGGACAAAACGCTCGTGCTCTTCAAAAGGTGGTCCGCCAAGTTCATCTAAAGCTTTTATCCCATCCTGGGAACCACTTTCCTGAACCTTTTCCTGAAGCCAACTCCATGAAATACTATCGGCTCTTGCAGGATCGACGACCTGCGATACCGATATAAAAGCCTCGTAATCATCAGGATATTCTTTGACAACATGGATACCGAGAAGTGTATCCCAGGAGTGTCCCAACAGATAAATTTGTTCTTGACCAAACCTCTTTTTCAGAAATCCCGTCAGCTCATGAGTATCTTCGATGAACCGATGAAGCGTCATCGTTTTTTCCCTGAATTCACTGGTATTGGACTTGCCTGCTCCACGTTGGTCCCAGTGCACCACAATAAATTCCTTTTCCAGCTCCTTGGTATAGGCATGATGGATCGGCATTTGTGCCGATCCCGGACCGCCATGAAGCCAGAGTAAAACAGGGTGATCGTTATTTTCGCCCCTGATTAAAAGCCATTGCTGCATTCCACCTATGTCAGTCGAAATTAATTCAGCCACAGCATTTTGGGCAGGTATTTTCTCCGTATTACCGGAACATCCTGCCAGCAATAATACAAGGAGATATGTGACTCCGGCTCTTTTCATGAGGAACCAAATGTTTTGGGCGCATAGTTGGGTCGTTGGTATCCAGGGAAGATGACTGAGAACAGCAGCGCGAAAGACAGAAAAAGTACTCCCCATCCTAACCAGGAAGCACCAACAGGAAAGATGGATGATATAAATAGATAATCTTGAGCAACCGACCACAAAAGAACAGAACTTAATGCAGCCCACAGAACAAATTCCAAAATACGATTCTTGGAATATGGATGCAGTGTCATTGACAGTCCGCGCCTATCTGTAATGACCCCACGCAATACTTTTCCCCCAACATAGAATGCAATTAGAAAAATAATTCCTGTAGCAACCCACAAAGCAACTACCAAGCTTGTTATTCGACTGAATTTAACCGTACCACCAATCCAACGAGACCAATCGCTTAAAACATGAGCAATAAGAGGCCAACTGCGCTGACTGTTGGAAAAAATCACAATACCATCACCTGTTTCTGGGATAACATGAAAGTGGGTCATCCAGCCATGTCCCTGCCCGCCGTGCCACACCGCCTTTTTGCCATCCGGTAACGTTTCAATAAAGTGACCAAAACCGTACCCGTCAGCTACAAAACCAAAGATGCCCGAGACGTTGATCTGTGATATGTGCATAGTTTGGATACTATCCTCACTCAAGATTTTAGACTGCCGTTTATTGCCGGGAGCCATCCCGGCAATCGCAAAACGAGCGATATCTTCAACCGTTGAAAACAAACCACCGGATGCCTTGTATGGATATACGTACGGAGGAACAGGATTGCCCTGTAGGTCGTATCCCATGGGCACTCTTGACGAAAACTCTTCATCCCAGTCAAAATTTGAATTATGCATGCCAAGCGGGATGAGTACCTCAATCACCATATAATCGTTAAAATCGCGTCCCGTCACCTCTTGGATTAACAATTCCAACAGGTTAAACCCGGGATTGGAGTATTCAAAGTTTGAACCCGGTTCATAGGTTAGCTGTACCTCTTTGTTAAGGTATTGCCTCAATGAGGGTTTCTGAATATTTGGCGAATATTCCTCACCAAGTGAGCCCAGTGGCAGCCCGGCACTATTGCTTAAGAGTCTTCGGATGGTTACCTCATTCAGGTTGTATTCCGATTCAGGCAGCGACCAACTGCGCAAATATTGCTGGACAGGATCATCCAGGTTTATCAGACCGCGTTCGACTAGCTTCATCACGCCCCAGGCGGTAACTGACTTTGAGATGGATTCTGTCCTGCAGACAGCGTCAATAGTCAGCTTCTTTTGCTGCTCAATATCAGCGTACCCATAGGCATCGGACCAAATTATATCCTCATTCTTAACAAGTGCTATAGCGGTACCGGGAATATCGTACGAATCCATTAATGACAAAACACGTGTATCCAATTGCTGGGTAAAAGTATCAACGGGTGCCCCTTGATCAATTGATTGATTTGAACATCCCCCACTTATTAAAAGGATGACAGAGAGTCCCAACAATTGATGGACTCTTGTACTCCACTTTTCGATCGGCCTATTTAAACCATTCCACTTCATCGTAGTTATAATTTATTTGCCTAAGACGTAATTTTGCGTAGATATGTTCTCCTTCAGGTTTGTGCCAAACCGCCTGCCCGTGAGATGCCAGTTTCCTTCCATCAAAATCTTGATAATCACCTATAGGTGTAGACCATTTGTAATTGACGAAACTTTTGCCATCGGCTGATTCAGATCGGTCTTCTGATGAAAAGTTGATTAACTCCCCATCCTCATTAAAAAATAGTGTGGCTTTAATTGTATTCCCTTGGTTTGTATATGTTGCGGTTACAGTAGTTGAGTCAATGCCCTGCCATTTTATATTCTTATCAATTAGTGCCGCAGGCGCCAGGAAACACATATCATTGAACAGGGTGACTGTTTCACTCCTGTTCATTTCCGGGCCTCGGGCGTTTACAACCTCAAATAGGGAGGCAATTTTTATCTGCATTGAAGCCGTTGATCCAACATACCTATGGAGCCCCTCTATGGGTATGCCGTACATCGAGGATTCCATAAAAAAGATTCTGGCAGGCTGATCAAAAAAGTTGTACTGAATGGCCGTCACATCGAGGTATTTTGAATCTGGTCTGGGCTTAAACTGACCTTGAAATACGGCCCGAAAGTTATAGACCTTTTCCTTGCCAATGGCACCGGTACACCTGAGGTACTTTTGTACGGGTGGAGGAAGATGGGCTATATCCTCCTCCCTCAGAAGGGCTTCATCAGTATCTTGATTTAGCCTTTTTTCAACCTCTGTTTTGAATTGATTTTGATAGCTGCCCGGTAAATGATCGGCAATAGAAATTATGATAGGTACTATGATGATAATATTAGCAATAGTGCCAAATTTGGCATCACTCCAGGAAAGAATAATGAGAATCTGGGACAGCGTTACGGCAATAGCTCCGATTTTCCACCACATCTGATTTTGGTTCAGATAAAAAACCAATACAAGAAGGAAAAGAATTGAAGACAGCAACCAAAGCATTCCCACAGGTTTGGATATTTCCTGCGTAAGCTGATCGATCTGGGCCAGGTTAAATACCTTTACAAATCCCAGAATATGGATCAATCCATGAAGTAAAATAACGAATGAAAACATGATTTTAGCCATGAGCTTCGACCTTTTTGTTTATTAGCACCTCATCCACACCTCTCCTTAGAGAATAGGGCATTGTTTCAGAATAGCCGAATCGAATTAATAAAAGTGGATGACTCGATCCCAGGTTGAATTTCTTGACAAGTTTTTCCCTAACTTCCAACTCTTCACAAGGCATATTTACATGAGCATGGCTGATGCCCAGCTTTGTCGCGGTAAGCCCAAACCGTTGAAAAGCTCTTCCCAGCCTAACCCAGTGAGTAATATCGTTTTGGGCTGCTGTGAATAGAGCAAATCCCGCTGTTGCATCGATAAGCTTCTTCCAGCGCCTGGCCTCGCTTTTTGCACTGACAAAATACTTCATCACAATGTTACCGATAAAGCGATTCATGTTGGGCAAGCCCATACTTTTAATCCACAGCCCATCACCTTTCTTCTCGGCTTCAGCCTTTGAAAACCGGAACCAGTTTACCAATTCCTTTACAAACTCCTTGTTCTGGAACTGCTTATTACTACCTTCGAGGATAAGTGGTTCCAAATCATTAATTTCACTTTCTCCGGTAAGAGTTATCAGTTCGACACCCTCAAATTCAAAGGAATTTTTGAGCTCATTTAAATCAGCTTTTGGTACTTTTTTATCGGAATATTCATTTCTGGTAGATTGCCGCTTATCGACATAATTCAGCAGCTCATCTTCCTGAATGGAGTCGACGGAAATAAAAGAAATTACAATAAATGATTTATTATCTTTGTCTTCTTTAATGGTAATACCGGACTGAAGTCCATATTTGGCAGCAGCTATTGCAATGTTTTCAACGGCACAGCCCAGGCTTATATAAAGAGCATGATTGTCACTGTCCACTACCGGTAACGCTCGACTGAAGTCAGGATGGATCTCGATTGCATTTTCTTCAATGGTGAAGTACCAGGGCTGGGTATTATGCCCAGAGGGTGCTTTTATCCCGTATTCGATTAGCTTTTTAAAATCAATTGTTGTTTTCATGATGAATAGGTTTTGATTGTAGTATTTTTCGTACAGCTGGTAGCTGGGCCAAAATCAATAATACGATTCCTACTATCCCATAGATAAGTTGCAAAGGGGGCTCGGTGTGGTATCCCACCATAACGATTTCTGTTCCTATCCAAATAATCAACGCTACCCCTACCAGTACAGCACCCAGCCATGACCTCTCTTTTCCACGTAACAAGCCATAAAAAACGATTGCCGGAAAGACGCCCAAAACAGCGAATAAGATTATTCCTGGGATCAGGTAGTCATTAAAAGGTGATCCTTCCAGCAGACTAAGGGGCATCTTAAGTATATCTCCTGTTGGATCCAGAACCAATGCTCCTCCACCATACAGGCCGCTCACCGCCTGGAAAAAGATTAAGAAGGTAAGGATGTAGAAACTGATGGATCTTGATTTAGGCATATTCATAATCAGGCTCCTTTATATAGTTAAAAATGAGGATCGTACAGCCAATGGAAATCAAACCAAAGAGCGACTCCTGCGACATGTGTTTATAAAGTCCTTTCCCGTAAACAGTCACCGTTTCAAGATCATAGGGACCGGGACCGCCGGTCGAAAAAATGCCCATCGATGCCGCGACAACTGCCAGAATAATTATTATCGAGGACAAAGCAGTTATGGATTTCCGGTATTTCATAGTGAATCAGTTTTTTGTATCCCTACAGGTACTTATTGATACAGAAAAGATTGTGCCAACTTGATATCCTCTCAATCAAGTTAATGGAACTCCATTTTTCGCATCCCACTATTGCAACCTTGCAATAATTACAAATGTAAATTCGCAATGTCGCATACGTTTACCTACAGTAGAAATAATATTAATTGATCCTGCATGTCATCCAATGGATATCTTTCCGATCTTTCATTTGGGGTACGTTAATTGCATTGATAAAAGTAGTACTGAGCTCTGGATTTTTCAGAGTAGTACAGAATGATTCTATTCTAAATAAGGACGCATCATGAAACGAATAATATCACTTTTATCAATTATCGCTTCTTAACACCCTTTTGGGAGGCTAATTATGAAACCACGAATCTCCCCATCGGTACGGTCATTGGGCTATTGGTCAGCAATATTTTCATCGGTATTTAGCATCGCCTACATCATAGCACAGTTAATGGAATGGATGGGGCTACTCGGATCACAGGGTGGACCGGAAGGTATGAGCACTCCGATGGGGCTTGTCTGGCTGCTCACTCCTTCATTGCTTCTGGGGGTCTCATTTGTGATCCTCATGGTTAGCATTCACTACTGTGCCTCCGAAAACGACAAGATCTGGAGCCACCTGGGACTTACATTTGCAACAGCCTATGCGGTCCTGATCGGCATTGTCTACTTTGTGCAGCTTACCCTGGTTGTACCACGACTCATGAGTGGAGATACACAAGATATTCAGCTGCTGATATTTACTCCTTTCGATTCATTTCTATATGCCGTAGACATACTGGGATATAGCTTTATGAGTCTGGCGACACTGTTCGCGTCCAGGGTATTTACCGGTGAGGGCTTGGGAAAAAAGGTCCGCTGGTTTCTCACTGCAAATGGAGTGCTTATACCGTTTCTCGTATTCCAGATGTACTATCATCCCCTGATCTTTATTGCCAGTTTATGGGCGATAACATTTCCGGGATCAACAATCTCGCTAGCCATCTTATTCAGGCGACAGAAAACCGTTTCGCCGGAAAGGATTTAATAATAAGACAATGAAAAAACTATACCTGATCATATTCTTAGCCATATGTACCGCCTGTGGCAGCGTAAGTAATCCGGAAACAGCTGTTAACCACCTTGACCCACGTCCCGGCGTATCCAGTACGCAGATCGACAGCATCTTTCAAACCCTTCGCTATTTCCCCAATCAAACCCAATGTTCAATCGCTTTTATTCATGACAGTACCGCCACTTTTTACGGGGCCGTGAGAACCAATGACACGCTGAAAACCATCGACAATAAAAGCAGCGTGTTTGAGATAGGTTC
>NZ_JBINJE010000053.1:0-14104 GCF_043951955.1 Halalkalibaculum sp. DA384 | reverse complement strand
GCTGTTTGAGATCCGCGTTTTTCAGCGGATCGAGTTCAATGGTTTTAGCGGAGGTGGAGGAAACGCCACAAAAATTTCTCCGGCGGCGAATTTTTAGGTTCGTTTTTTCTTCGATGAAAAAATGAACAAGGAAGGAGGATAAGGAAGCCTGAATGTGAAACAGGAGACTGTTTCTCCAACCGAGTTATCCCTTTTGGCTTGACCCAAAAGAACCAAAAATTAAAGGCGATAAATGGGCCAAACACTACAGACTGCAATTTTTGCAACCCGCTTTCCTCTAACAGAAATCTTCCCGATTAGCTTTGTGAAGTAGCCCGGTTGATCTCATCGGCCACGAACGGCTTTGATCCCGCACGATTGAGACGGTCCATACATAAATATTAAAAAAATTTAATATTATAGTTGCATTTTAATTGTAGTTCACGCATATTTTAAATGCGTTTTACGTTGGTCGATTAACAAAATCTAACATTAAGGGCAGGGCTTTTAAAATTGTAGTATATTTGTAAATTGAAAAATGTAACATCTATAAACGCGCATGCTCTTGTAGCATGTAGTTGAAACAGAGTACAACGGTCGAATATCGGCTATTACCAAACAGAGTTTAACCTCTAATAAAAACAAAACCTAAGGAGATAGAATCATGGGTCAACAACAACTCTTACTTATAATCCTCGTAACCATTATCGTGGGTATCGCCACGGTCGTGGCCATTAACACCTTCTCAAGCGCTGCAGATAGTGCGAATCTGGATGCCGTTCGTCAGGACATAGCTTCCATTGCTGCTTCTGCTCAAGGTTATTATATGAAACCAGATATGCTTGGTGGTGGTGGTAAAGATTTTACTGATATGACGTTTGAGAACCTTGCATTTGCTGGTACCATAGTGGATGGTACACCCACTCAAGCTTACAATGAAAATGGTACTTATGTTTTAAGTGGAGGTGCGCAGGGAGAAATAACTATTACCGCACATCCTTCTAGCCAATATGGTGCAAATGATACTCCACCAGTAACCAATACTTCAGATCCAATATCGGCAACTATATTGCCGGATGAGTTAAGCTATTAGTAGTACCTTAATTAGCTTAAGGAATACTAAATTTGAGGGTTTTCATGCTAGATGAAGGTATGAAAACCCTTTTTTATTTGTATTGTTTATGCACCTAAAAAAGCGATTTATATGGTTTGTTTTTTATATCTGTATACTTGCAGCAGTATTAGTAACTAGTTTTTCAATCACAAGTCTCAGCTATTTCAATCAAAAAAAGATAGTAGAGAGTGCAATCCTGGGCTTTAGCTCTATTCTCTTTCTCTGTTTTTTATATAAAAAACAGATTGTTAGACTAAGAAGTAGTGTCTGGATTGGATTAACCATCATTCTAATTATTGGTACGGTTTCTTCAGCATTAGCACCACTACCACAATGGGCTTTCCTGCAAGTGGGATGGTATCTACTGATAGGCCAATTATTATTTCTGTGTAGCTATCTGTACCAAGAGGACAAAGAGCATTATATAAAAGTCGTACTTATCGGCCTTATCGTATTATGCATACTTTATTTGACAAGAGTATACGCAGACTATATAACGGGATTATTTAATGACAACTGGACTACCTGGCCAGAACAAAACAGGATTGAACTGCGCAAAAATGGCGTCCTTTTGAATCCAAGTGCATACCTGGGATTTAATCACGTACGGTTTTTCAACCATATCCAAACCTGGACGTTACCGTTGCTTGCGTTTGCCTATCTCTATTTCAAGGATAGAATCATTCCGGGACTACAGTACCTGTTACTGTTTTTTATCAGCTCTTGGTGGATGCTTGTTTTTGCAGCGGACGCAAGAGGTACCATGGTGGCTTCAACTTTGGGCTTGTTAAGTATTGTTGTTCTATTTAGAAAGAGATGTATTCCTTTTGCCAAAGTGTACCTGCTAACAGCTGCAGCTGGGCTGGTACTCTATTTGTCTCTTTTTCTACTACCCCAAAATGGGGGGAGGGAAATATTGTCAAGGTTCGGAGACAGTGGCAGGCTGGATGTTTGGTGGTTTACCATTGAGCAAATTATGAAACATCCCTTTTTGGGGCTGGGGCCGATGCACTTTTCTTATATGGGAATTAATCCCCCGTGGTCAACGCCCCACAATCTTATTTTGCAAACTGCGGCGGAATGGGGTATACCGGCTGTTATCTTAGCTACGGTGCTGGTTACAACAGGCTTAGTTAAATTCATCAAACAAAGTCTTCATTTTCCTGCAAATGAAATGGATCCGCGACGGTTGATTTGGCGAATTGCGCTCATCGCTTCTATTACCGCTGCTTTAGCTCATTCAATGGTCTCCGGGATATTTAATTCATCACTCAGTCAACTGTTGTTCACTATCGTCGGGGGCGCAATTATTGGGGAATATTTTCTCTGTTCAAACAGGAAGTTATTCAGAGCCCGAACAAAGACTTCACTTGCTGCAGTTGCAATTATTGGCCTGTTGGGGATAAATACTGTTTTTGTGGCCTACAAAGTTGCTTCAGATATCCCTCATCTTGACGAACGAAAGAGGGAATTTTTTGAAAAGTTTGATACTCCATTCAAATTATATCCACGTTTTTGGCATCAGGGCATGATTTATGAAGATATCGACGATCTTAATAAAGATGAATCTCAACATAACTGAAATTGAAAATCCTAATTAAACCTGGATTAAATCCTGCTAATAATACTGGTTATTAAAATACAATTGAATATTATTCAGTAGATGATCTCTTAAACGTGAAGACTTATGGGTCAACAACAAATTCTGTTAGTAATCCTGGTTACGGTAATTGTGGCTGTTGCTACCATTATTGCCATTGATACGTTGCAGGAATCACGGCAAAGCGCCAACGAGGATGCCGTACAGCAGGATATATTGCTGATTCTCGGCGAAGCCCAGGCGTACTATTTCCGGAATGCTTCCCTGCAGGGAGGCGGGCGCAGTTTTGACAATATCGGGATCGGGGATATCAGCATCGGAGACTCTACGGCAAATGGCACATACGCCGTATCCGGTAGTGGTAATACGCTGACCGTGGAGGGCACCGGCACAGATGAAGGGGTATTCCTGCGGGCCATCGCCGAGCTGCAGGGCGATGATTTCCAGGTACAGTGGGAGTATGAAGAGTAAGTGGCATACTCTTGGTAGTTATGAGGCATCATATAATGTGAAACAAGAGATTATTTCCCAAAATATTTGCGACAAATTCGGGATAAACAGCCCTCTCCTTTCAGGGAAAGCACTTTTTATTTGTAACAAAGCCATTTTCTTTGCATCATATCATATAATAAATCTACAATTAAACCTTTAGAACGGTTATTATTGGTGAGCAGTGGGGTATCCTCTCGGTACTGTGAGTTGGCACGGGTTGGCAGAACTTTCAACCTGTAACCTTCAACATACAACCTGCAACCTTCAACCGATTTACAATCTTACAGATGGCACAATTCAGACTTAAGGCAACATCCGCCCAGGGCAAGATGATTAAAACGGAGTTTGAGGCCGACTCCAAAAAGGAAGCAGAAAAAAAAGTTGATAAAATCTCCCGCAACAACGGCCTGAAGGTCCACTCCATCGACAAGAAGGAGACCTATATTTACAAGGTCAAGAAGGGAGCAAACAAAGAGGTAAAGGGGGAACAGGAGGCCTACAGCAAGGAGGAACTGGAGAAGGCGCTGATCAAGCTGGGCTACAAGGTCATAAGCATCAATAAAAAGTGGTTTGACTGGAAGGGCGGCGTCCCACAGAAAGAGGTGGTGACGTTTATAAGACTCTCGGCCGACCTGCTGAAACAGCAGCTCAGCTTTGATGAGATTCTCAACCTGCTTCAGGAAGATACCCAGAACAAGCGGATGAAGGAGGTCATCCGGCAGATCCAGAAAGACCTCAAGGATGGGAAAGAGGGATCGGAGGTATACGGCAAGCATGAGGATGTATTCGGCAAATTTGCCGCCTACATGCTGAGCGTGGCGTCCACCAGTGGTAACATGGCGCAGGTGTTTGAAAGTACGGCCAAGTTTCTTGAGCGGGATGCCGAGTTTAAAAAGAATTTACGCCGCTCGCTCATGATGCCCACAATCACCGTGATCGCCGTTATCGGGGTGGTCCTGTTTTACGTGGGCTATATATTCCCCGAAATGGCGGGCGTATTCCTGGAGATGGATATCAACCTGGAGCAGCAGGCCCCGATGACGGCCGCCACGCTCGACTGGAGCGCGTGGCTGCAGAATAACTGGCTCCTGATCACCCTGGCGCATATCCTCCCGATTGCCGGTTTTGTCTATTTTATCAAGACGCCCAAAGGCAAGCTGCTGCTCGACAAGCACATCACCAAGCTGCCCGTGATGGGAGACCTGATGCACAAGACGAGTATCGAGATATTTTCACGGGTGTTCTATACCCTCTACAGCGGGTCCGGGCAAAATATTGAAGTGATCAAAGTGGCGGCGGAGGCGTGCCGCAACAAGTACATGGAAAAGCAGATAAAAGAGGTGGCCATCAAGATGATGCTGAAGGAGGGTGCCGGGCTGATCGAGTCGCTCAAGGCGACGGGGGTGTTCACCAATACCGCCATCAGCCGTTTTAAGCTGGGGGCCGAATCGGGGGCTCTCCGGGAAAATGCCCAGCAGCTGGCCGAGTATTATGAGATACAGACCACCTATAAGATGGAGTCTGTCATCGATCTGATCAGCCTGTTTGTCAACCTCTTCATTATGGTTGCGTTGATTGCCATTACCATCGTATCATCCGAGTCGGCATTGATTAAGCCGCAGTCAGGCATGTAAGAGGAACCTGAAACGAACTGTGCCTCTATTTTGTAGTCAAATGATATTGACTATTCAACTATTCGGCAGGTATGGCCGGCTCTGCTTTAAAAATGGAATTTTGGATTTGTTAATGAACCATCAATGGGCAAGGTAAATACCCGCAGACATATCGGCAATATTCTGCTTAACCGCGGAGTCATAGACGAGGAGCAGCTGAATATTGCCAATTCCATCCTCGAGGAAGAGCCGGATTCAACCAACCGGCGGCTGGGGCAGATTTTGTACCAGGACCTGGGACTGGATCGCCACCATGTGATGAAGGAAATTGCCAGTATCTACGCCTTTGACGAGGTTTTTGAAGGAGTTCAAAGAATAGAACCCGACGTCATAGAGGAGATCAAGGAAAATATTGAGCAGCTTCCGCAGGAGATCATCGATGAGCTTGTCCACCAAAAGGCGGTGCCCCTGCAAAAAGATCAAAATGAGTTGACGATTGCAGCGGCCGATCCCTCCGATCCAACCCTGTCGAATATTATTTCGCGGCTGAATTTCAAGCATTTCGAAATTTTTTATTGCCGCTACGAACTTGTTGAGCAGATCCTGACCGAGGTCTACGAGCAGAAAAACGAATTCCTGGACCTGCTGGAAGAGATTGAATATGAAGAGCCCGACCTGCAGGAGTCCGACGAGGACCAGATCGACGAGGAGGAGATCGACGCGGAGATCAACCAGAGCATGCTCAACTCCCTGGTGGAGGGGATGCTCGTTGAGGCTGTGCGGCAGGGAGTCAGCGATATCCATATCGTGCCCACCGGCGCCGCATCAACCGACATCCGGTTCAGGATCGACGGAAAGCTGCAGATGTGGCATGAGCAGAAAAATGTGAAGCCGGAGGCGATATCCGCCGTGGTAAAAGACAAAACCAGGAATGTGGACCGTTTTGAACGGGACGCCTCCCAGGATGGATTTATCCAGCGCGTGGTTGACAACCACAGCATCCGGTACCGGGTTTCCATCATGCCGATGGTGGGAAAACAGTTTGAACGGAAATTTGAATCTATCGTAATCCGGATTCTGGATGATCGAAAAGTGATTACCGATCTCGAAAAACTCGGCCTGCAGACCAAGGCGAAAGAGGATTTTGTAAAAGCGATCGAAAAACCGTCCGGTATTGTCATTGTAACGGGTCCCACGGGCAGCGGTAAGTCCACCACCCTGGTTGCGGCGCTTTACTACGTGATCGACCCGGCTGTAAATGTACTTACGGTAGAGGACCCGGTGGAATACCTGATAGAGGGAGCCCGACAGCTGAAGCTCAGCAACCACATGACGTTTGACCAGGCGATGCGCGGTATTTTGCGGCACGATCCCGATATTGTGTTGGTCGGTGAGATACGGGACCTTAAGACGGCCGAAATCGCTATCAAGCTCGCGAACACCGGGCACCTTACCTTTTCAACCCTGCACACGAACGACGCTCCCAGTGCCATCTCCCGGCTCTACAAGATGGGCGTGGAGCCTTTTTTGATTGCCAATGCCGTAAACCTGATTATGGCACAGCGACTGGTACGGAGACTGTGCAGCAAATGTAAAGAGGAGTATGAGCCCCATCCCGAGACTGCAAAAGGGATCGGGTTTACCGAAGAAGAGATCCAGCAGACCACGTTTTATCGCGCAGTGGGATGCGATGAATGCAACGACATCGGCTACAAGGGCCGGGCGGCTATCATGGAGGCGCTCTATTTTGACAAGGAGATCCGCAGCATGATCCTGGAATCCGGCAGCGAAATCGACGAAATGGGGATAAAGGAATACGCGATGAGCCAGGGTATGCTGAGCCTGCGTGGTTCCGGGCGCGAGCGGATCAAGTCGGGGATTACAAGCATAGAAGAGGTCATGGCGATAACAATAGAAGATTGAGAAAACCTGGGGCAGATGAAGCTGCGATGTTATATCGGCACACCGGGAAGAAATACCCCGGGTTTTATCATGGAAACCGCATAAGTGCCAATATTATATTACATTAATGAAACCAAATTTAATTGATAAAATTGATCCGAATAGTTTTACTATTACAAAAGATGCGTGGTTATTTAACAAAGGCTTGCATAGCCAGAGCCATAATCCATCCTGAGTTGTAAAATAGGGGTCAATTTAAAGAGCGAATATTATGATTGAAGATGGTCAAACCGAACGTGATGTTACGCCTGAGTACATCCGTAGATTTTTAAAGGAACCTCCCTTACTGCTGAGGAATTTTCATTACGAAGATACGATGGAGTTTTTGAACCTGGGGGTCGAAGAGCGATTTCTGCAGGATGATGTCATCATCAATGAATCCGAGTATGTGAATTCAGCCTACCTGATAGCAGAGGGGAAAGTGACTATCTGGAAAGATAATATACAGTTGGCGGTACTTTCGGAAGGAAACTTTTTGGGAGAAACATTTCTGTTCAGCAAAAACAACCGGATGGCCAAAGTGGTTTCGGAGGGGGAAAGCCTGCTGCTGCAATTCAAACGGTATGACGCTTTGAACTTCTTCCGTAAAAAACCTGAAAAACTCTTCAATATTTTCACCCGCAACATCATTGAAATTCAGCAAAAAAAGATCAGCAACATGAATGTCCAGCTGTTGAAGCTAAAAAAACGGCTGCTGAATGACGCAGGCTGGTAATCTCCTTACCGGCTGGAGTCTTGCCGGGCATCTCTTTTTATATGCACTCATTTATTAAAACGATTTAACTTTTTTTATCGATTTTAAACAGTAACCTTTCTGAGTCGGGAAATTCATTTAAAAAGGGTTGAACATTAGAGTTTTTTAATATTGTTCTTTTTTTCTATACTAGAGCGTACTCTTTTGAAAAACTGTCTGTAAATGAAATTGTTCAATTTTACAATTTTTAGATACATCATCTTGTATTAACAAATATCGTTGGTTGTTTCGTAACCGCATTTTGTTAAAACATTTCTTCAGACTGAAAACGGTATAACAAATAATAATCTATGGGACAGGCTATTGGTACAAATCGTCTGACAGAACTCATTCAACCGATGGCGCGGCAGCTGTCGAAGACCGCAAAAGGGCTGGAACGGCACCAGCAGATCGGGCGGATTATTGAAGACCAGCCCGATGAAAAGCGGTTGATCCTCGGCAACATCCTGGATGATTATCTGCTGGAGATGAATGACAATGAGGCCTCCGACATCGATCTTGGCGGACCGGGCTGCGGAGGGCAGATCTGGTACAGGATTCACGGCGACAAATCTCCGTCCGACAAAATTGACGCTCGGCTTGAGTTGGTCGAAACCGATTTTCTGCTGCACAACGCCATCATGCCGAGCCAGCGCAAACATCTGCTGGAAAACAAGAACCTCGATTTCTCCTACTCTATTGAGATAAGTGAGGATGTGAGCCAGCGTTTCAGGGCCGACATGTATTTTGACCTGGAGCACCTGGCATTAAACATGCGCAAGATTGAAAATGAAATTCGTCCTTTCAGGGGATTGAACCTTCACCCGGAAATAGCCAAGGCCCTCAGCCTGAAATATTACAAATATGGATTAACGCTCGTTACGGGAATCACGGGCTCGGGAAAATCCTCCACGCTTGACACGATCATCGATGCGAACAACCGCAGCATCGACTCGCATATTGTTATTATCGCCTCTCCGGTCGAATTGATCCACAAGCCGATCCGGTCGGTTGTCAGGCATCGCGAGGTGGGCAGGGATGTCGCCTCTTTCAAGGAGGGAGCGGTTCAGGCGCTTCGCCAGGATCCCGATATCATTGTGGTGGGAGAGCTCCGGGATCCCGAAACAATCATGACCACGCTTGAAATCACCGATTCCGGTCACAAAACATTTGGTACCCTCCACACCTCCTCGGCGATGGAGAGCATCGAACGGATTTTGGGCGAAGTGCCACCCAACGAGCAGAACCGGGTCCGCACCCGGCTCGCAGATGTGCTCACATGCGTGATCAGTCAGAAACTGATTCCCAGCCTGGATGGGAAGCGGGTACTGGCCAAGGAGATTCTGCTGGTAAACAGTTCCGTAAAGGCGGCTATACGCAACAACAACGTCAACGAGATCTATCAGATGCTGATGGAGGGCGGTGACAAGGGGATGAATACCATGGAACAGGACCTTAAACGGCTATATGACGAAGGCAAAATTTCCAGGGAGGAAGCGATCAACAATGCAAATAACAAAAAGCGTTTGCTGCAGCTTCTTTCAGACAATGAGCTCTAAATTAAATAAAATGCAAATATTCTAACGGCGGCTCAATGTTCGGGAGCAAAGTATACACAGGTATCGTAATTGAAGGCAGCCAGTTAAAAATTGCCCGGGTTAAATCCGAGAAGGGCAAGGTACGCCTGGTTAAACTGGACAAGATCGGCTTGATTGACGAGCTGAAACCGGGAGGGTACGATTCCTCTGAAGGTCCGGAGGGCGGCGATTTTGAAGAAGATCAGGATGCCGATTCCATTTTTGGGCTGGGAGAACTTGAGGGGGATGGCGGCGAGGAGGAGCTTGAGGAGATCAACCTCGACGACATGGATGAGGAACCCGTGGAGGATGACGATATGCTGTCGCTGGACATGGTGGAAGAGGCTGACAGCGGCACGCGGTCAAATGAAGTGCTCCTGTATGAAACATTGACGGAGATCGACCCGGACAACCTCCGGCTGGGACTCAATGTGGAGGCCGGTGATACCATTTTCCAGATTATCAGGGATACCAATTTCAACGAAGTCAAGAAAAAGGACCTGATTGCCGATCTTGAAGAAAAGCTTGAATCCATTTACGGGACCCCGAAATCGTCTGATCGATACGATTACGAGATAAGGGAGAACGGGTCGCTGCTGCTGGCTTCGACGGAGGAAGATCCCAAGCTGCTGGAGCTGGTGAACGAAACCCGCGAGCTGTATGGGGGCAAGCTTTTTATTGATGAGATACTTCCGGATGAGGTCAGCCTCGTCGGCCTAGTAAAAGCGAACTATGAGCTGCAACCCGACCAGATAACCGGCATTATCCAGTTCGGTCCGGAGAGATGCCGTCTTATCTTTATGAATGGAGAGGAGATCTGGCTGGTTTCTCCCATCATTAATGAAGGAACCAAAAACCGGGGATTCCTGAATACGATATTCAGTAAAATCCTGTTTCAGCTCGATACCGGTGAGGTCCCCAACCTGGATCGCCTGATACTGGCAAATAATACGGTGGGTACGGAGGCGACTGATTTTTTTAAGAAGAATTTCCCGGATGTAAGTGTAGAGAATTTTCGGTTCGACAGCAGCAAATTTGATTATGGGGATCAAGACCCGGTAAGTTCCAACGCGTTTACCACGGCAATAGGTGTCGCCTGGGCCGCTTCGGGGGTTGACAGGCAGCATTTTCCCGATATTTCGCTGCTGCCCGGGTATGTCCTGGAGCGCCAGAAAATATTCAAGCTCCAGTGGCACGGCATTATGCTCCTTTTTCTCATATTCATGGCCCCGGTCACACTTAATTATTTTTACCAGCAAAACGCCCGGCAAATTCAGACGATGGAAAGTGATCTGACCCGGATCAACAGCCAGATTGAACAGGTAACCCCCACTGTAAATGCCGCAAACAAGTTGAGCGACCAGCTGGCCATACTGCGGGAAGAACTGGTATTGCTGGATACCCTCAGTCGCGGAACGCGCGAGTGGACCCGCAAGCTGCAGATCCTGAACAACGGGATGAGCGAGAATGTACAGGCGACCTGGTTTACGGGCATGCAGAACAACCAGGATGGTACCTCCCTGAATGGATATGCACTGTATAGAAATCAAATACCGGACATCGTGGATATTTTTGCCGACGCAACGCTACTGAATGTCAGCATCGAGGAGATCCGGGAACAGGAGGTCTATCGGTTCTCCATCAGGATCAAAGAGTTCTCGGACGATAAATCCCAGTTTTCTCCACCGAGACCGGAAGACTTAAAAACGATATTGGGCAAATAGTTATCCACTGATCTATGTCATACGCATTACGGAATACACTAATTTTGTCGCTGGTTTTTTTGCTGATTACCGGTGGGGGATGGGCATACATCGAATTTTTGCAAAAGCCCGAACTGGAGCGTCTGCAGGGGGAGGTTACCGAAAAACGAACGGAACTCTCCAACAAGCAGGAAACCGCCAATCAATACGACATGCTCGCGGAACAGTATGAGAATGCCCAGTACTATATAAAAAACTATGACAAAGGCCTCTATTTCAGCAGTAATGAGGACAAGGTATTTGATTTCATCAACCAGCTAAACAGCGGACCCGCGGTGACCGACTTCTCATTTACGTTTGTTGACTCAACAAGCCAGGGGCAGTTCGGGATCATCAATATGCAGATATCCGGGAGCGGATTTTACCGGAACGTGGTGAACTTTATCCGGAGAATTGAGCTGAGTAAACCGATCAACAAGATCGCCAATCTGAATATTTCACCGATCAATAACCTGGAGTCGTACGGACGTGTCAACTTTAACTTTGCGCTGGCAAGTTATTACAGCCGCAGCAGCATTGTTGACGCCACGGAACTAACGATATCGAATTCGATACTGGAATCTGTTTACAATCCATTTTATCCATTTATACGGGAAATTGAGCCCAATGAAGAGAACTTAATTGACATCGAAAGCAGCAGCCTGGTGGCATTGAGTTCAAACGCGGTGTTTGTCATTGATCAAAATGGAAGCATGCAAAAATTACAGGTGGGAGACAGGGTGTACCTGGGCAGGCTGGAAACGGTTAACATTCAACAACAATCGGCAATATTTGAGCTGAATAAAGGCGGCATCATAGAGCATGTAACTTTGGAGGTACAACAATGAACTTTAAAAACAGAACAATCTTGAGGTTATTAATATTTCCACTCCTTCTATTTTTTATGCAGCCGCACAACAGCCTGGCTTTGCAGGGGCAGGACCGGATTCCCCGGGAGTATACCAACCCGGACGAGGTTGTCACCTTTGACCGCAACACCCCGTTTCAACGGGCGATAGATGTGATCAACCAGTTTGCCCAGGAAAGGCTCAATAAAGTGATCATCGACAGGACGGGTACGGAGGGATCAATCGGCATATCTGTGCCGCCGATGCACTGGAGAGATGCCCTCGACCTGCTATTGCGGGTAAAAGACCTGGTTTTGATAGAGCAGGATGAGATTTTTGAGATCGTTCCCTATCAGGAGCCCGCCCAAGACCAGGGCCAGACCGCCCAGGGCGGAAATGTGGCTGTGCAAGCAGGACAGGGACAGCAGGGCGATGGTCCGGTAGCCACCATCGACAGCCGGGAGGTACGAATTAATGCGATCTTCTTCGAAGGCAGTCGCCGTGCGCTGCAGGAGATCGGGGTAGACTGGTCTACACTGACCGAAAATGTACCTGCTAATCTGGGTAACTTTGTTGGCCAAAACCAGGGCGGTGGTGGAGGCGGCGGAGGCGGCCAGGGTGGAGGAGGCTCTGGAGAGCTTCCGGCCACTTCCGGCTTTGAGGACCAGTTCGTCTCTGTCAACTCCAAAGGGGCTCAAAATGTTTCTCAAAATGTGTTTAATGCCCTTATAAATTTTGGGCAGGTCGGGAATTCGGGCATCGAAGTTCAGGCCCTGTTCAGCGCCTTTGAGGCAGACAACCTGGGAGAGATCCTTGCGTCTCCGTCTGTCAAGGTGATGGACCGGCAGGAGGGGCGTATCCAGGTAGGACAAGATTTTTCTATTAAACAGCGTGATTTTGCAGGTAACGTTACGGACCAGTTCTTCAGCGTAGGTACGATCCTTACCGTTACTCCCACAATTATAGAAGAAAACGACACCACCGTTATCCATCTCGATATCCAGGCGGAGCGTTCTTCGGCCCAACCGGATCCCGTCAGCACCATTGTCAACAAGCAAACGGCCGAGACGCAGGCTATCCTCGTGGATGGGGAAGCGACCGCCATTGCGGGCCTTTATCGATCAGAAGTGGCGGAGGTGCGCCGCGGCGTTCCCATACTCAAGGATCTACCGCCCTGGCTGTTTGGACTGCGCTACCTGTTTGGTTTTAATTCCAAGGATTATCAGATGCGTGAACTGGTAATACTGGTACAGGCGGAAATTGAACCTACCATTGCTGAACGCTATGGTCGTGAAAATGCAAACAAATTTGATGTGCTCCACGAGGAACGGGAACGGATACGTAATGAAATCGAACGAAAAGACCAATACAGCCCGACCCGGATGGAGCAGCTAAACGCCGATGACGAGGATGAGGCCGAGGGGTCCGAAACAGAGCTTCCTGAAGAAACGATCCCTGAACAGGAAGAGCAGAATTCCCAAGAAGAAGAGGAGATGCCCGGACAGCAATCCCGTGAAGAAGAAACAGATGAGTATCTTGATCCTGAAATGGAGGCAAAACCTGTACCGCTGAACCTGGGAACGGAGCAAGAAAACAAGAACGAGGAGCAGTCTGAAGCCGGGGAAAGTCCTGTGGACGGAGACGGTGCGGAAACTAGCCGGGCAGAGGCCGTAGAACCGGAACCGGCTGCCGATTCAACAGACGAGATTGCGGAGCCGGAGGGAGAGCAAGATACACGCCTTGATCCCCAGGGAGGATCGGCGGGGAACTACAACTACTTTATTGTTGCCGCCTCCTTTTTAAACAGGGAAAATGCCGTTGAATTTCAACAGGAGCTGCGGGAACAGGGCTACGATGCCGTGGTGGTAGAGGATCCCGATTCCAGTTACCATTTTGTAGCCTACAGCGGGCATCAAACTCTTGAGGAGGCCAAGGCGGAGCTTAATACGATCTGGGAGCGCCACAACGCTGATGCCTGGATTTTTAATGCGAGGTAAGAGTTTTCAGGTCTTGTTCAAATCGAGATTCCAACCATTCTCCTTGGTATTGGGATACCTTTTTTTAAGAGGGCTTTGCAAAGCCCTCTCTTCATTACTTATTGATCATCCTCCTGCACCCCCTTCGAAGATCATTTCCAGCTCTTTTATATAATTCGCCACAAGGGGGGCAGCGGAATTCATAATCCATAATTCTTCATTCATAATCCCCACTCATCTCCCGTCCCTCGTCAGACAGAAATTATTACGGTAGAAACATGGTGCTATCCTCGTTTATACGATTATCATCTTAACCCGGATTATTCACGAAGTAGAACAAATTACAGCTTAAGCCAATGATATTATTATATCTAGCGGAAGTACCCGGTAGCTCAAATTTGGGTATCCTCACAAATAGCTGCGAAATTGGGCCGTGCACTTCGTTGAAGGAAACATGAGGTGCTCACT
>NZ_JBINJE010000052.1:0-14706 GCF_043951955.1 Halalkalibaculum sp. DA384 | reverse complement strand
GAGACCGGCTACCGCTGGATCTGAATCGCAACCCCTGATGGGGCTAGCCCCATCAGGGGTTCAATATAACAGGACAGAGTTTAGTTTACACTACCGTTTTCGCTCTACCATGTCCACTCAGTTTCGTCCCATTTACTTGGCAGCTCAACTTCTTCTTTATCAATCAACTGATCGTCGTCTTCTTTGGCCATTTTTTTAAAGGCATTATCCCAGCCCTTACGGGTTTGCTCGGCAGAACGCAAGATGATTTGATTGTCTTTAAGAATCATTTCTATCTCTTCAGAAAGCCCAATTTCCTCGATAACGGGCTTTGGAATACGAACTCCCTGAGAATTTCCTATGCGAATAAGCTTTGTTTTCATAGTACTAA
This sequence comes from Halalkalibaculum sp. DA384, assembly GCF_043951955.1. Lineage (NCBI taxonomy): Bacteria > Pseudomonadati > Balneolota > Balneolia > Balneolales > Balneolaceae > Halalkalibaculum > Halalkalibaculum sp. DA384. The sequence continues at coordinate 14,336 of NZ_JBINJE010000052.1, read as the reverse complement.
GGTTTAATAAATTGCACTAATAATGTAATTACAATATAAGTACTAGGCAACGATTGGGAAAAGATTTTAGTGTGCAACCTAACGACATTGCGTATAAGCTGCACACGAATGATGTTGGATTTTTTAAATAACGAACGATGAGTTAAAAAGCCAGAAAGTTGGCAAGGCGTGTCCGCTTAATGCGCGGGTTAGTTTACATACTTTTTGGAGGCAAATATTTGGCAACCATTTGTGACCTATTTATCAATGTTTATTTTTGGTCGTTCACAAGTTGGGCCAGCCTCAATTTCACTTTGAGTAAGCTGTAAGTTTTGACTCAAATTTATTGGATAACACTGTGTCCCTAGACCGAACTCAACTGTATATTTTCCTGCAAGTAAGCTAGTGTTTAACATTCCTATTGCTTTTTGGACAGGATGTCCTTTATTATCTCCGATCCAAATTTCTACATCGGAAGAACTCCCATGTATCTTGAGCTGATAATACTGTTGGTTTTCTTTATAAGTTGTCACAATTTTCAAATTTATAGTTGGTACACCTAACGACATTGCGTTTAAGCTGCATGCGTATGAATATTGACTTAGCAACTAACGAAAGACGAGACTCAAAACCAAGAGGGGCAAAGAATTGGGGAGGCCTGTCCGCTTAATGCGCGGATTATGCCGCCGGCTCATTATTCAACCAAGAATACATTGGTGGTAGCAAACTTGTCTGGAATTTTTTTCTTATCAGAATTTAATACAGAATACCTATATCTGTACTCTCCTGATCCTGAGTTAATGGAAAAGCGTATTGTGTCACGGTACGTATCATTATTCTTGATTGGTATGTCAACACTTCCTGCAATGGGATCACAACCTACACCATTTACTACTTCCCATTCTCCTTCACTATTTTTTTCTAAAACCCAAGAGCAATTTTCTAAGTACACCGTTTGCTTGCTAGTGTTGTTGAAAGTGATCACCTTTGGCTCGTTTGGGCTGTATTGTTGTTTTTCCGTGGTTATGGACAAACCTTCAAACTCACTTCCTCCTATTCCTAACACATTGCAACCAATTAGTGCAATCGAAGCAAAAACTAAAATCATTGAATTCCTCATTATAACCTCTGATTTATAGTTATTACACTTCTGGGAAAGTGAGTAACTATTCGAAGGACAGTCTTAAAGCGGTATAACGACCTTACGCATAAGGGGCGCACGAAACAATGTTGAGTTGTTAAATAATGAACGGAAAGCTAAAAAGCCAAAAGTGGGCACCTGATGGCGAGGCGCGTCTCCTTGAAGCGCTTGTTAGGGAACAGCCCGATCACCTATATTTCTAGCAACGAGATTTCTTGTACGTTTTTAAAATCCTTTTCATTGAATGTTGCCACTTGATGTATGCCTGCAGCCAATCCGATACTTATAATTTCAAAATCATGAACTTTTAATCCGCTTGGCTGGTAGCGGTTCATTAATTCCAGAAATATTGCCAAAGAATCTTGACTCGGATACAACACATCAATACCTCTAATAATATCGTCATGGATTTCCAGCGCTAATTCTGTTTTCAGGTCATATCCTGAACTGCGGGTGACGACGGCTAAAAATTCAAGAAGATTTTTAGAAGTGGTTACAAGCTGATGGTCAGAGCCGTCGAGAATATTTCTGGCCTGATGAAAGAATCTTGAATCTTGGTCAATGCCGTAAACCAGAATATTCGTATCAATGAGTACTTTACTCATATGCGATAGAACGGATATTTTTGGTATCTAATTTTCCGTTGAGCTTTAAAGACCGAATGGTAGGTTTAGGCTTTTTATCTTTGCTAAGAGAAGACAAATAAAGATATACCTTTTCTAATTCGACTTCAGAAAGTCGATCAATTTCTTTTTTAACTTTTTCTTTGGTAATCATCCTATATAAGAAACTTAATTATAGCTGCATATAATCTACTTAACCTATAGCAATTATCATAACGAACTAAGGACCTCGGCTGTTGCCTAACGACCTTGCGCATAAGGTGCACACGAATGACTGTTAACTTGATAAATAATGAACGAGAAACTAAAAAGCCAGAAAGTGGCAATAGAGGGCGAGGTGCGTCCGCTTAATACGCGGGTTAGCCATAAATTTTTGATATTGTTTTGGTATTGTATATAATACCAAAACATGATTAGCGTTGTTATTGACACCAATGTACTAATTTCGGCTCTTCGCTCGAACCGAGGAGCCTCATTTAAACTTATCAGTTTAATAGGAACCGGAAAGTTTGATATCAGTTTTTCCGTACCATTGCTGATTGAGTATGAAGCGGTAAGTAAAAGGAAAAAATTTGAACATCTGATCGACAGAGATATTGATGATTTGTTAAACTACCTGTGTAAAGTAGCGGACAAGCGAGACATCTTTTTTCTTTGGCGACCTTTTTTGAAAGATCCCAAAGATGACATGATCTTGGAATTGGCTGTCGAAGCTGGTTGTGAATATATCATTACCTACAACCTAGATGACTTTAAAGGTATTGAGCAATTTGGCCTGGAAGCAATAACACCTAAGCAATTTTTAATTAAAATCGATGAATTATGAGCACGTTAAGCGTACGACTGCCTGACTCGATGCACGAGAAAATACGTGAGCTGGCCAAAAAAGAAGGCATATCTATGAATCAGCTAATTAATTCTGCTGTTTCGGAAAAACTGTCTGCTTTAATGACGGTGGAATACCTAAAAGAAAGAGGGGAATTAGGTTCACGAGAAAAATTTGAGCACGTATTATCAAAAGTTCCAGACGAAGAGCCTGATGAAAGAGACAAACTGTAACTTGTGGTGCTAACGACATTGCGCTTAAGGTGCAGGTGCCAAGATGTTGACATTGTCTGTAAAAGAAAGGGTAACTATAAAAACGAAAGACTGGCAAGTGAGGGCGAGGCCTGTCACCTTTGATGCGCTGGTTAGGTACATTTTACCGTGATTTAAGAATATCCAGATGAAGCAACTGTTCAGTTCGCATCACATGAATAATATAAATTGTATTATTGTCAATGCGGTAGAAAATGCGACAGGGAGAAAGACCCAACTGTCGATAAACAGACTGGTCTAATTCAGGAACAGCTTTTCCCATTTTAGGATGCTGGCTGAGATTTTCAACTCGCTGAAAGCATTGACGAACTAGTTTCTTAGCAGCATCTGGATTATCGAGTGAAATATAATCTGCAATTTGATCTAAATCTTGAAGGGCAGGCTCAGTCCAAACTATTTGAGCCATCGTTGCATGCGTTTTTTAGCATCTTCATGCGAAACAACGCGATCTTCTAAAATCGCCTTTTCTCCTCGTGCTAAGCCTTCAAGCAATTTCAGTTTCTTTTGGAGTTGCTCAAATTGCTCAACATCAATGAGATAAGCAGATGGCTTTCCATGCTCAGTTATTAGCACTGGTTCTTTTTCTTCCCGGAGTTCGGCAAGGAGTTTAGTAGCCTGGCGTTTTAAAGTGGTAACAAGTTCTGTTTTCATAGTGATACTAAAGTAGTACTTTTTCCAAAAGGAAGCAATTTTCGGAAATGTACCTAACGCCCCACCGCATAACCGGCAGGCACCAACATATTGAATTTGGTTACAAATGAAAGGTTAGCCATAAAACTTAAAACGAGCAAGGCATGGCTAGGCCTGTCCGCCGATAATGCGGTTGTTATAGTGCGCTCCTAACTTTGATTATTGATGATATCTTTAATCTTTGATTTCAGATCTGGAAGATCTCGTTGAGTAACGACCCAAATCATGCTCAAGGTAACTCCAAAATATTCGTGAATAATAATATCCCTCATACCTGCAATTTTCCGCCAGGGCACCTCATAATATTCATCACGAATGTCATCTGAAATGTGTTTGACTGCCTCTCCAATTATTTCTAATCGTCGAAGGACAGCGTCTTGCTTTTCGGAGTTTTGATAAAATTCATTTTCGTTGACATCATCAAGATATTCTTCAATCTGCTGGATACTCTCTAAAATATCTTGAAGGTAAACATCCGGTTTGCGTTTGCTCATATAACCGGCACTTCTTCTTTAAGAATATCTTCTTTAAGGGCAGGTTTTAGGGAATCATACTCAACGAGATCTACTTTCATATCAAGCTCGTCTTCTAACTCTTGTTGAATACCAATGAAATCCAACAGGCTGATTTTTTGATCAATTTTTACCAGTAAATCTACATCGTTTGTCTCTGTTTCACCACGAGCTGTAGATCCAAAAACCCCAGCTTTTTGTATGCCATATTTTTCCAATATGGGTCGGACTTTCTTTTTAATCTCTTCTAAATTTGCCATGCTAACAAGAGTTAATTAGTTAATTCAATAATAATATAAGAAAGTGATTGGGAAAGAGATAAGAAAATTAAGGCTACTAAAAGAGAGCACTATAACGACATTGCGCTTAAGGTGTAGGCTAACGGAGTGTTGAAATTGCAACAAAATGAAAGGTTAACCAATTAACGGGAGCGTGGCAAGTGAGGGCGAGGCACGTCCGTTTATGCGCGGGTTATGCCGCTTTTTATGTTACAAACTCCTTTGGACTAATAGCAATGTCGGGAAATTCACGAACGATTTTTTTATCAAATGTGACCAGCGTTATATTTAAATCATCTGCCAGTGCCACAAATTCACAATCGTAGGCTGAACAAGATGAATCTGAAACAAGACTCATAACTTGTGTTGAGTTTACTTCGAATTCGTTGGCATCCATCAATTGTTCGGCTTCTTCTGTGGCCTGAAAAACAACCGATAATTCTAAAATTTCCTTTCGCAGGTATATCGATAGGACATTTCTGAATTCGGATCGCCAGAGAAGAGGGGCAACCCAATCGTCATCTTTCTTAAGCACTTTGTAAACCCACTCGTCCATATCGTTTGGGACCCACATGCTCGCAATTACATTCGTATCGACAACAATCATGGGCGTCCCTGGTCAATTGCCCCTTGAATTTCATCCATAGAAAGACTGCCTTTTGCTTTCTGTTTAAGTTTTTTAGCACGGGTAATTACTTGATCAGGATCTCGTCGGTTGCTTTGGACTAATTTTTTTAAATAGACGATCACTTCACTGTTGATACTTCGATGATGTAGGTCTGCCTGTTTCTTTATTTTGGCATAGACTTCGTCGGGTATATCCCGAATTGTGATATTTGTTGGCATAGCACTTGAATTTAATTTGGTTTCAAAGTAAAACTACGCAGAAGGGGTGATTATTGCAAGAAAAGCGGTATAACGACATTGCGCATAACGGGCGCGCGAAGTAGTGTTAATTCAATTTTCAGTTTACCATTTGTCGCCAGTAAAATTAAAACGGGCAGGTCCTGGCGAGGCGCGTCCCGTTGAAGCGCCTTGTATAGGTGGCTGGTTACTTATCACTTATTTCAACGACTGTCTCTCCACGTTCAAGCAGTTCTTTGGCTTTGGGTAATGTTTTAGAAAGAATTTCTCTCATTTTGGCGTTAGATGTATTCCCACAGGTTACCCAAATAATTTGTGGAGGTGGGCCATGCTCGGCAACTAAGTCCGTAAAGTCGTCATCTTTGCTCATTACCACGACGTCCTGTTTCCGGGCCTCCTCAAAGATTTCTTAATCCAAGGCATCTCTTAAACCCACGGCACGAACAGAATCAGCTTCAATATCTTGATAGGTACGATTAATCCAGGCAGCAATGGCGGGAGAAAGTTGTGCATCTATCCATATTTTCATGCTGCAATAACAGGATGATTGATTTTGCTGCTGGCATATTTCAGAGCTGCTTGGATGTCTTCTTTTTCCAGATCAGGTAACTCTTCCAACACTTGATCTTGGGTCAGGCCAGAAGCGAGCAAATCGAGTACATCAATGACACGTATTCTCATGCCACGAATGCAAGGACGACCACCGCATTGGTCAGGATTTACTGTAATACGTTTTTTCCAATTGCTCATGGCTATGTAGAATTAATTAAAGATTACAAAATTAAACATACAGAAATAGCGTGAAATATCATAGGCACAGGTAGCTAATTGGAAGCCACCTAACGACCTTGCGCTTAAAGGGCACGCGAATGAATGTTGAATTAGCAACTAACGAAAGAAGAGCCTTAAAACAAAGAGGGGCAAAGAATTGGCGAGGCGTGTCCGCGTTAATGCGCTGGTTATACAGCCAGCGTAATGATGAAATAGGTAAAAATATTTGAGCGACTAATAATCTTCGACCTTATCTAACAGTTCTGGAACCCGGTTTACGGCAAAATCCCACATAGCAGCTTCGTCAATAATGTCATAACCATGAGCAATGATATTTCTAAAGTCGATTATTTTACGATATTCAGGAATTTTCTCAGCAAGCGTATCTTCTTCAATTCTAGATAAACGGTGTAGTGCTTCTCCGATAATTTCAAACTCTCTTTCGATAGCAAGTTGAAGCATCCGGTCTTCCTGAAAGTCTTCAAAACTTTTGCCGTCGATAAAATCTAAGATTTCCTGACAGGAAAGACTGATGTCAAGAAGTAGCTTTCTTGTTTTATGCGGCATAAAGTAGCTCTTTGGAGCGTTCTACTTCTTGCTGAAAAATTGAGTTCCTGAATTTTTTAAGATGATATAGATCGACAGAACGACCGTAGATTTGCTCAAGCTCTTGCTTGAAATCGATGAATTGATCAAACGCTCCTTCAAATCCTTGCCGATCAAATTTGACGATGAAATCAAGGTCACTATCTTCAGAAAAATTATCAGTAGTGGCTGATCCAAAGAGGTATAGCTTTTTCACATTATACTGCTCGCAAAGCTGTTGGAGCTGTTCGGTTTTAAGATCTACTTTTGTTGCCATAATGATTGATTAATTATTTCCTACAACAAACTTAACTAAAACTGACGCATTTTTCTATTGATCAAAAAATTGAATTAAAGCATTGGCTGTATAACGGGATGGCGCTTAACGGGCGCACGAATTAGCGTTAATACAATTTCCAGCTTACGAGTTGTCGCCAGTAAAATTAAAGCGAGCCGCCGGGGGCGAGGTGCGTCCCGTTGAAGCGCCTTGTTAGGTAGGCGCAGATTATTCTGGCAAATGAGTATTATCAAAATTTTTACTCGAATGGAATACAGTCAAAATTCGGACAAGTTCCTTATTATGGGAGTAATAGACAATCCGGTAATTCTTGTAGATTAATTCGCGAATGTTGGGATCGTCAACTTCTGGAACTTTCCTACCGCTTAAAGGAAAGTGTCTTAGCTGATCAACTCGATAATATATTTTTTCGACAAATAATTTTGCTACTGACTTGGAGTCATGACTAATGTGTTCAAAAATTGCATGTAGGTCTTCAACAGCTTGAGGAGTCCAATGCAGTGTTACCATTGATCAATTTTGTTCAGTACCTCTTCATGTTCTACTACATCACCTTGCTTCGACTGTTTTAGACCGACTTCAATTTTGTGGATAAAATAAATACGCTCCATAATTTCATCTAGAGTAGCATTTTGAGGCAGTTTTTCGATGCTATCCATCACTTTTTGCTTTAATGTTGCTTCAGCCATAATAATTAGATTATTAGTTTAACAGGTGGCTTATATTATAACGGTAGTAAAAAGTAAGAAGTATTCCAATTTCTGAATAGCATTTTGCGCCACCTTACGACATTGCGCATAAGGTGCGCACGAAATAATGTTGAGTTGATAAATAATGATTGGAAAGCTAAAAAGCCAAAAGTGGGCAAGACCTGGCGAGGTGCGTCCCCTTAATGCGCGGGTTAGGTATTTTCTTCTTGAATCCATTCTAAAAACCAATTTGCTAGATCGGTGGCAACAAAAAATTCCATTGCTCCCATATTAATTCTGCCAATTCCTTCATCATGCAATAAACCTCTTGAAACTAATTCTGAACAAACCATTCTGATAGTATAAATTGATTGATCTGAAAATAGTTCAGGTAAATATAAAGGTTGAACTGGACCTGAATTTTCATAGAATGAATCTGATTCTAGAATATCGTCCTCAATTGAAATTACCCTCAAGTCTTCAAAGGGTTCATCACACTTTGGCGCATTAAATGCAGTAATAAGAATTTTTATATGTATATCATCTAATTGGTTTAAAAGACGAGTAGCTGTTTCCGCTTCCTCCCAGTCACCATTATCTAAAATTTTGTTTTTAACAATTTCAGCAAATTGTCCCCTTTTTTCATTAGATCTAGTTCTTTGAGCTCCTTCAAAGATTGATAACATAAAATCATAAAACTCTTCATCTGGCTCGATCCGTTTTTCTAACTCAACTCTCTTTAACCTTTGATTCAGATCTTCGAGGAAGTCTAGAATACGCTCTTGATGAATTTTAGCAGCTAATAATGTATCTAAAGGTCCCCCAACGTAGGGTATAAGCTGTACAGCAGCTCTTAAAGTCGTAGTTTCTTCGTACTTTTTAAGAGCTTTATTCAATGTATTGTCTAAATCAGTCTCACTCATAATGAAAATACCTAACGACATTGCGCATAAGCTGCACGCGAATGAATGTTGATTTATTAAATAATGAACGGAAAGCTAAAAAGCCAAAAAGTGGCAAGATCTGGCGAGGCGTGTCCGCTTAATGCGCGGGTTATAGGGCGCCATAGTTTTTGTTATATTTCTTTTGTAAAGCGACATTTTGGGTAGTTTTCACATCCTAAAAATTTCGTACCAGCATTAGGACCTTTTTTCGCTGTTCTCTCAACTAGCTTTGAACCACATTTCGGGCAAACTGTTGTAGAATCATGCCTTTCACGCAATGATTGCACATGGTCTCTAGTGGTGAGTGAAGACTCAGAAACATAGTATTCAATTTCTTCGACTATTCGATCTACTTCTTCAGGCGGAAGAACTCGATCCTTAAACTGCTTAATATATTTTCCTAGCCGGGATCTTATAACGTTATCTGGCAACTCTGTTTTAAATTTACAATTCCCAACAAAATAAATAATTGTATGTATGTTTGACTCATTGATCCCTGAAAATTCAGAAAGAATCTTTTTTTGTCTAAAGGTTTGCCTTGTCGGGTTCTGAAATGAATAGTTATTTCCATAAAGTGACTGTGTCCAATTTTTTTGACTCTTAGACCCAAAAATCCAACCTTTCTTATTCTTTGTTTCTACTATGAAAAGGCCATATGGCGATACAAGAAGATGGTCAATTTGAGTCGTACCATTTCCTGATGGAATGATGACATTATGAAATTTTCGGTAGATTTTCGAATTGAGTGATAGCCACAGATAGAAAGTAGTCTTTTTTTCGCCTATCCACCCTCTAAATAGACTCACTATCTTTTTACGCATTCTTGGAATCAGCCAAACAAATCCTATTATCGCTAATATTATCAATAAAGCTATGGCTGAATCTTCCATTGAAATATTTTTAAACTAATGCTCATGGGATAGCCAGGACAAAAAAGCCCTATAACGACCTTGCGCTTAAGCTGCCGGCGCCGAGGCGTTGAAATTGTTGGTGAAAGAAAGAGTAACCAAAAAGCTGGAAACCAGCAAGGTCAGTCTGAGGCCGGTCCGCTTGAAGCGCCGGTTAGGCTGAAGCCCGAAACCAGTGCTACCGAACCCTGAGTAGCCCAACAGAAGCACGGCTGGGGAAGAAGTTGGAAGCGGCGCCAGCGCCAACCCGGAAGATGGGAGCGGGCAGGCACGAGCACCAGGGAAAAGTGTTGAAAAAAGCAGGAATACGAAACTTACCACGAGGGCAGGGATGCGATTGTCGGAGAAGCACTGGTGCAGCCTCGCAGGCCGGAAAAGCTGCTCGTTAAAAGAAGCAACTGGCTGTAACTCTTGCAGCCACCCGGACAGAAGCAACCGTTAAAACGAGCGACGAGCCGGATGCCATTTTTCGGCCAAAACGAAGCAACAAATGCTGCTGCAAAACCACGGCAAAACGCGAAGGCCTTAGCCGCGCAGCCTAACGACCTTGCGCATAAGCTGCACGCGAATGAATGTTGAATTAGCAACTAACGAAAGACGAGGCTTAAAACCAAGAGGGGCAAAGAATTGGCGAGGCGTGTCCGCTTAATGCGCTGGTTAGCACGCTGACCAACTATTTAAAGATCGAGCTCTTCTGGATTTCTTCGACTATCCCAGAGATGCAAAACTCTGATATGATCTTCATTGTTAAGGTAGAAAATCTGATAATGATCTTTCACAAAAACCCGTTCTTCTCGATTTTTTACTTGACGACCTAGGAATGGGAATTCTGAGAGCAATCCCACAGATTCTTTAAACATTTCATCAAGTTTTCGGGAATATTTTTTTGTACCAAGTCTTTTATACCAATAATCCAAAATTTGAATACGATCAGCTACTGCCTGAGGTGCCCAAATTATTCGTTTAGCCATTTAGCTACCATTTGATCAGCTTGCCCATTTGTTAAATAGTCTCCCTGATCAATACTCTTTTTGGCTTGATCTATTCTTTTCTTTTGATGAGAGGAAAGTTCAACCTCTTTTTCAGGTTGATACTTGTGGTCTAAAATTTGTTTTACTGTCTGGAGAAAAGACTCATCATCTATATTTTCGATGCTTTCGTGAAGTAAGCTTTTCAATTCTTTTGTCCTAGAACTCATAGCAGTAATATTTTGGATTCAAGCAATTACTCAATTATAACGAAGAAAAGGCAAAATATTTATACAAAGTTCTAAATTCTTGATGATTGAAAGAAGCGTGCTAACGACATTGCGCTTAACGGGCGCGCGAATTAGCTTTGATTCCATTTCCAGTTTACTAGTTGTCGCTAGTAAAGTCAAAACGGGCAGGCAGGGGCGAGGCGCGTCCCGTTGAAGCGCCTTGTTAGGTGTTTGCAGTATATTGCCAAGGATTGATCAATTCTACACCTGAAGCTTTCATGTCTTTTGTATTTCTGGTTACTACAGCAAAATCATGAACCAAAGCCGTCGCTGCAATTAACGCATCGATAGCTGGAAGCGGCGTTCCCACTTTTTCTGCCTTGGCTAAGACTTTTCCCCATTGGTTTACTTCAGTTAAGCTAACGTCTAATGCTCGGTTCTCAAATCGATGTAGCAAATCTTCGTTTATCCAGTGGTTAAGTCTACGTTTTCTTTTGGAAGAAGGTAACTTTTCAATTCCTTTTCTCAATTCTCCAAAGGTAATAACACTTAGATAGAGATCAAGTTCATTATGAGCTGAGAACCATTGAATGACGTTTTCATCAGGGTTTGGTTTTGTTAGTTCAGAAATACAACATGTATCAATTAAATAGCTCATAAAGAAATATCTCGGGCAGGGGATTTATCACGCTCAAGATCTAATTCAACAGAGGCAAGGGGAGACTGTTGAAAGAAATCTATTAGGCTCGTTTTAGGTTGTTCAATTTTTTTATAGTCCTCCACTGAAAGTATAACCACACTGTCTTTTCCATGTTTCGTTACAGTTTGGGGACCTTCTTCTGTCGCTTTCCGAACGACTTCACTGAATTTATTTTTTGCTTCCTGGAGTTGCCATTTTGAAAGTTTCATAGTTACCTCCTTTATTTTATGTCTAGTCTGTCTAGAAAATACATAATATTAACTAAAATGAGAAGAGATTATTTTGCAAAAGAGGAGGTTTGGCAAACACCTAACGACATTGCGCATAAGCTGCACGCGAATGAATGTTGATTTATTAAATAATGAACGATGGGCTAAAAAGCCAGAAGTTGGCAAGCCCTGGCGAGGCGTGTCCGCTTAATGCGCTGGTTAGGCCTAATTTGTACCTTTGTTTGTATTAATCTGAGTAATAAACTGTTGGATTTTTTGCTCTTTATTTGAGTACAATTTAGTTAAGCTAAAATGTAAAACCTCAAACGCTTTTAGGATATTTTCTCGATCCAAGTCATCAGAATGGCTTCCTTCATTTCCAATATGTTTCAGTGCCATTAACTGGTTAGAAATTTCAGGCTCCTTCTTTCCAAATTTTCTTATCCTATCATGAAGATTCATATCCTTGATTCCCTGTTCATCCATAATAAGTTCTAATGACTTTCTTATTTGATTTCCAGAAGTAGGAATGTCATGCCAATAACTTGAAAAAGATTTTTTGACTTGGTTTGAAATATTTTCAGGACAATTATTTGGAAGCTTGAAGAATAGTATTTCAGGTTGAAAAAATTTGGGGTATAATACATTAACATAGTGTTCGTGCGGTCTCCCTTCTCTATCTCTTACCTTTTCACGATGTACTTGAGTAATTCCAGTTACACCAATTTTATCTCCACATTTCGAATTATTACAAACTAAAAACCCTCCAAACCTTTGGTCCATAAATTCAAATGGGAGGTATGGATAATTTTTCTCGTTTTCTTTTGATTTTTCGGTTTCGATAATTTTTAAAAATCCTTCTCTCGATTCTAAAAAACCATTAAAACAGGTCGGGCATTTCCAGGATGTTGTTTTTTCATCCTTAACAAAAAAATCCTTCCATTCTGATGAATCAAATAACATTGGTTTAATTTTTTAATTAGGCCTAACGACATTGCGCTTAACGGGCGCGCGGATCAGTGTTGATTCCATTTTCAGTTTACTATTTGGCATCCAGAAATCAAAACAAGCGAGGAAAGGCGAGGCGCGTCCCGTTGAAGCGCTGGTTATACCTACGATGATTTTTTAACTGTTTTCCATTTTTTCTGATTTCCCTGATGAGGATCATCGATATTAAATTGTCGATCAGCAAACTTCCAACACAAATCATGGGAAAGCGGATTATCTGCAAAAAAGTTATGGAACAAATCCAGTTTAGTTTCTCTTGGTTTTGTTTCTTTTAGATGGGCAATTGCACTAATATAAGTTCCAGTATCCGCATTTGTTCTTCTCCCACCACCAAATTTTATTGCTCTAATAATAGGTTCTAAATTGGGTCTATTTGGCACCGCGATTTCAACAGTATCGTTGCCGTACATTGCAAATCGAAAATCGTCAGGAAATAGGTAACCAAAAGGCGATCTGTCATCATGAATCACGATAATTCCAGGAAACTTATCTTTAGTTTTAGTCTTTAATTGTTTGGCCTTGATCTTGATCTTTCTTTTCAGGCGTTTCTCTGTATTTGGGAAATGACCAATTGTTTTGTCTCCCTTTTCCTCAAGCATCTTTTTCTCTTCATCATTCTTCTTGAGAGAAGTTACTTCAGCTATAACTTTTTGGTTATCGATGTAAAAATAGTAATCAGGAGTCTGATTCTCTTCTTTGTCCTCAGTTGGAATCTTATGACAGGATATACCTCTAGACTTACAATGTTTTGTAAAAAGTGTTTCAGATTTGGTAGCCATTTCTGATGAATTTAGGTAAGTAGGTATAACGGCCCTGCGTTTAACCGGCAGGCACCGGAGTTTTAAAATTATTTCTGAATGAAAGGTTAGCTAAAAAACGCAACCCGGTGCGAGGCCTGTCCGGTTGAAACGCTTGTTAGGGCCAACTGCCTACTTAATTTTACTAAATTGTCCCGTTTCGTAATTTTTGATAACGGGTTCTACTTTTTTGACCAAGGGCAGAAGATCTTCATAAATATTTGTAGATGCTATCAATAGCACTACATGTATTTCAGAATTCGAAATCGGTTGCTGAAAACTTAAGTTTCGATCACTGGTTATAAAAACATCAAAATCCTGTTCTGCCTTAGATAGTAAAGTTCCATCTTTCATTCCAGCCCATCCCACTTCTGGAACAGTATGCACAACAAAGTCACGATCCAATTCTTCAATTCTATATTTCAATTTTTTAGGAAGGCATTCGTCCAATAAGATCTTGATCATTGAGGTTGCAGAAGCTGATTTTTGAATGATTCAAGAACCTCAATGGCTTGCTGACGGGAAACAGTCGGATAATCTTCTAAAAATTCGTGAATGGAATGATCAGCTTCTAAATATTCAAAGAAGGTCTTGACAGGCACACGAGTCCCTTTGAAGACTGGGGTCCCCCCCAGAATATCCTTTCGTTGTTCTATGAGTTTTTTAGAAGGACTCATACACGTTATATATGTTGTTTAGTTAATTACTAACCAAGATAACTAACGAATGGGTGAGTTAGAAATTTCTTGGCAAATTTGCAGTTGCCCTAACGACATTGCGCATAAGCTGCACGCGAATGAATGTTGAACTAGCAACTAACGAAAGACGAGACTCAAAACCAAGAGAGGCAGAGAATTGGCGAGGCGTGTCCGCTTAATGCGCGGGTTAGAGTTCTTGCTCTGAGATCAGTTTTAAAAACTTGTTACCTAATTCAGATGTTAAAGGTTGTTCTGGAGAGTGTAAATCTAACTCTGTCTAAGTTTAGTAATTCAAATCTCACTAACTTAGACAATTATGACACAAGAAGAATTAAATAACCTGCAA
>NZ_JBINJE010000051.1:0-15158 GCF_043951955.1 Halalkalibaculum sp. DA384 | reverse complement strand
CTTGCCTCCCGGCCGTCTTTACTTCGTCATCTGCTTCGCAGAATGACGGGTCGCACTATGCGATTATCTGTCTGTCTCATTACGGAAAAGAACAAAAAACATCGCCTTGAATTCCTGGAAAAACTTTTAATGCTTTACCCTTCATCCAAGGCGATGCAATGATAAGGGATTATTAAGTACGTGTCAATAAATATCTGAACTTTTTTGAAATAATTGACAGTACACAAGACCTAAATACTTCTGCTATCTACTCCTCCTCATCAGATACTTCAGGGGAGGCATCGTTGCTTTCATCTAAATCTTTTTTCGGATCCTCTTTTACCTCATCCTGCTTTTTATTTACTTCTTCCTTCTTATCACCCTGTGCCGAATCAGTAGTAACAGGAGTGGGCTTATTCGACTTGCCGGCACGCCTGGTTCGTTTTTTACTCGAACTCTGTTCCGGCTTCACATCATTATAGTCGACAAGTTCAATTACAGCCTGCTCAGCGCCATCTCCTTTGCGATAGCCGGCTTTGATAACCCTTGTATAGCCACCCGGCCGATCCAGCGCCTTTTGAGCAACCTCCTCAAAGAGATGAGAGACCGCTTCCTTATCTTGTAGCTTGGAAAAAACCTGACGCCGGTTGTGCGAGGTATCCTCTTTAGCCCGGGTAATAATGGGTTCAACATACTTTCTGAGCTCTTTGGCCTTTGAAAGTGTGGTCACAATTCGATGATTCTTTATTAGGGCCACAGACAACGCCTGCAGTGTCGCTTTCCTGTGCGGTACATCACGACCTAACCGTTTACCTCTAACTAAATGTCGCATTATTTATAAAATTTCCTTGTTACTTATCCAGATATTTTGATGTATCCATGCCGAAGTGAAGGTTTTTATCTTCAATAACCTCTACGAGTTCAGCCAGTGATTTTTTCCCAAAATTGCGAAATTTTAGAAGATCCTGTTCATCCCGTTCAACCAACTCGCCTATGGTATTAATATTAGCTGATTTAAGGCAATTATATGAGCGTACACTCAAATTCAAATCCTCGATACTCGTTTTCAGCAGGTTGGTAATGCGTTGCTTCTCCGCATCTACCTCCTCTTCCTCCTGTGTAAACGGCTCTTCGATCTTCTCAGTGATAAACCGTTCAATATGTTCACTTAAAATTTTACCTGCAATGGTAAGGGCTTCCTTCGCATTTATAGATCCATCGGTGGTTACATTCATTATCAGCTTTTCATAATCGGTACGCTGACCTACGCGAACATTTTCCACATCATATTGTACTTGTTTAATCGGGGTGTATATCGCATCGATAGGAATTAAATTCACATCATCTTCGCTATCAATATTTTGCTCCTCAGAAGGAACATATCCCCGGCCCCGGCCCACTTTCAATTCTATTTCGAGGTCGGCATCTTCGGCGCAGTGAGCGATGACCTGTTCAGTGTTCAATACATCAAACTCAGCAGTTGCATCATCAATATCCTGTGCGGTAAATACCCCTTCACCGCTTTTCGAAACATGAATAACCCCGCTGCTTTGCTCTTCCGACTTAAACCGAACTTCTTTCAAATTCAGGATAATTTCATAAACATCCTCCTTAACTCCCTGAATGCTGGAATATTCATGTTCAACACCATTAATCTTAACTGCATTAATGGCAATTCCAGGCAGTGAAGAAAGAAGAATGCGACGAAAGGAGTTTCCTATTGTGACACCAAATCCCCGTTCCAGCGGCTGAAGAATAAATGTACCAAAAGTGTCATTAGATTCTTCAACCTCGAGGGCTTCTGGCATTTGAATGCTATAATTACTCATAATAGGGTCAATACTTTTAGTATTATCAAAAAATTACTTGGAATAAAGCTCAACGATCAGCTGTACATTGATATTTTCAGGAATCTCCTCAAGAGAGGGATAATTCAAAAATTTTCCTGATTTTTCTTTCTTATCAATTTCAAGCCATTTGTACTTACTAGTCGGGCTATGTGCCAGGGCATCTTCAATGATCTCAAGATTACGTGATTTGGGTCTCACCGAAACCACATCCCCGGCTTTCATTTGATAGGAGGGGATATTAACCAGTTCTCCATTTACAGCAATATGTTTATGGCTGACCAGCTGCCGGGCCTGGCGTCTCGTTCGGGCCATACCCAACCGATACACCGTATTGTCGAGCCGGCTTTCAAGGTACTGCAGGAGAATTTCTCCAGTTACCCCATCTTTTGCATTAGCTTTCTCAAAAAGATTTGAAAACTGTTTTTCAAGTAGCCCGTATGTGTACTTCGCTTTCTGCTTTTCTTCAAGTTGAATCGCATATTCCGATTTTCTGGAATATCGTGAACGTCCGTGTTCACCGGGTCCGTAAGGCTTTCGTTCCAAAGCCTTGCTTGGTCCGAAAATCGGCTCTCTGAATCTACGTGCTTTCTTCTGTTTGGGACCTCTGTATCGTGCCATAAATTTATTCCGTAAACTATACTGATTTTATCAATTAAACTCGACGACGTTTTGGGGGGCGGCAACCGTTGTGGGGAATCGGCGTACGGTCTTTTATTGTTGTGATCTCCAATCCGCTTGTGGCAAGTGCCCGAATAGCAGACTCGCGCCCGGAACCGGGGCCTTTCACAAAAACTTCGACCCTGCGCAGCCCCATTTCATAGGCAGCGGTAGCCGCAGTTTCCGCACTTAGCTGGGCGGCATACGGTGTATTTTTTCGCGATCCCTTGAACCCCTCCTTACCTGCAGACGACCAAGATAGTGCATTACCATCGGCATCGGTTACAGTAACAATCACGTTATTGAAAGTAGCCTTGATAAAGGCCATTCCGTTAGGATCTGAGATCTGCTTTTTTCGTTTCTTTTTAGCTGAAGGTCGTTGTCGCTTTGCCATG
This sequence comes from Halalkalibaculum sp. DA384, assembly GCF_043951955.1. Classification (NCBI taxonomy): domain Bacteria; kingdom Pseudomonadati; phylum Balneolota; class Balneolia; order Balneolales; family Balneolaceae; genus Halalkalibaculum; species Halalkalibaculum sp. DA384. Next base: position 12,277 of record NZ_JBINJE010000051.1, on the reverse strand, counting down.
TTTTATCAAATATTAAACTATTACTACTTGGGAGCTTTTTTCTTACCTGCAACGGTTCTGCGTTTCCCCTTGCGGGTACGCGCATTCGTTTGGGTACGCTGGCCCCGCACGGGAAGCCCCTTCCGGTGGCGACTTCCGCGATAGGAACCAATCTCAATCAATCGACGAATATTCTGGTTGACCTCTGTACGCAAAGCACCTTCAACCTTGTATTCACTGTCGATTTTCTTTCTCAGATCGGCAACCTGTTCTTCGGTCCAATCTACTACCTTGGTATCATGGTCGATCTCCAGCTCATCCAATATGTCCTGAGCGGTTGATCGGCCGATACCGTAAATATAGGTAAGAGCAATGACTCCGCGTTTTTCCTTGGGTAAGTCAATTCCAGCAATTCGTGCCATAAATCTAATCCGGTTTTACCCTTGCCGCTGCTTGTGGCGAGGATTCTTCTTGTTAATTACATATACGCGTCCATTTCTTCTTACAATTTTATCGTCTGGACTTCGCTTCTTAACAGATGACTTGGTTTTCATAGTACTACTAACTACGTTTTTAATTCAACTTCTACTTATATCGATACGTAATACGTCCTTTTGAAAGGTCGTATGGCGACATCTCCACGGCAACACGATCGCCGGGAAGAATCTTTATATAGTGCATTCTCATTTTGCCCGAGACATGCGCTAATATTTCATGTCCGTTATCCAGTTCTACCCTGAACTGGGCATTGGGCAATGCCTCAATAATTTCTCCGTCTTGTTTAATCGGCTCTTCTTTAGCCATGAATTCCTACTGGTATTCGATTTTTGGTTATCTCTCTAATATAATCAAACGTACTTAGAATTTCAGCCTTTCCTTCGCGCACTACAATATCATGTTCGTAATGGGCCGCGATGCTGTTGTCCGCGGTCACGACCGTCCACCCATCATCCTGGGTTTCCACTTTCCAGCTGCCCATTGTCACCATGGGCTCAATTGCCAGTGTCATTCCTGATCGCAGCCGTTCGCCCCTGTTCGCCCTTCCAAAATTGGGCACTGAGGGATCTTCATGAAGCGACTTTCCGAGGCCATGACCGACTAGATCGCGTACAATTCCAAAGCCTTCCGCCTCGCAATGGCGCTGAATCGCGTTGGAGATATCCCCAACCTTGTTTCCATGAACGGCCTGCTCAATTCCCTTTGTAAGAGATTCCAGGGTTGTTGAAAGTAATTTGAGTGTTTCCTCATCGCACTCACCGACAGCAAATGTATATGCATGATCTCCAAAAAAGCCATCCTTTTCGACGCCACAGTCGATGGATACGATATCGCCCTCTTCCAACACGCGCGATTCGCTGGGAATTCCATGCACCACCTCTTCATTAATGGAGATACACAAGGTGGCGGGGAATTCATTCCCTTTGGGTCCATACCCTTTAAAGGCGGGGCGACCGTTGTGCTTCTTTATAAACTCTTCGCCGATCTGATCGAGCTTGGCAGTCGTAACACCCGGCTCTATATGTTTGGCTACTTCAGCCAGTGTTCGTGAAACCAGCTGGGCACTTTCCCGCATTTTCTCAATTTCCGACTCACTTTTCAGGAAAATCATCCTGCCCGGCGCCTTCCTTTAATTTTGCCTGATTTCATAAATCCGTCATAATGACGCATCATCAGGTGGCTCTCAATTTGCTGCAGGGTATCTATAGCTACACCTACAATAATTAACAGGCTCGTCCCCCCATAAAACATCGCAAATCCGGGGGTGACACCCAGCTGAGCCGCGAAGGCCGGCATAATAGCGATAAATCCTAAAAATATGGATCCGGGCAGTGTTACTTTGGTCAAAATATTGTCAATGAATTCTACCGTTTGTTTTCCAGGTCGTACGCCGGGAATAAATCCACCCTGCCGTTTCATCGTATCAGCCATCTCCTGGGGGTTGACGGTAATGGCCGTATAGAAATATGTAAAGAACACACAGATAATAAAGAAGATGATCGAATAGGTTACTCCTGTAAAATCTGATGACCAGGCTGTCAACATCTGAACGGTTGCGTTGTTCGGGAAAAAGGTGCCAATAGTACTTGGAATAAACATGATGGATTGTGCAAAAATAATCGGCATCACTCCTGCCGCATTCACTTTGAGCGGCAAATACTGGGTGGTTCCTCCATACACCTTTCGTCCGACAACCCGCTTGGCATACTGTACCGGAATTTTACGTACACCCTGTGTCAACAGCACACAGAAGGCGATTACCAGCAACAAGGCTGCAATCTCAACAATGAATATAATCAAGTTGCTCTTGGTTGTGAACTCGTTAACCACATTGGTTGGCAGTGCTGCAATAATACCAACCATGATGATAATGGATATACCGTTTCCTATTCCCCGGTCCGATATTCGCTCCCCCAGCCACATTACAAACGTAGTTCCGGCGGTAAGTATAATCATTGAAGTCAGCACAAATGTAATATTACTGACAACAATAGCATCCGGCGAAGTAGCCATCAGGTTGATTGAAAAACCGATAGATTGTACAAGAGTGATACCCACGGTTCCGTAACGGGTCAACCGGTTGATTTTACGGCGCCCTTCTTCTCCCTCGCGCTGTAACTTCTGGAAGTAGGGTACGACCGCCCCCATCAGCTGGATAATGATTGCAGCGGTAATATAGGGCATAATCCCAAGTGCAAATACACCCGCTCTGGCAAAGGCTCCACCAACAAACATATCAAAAAGCCCCATCAGGCTGGATGCATTGCCTGTTTGTTGCGTTAGCTGTGATGCATCCACACCGGGCAGCGTTACATAACTCCCGATCCGATACACCATGAGGATACCGAGCACATATAAAATGCGATCACGGAGATCCTCAATCTTAAATATATTTCGAAAGTTTTCGACTATGCTCATTAGCTGCTGTTGATCTCGTAGGTTAAATTAATTTTCAACGATCGTAACTGATCCGCCGGCCTTTTCAATTTTCTCCCTGGCCGACTTGCTGGCAGCATGTACTTCAATGTCCACAGATGTTTCTATCTCGCCCCGGCCAAGTAACTTGACCAGTTCGCCTTTACCAATGATACCGGCAGCCCGAAGATCTTCAACCGTTATCGTCTCTTCAAGCTTACCAAGCCCTATAAAACCGTCAAGGGTATCCACGTTCAGCGCTTCATACTCTGTACGAAACGGATTATTGAAACCCCATTTGGGAACACGGCGTTGCAGAGGCATCTGTCCACCCTCAAACCAGTTTTTTTGTTTATAACCGGTCCTGGACTTTTGGCCTTTATGTCCCCGGCCGACAGTATGGCCACCATGGCCTGAACCCTGGCCCCGACCAATGCGCTTCCTGTTCTTTTTGTTTGGTTCGGGCGCTTTAAGATTACTTAAATCCATAAGACTTCCGTATTAAATTCTTGTCGTTTTATCCTTCAAATACTTTTTCCAATGAAACTCCTCGGCGCTGGGCCACTTCAACCGGATCGACCAATCCTTTTAAGGCGTTATAGGTCGCTTTCACCATGTTGTGAGGATTAGAAGAACCAACTGATTTAGTCAGAATGTTCTTAACCCCTGCAATATCAAGCAACGCCTTCACGGGTCCACCCGCAATTACACCGGTACCTTCGGATGCAGGTCTGAGCAGTACTTCCCCCGCTCCCTCCTTGCCTGTAATGGTATGATAGATACTTCCGGTTCGGGTCATCGGTACTTTAATGAGATTCTTCTTCGCGTTATCAAACCCTTTTTGAATCGCATCTGAGACCTCGTTGGCCTTGCCCAATCCGTGCCCTACCACGCCATCCTTGTTACCTACCACAACAATGGCATTGAAGCTGAACCGGCGCCCGCCTTTCACCACTTTGGAAACACGGTTAATATGGACCAGCTTCTCTTCCAGATTCAGATTAGCCGGGTTAATATTATGTCGTTTTTTAATCTTCTTTGGCATAATGATAAATCCTTTTTAAAAGTCTAAACCTGCTTCTCGTGCTCCTTCAGCCAGCGATTTGATTACGCCGTGGTATTTATACCCGCTCCGGTCGAAGACCACTTTTTCTACTCCTTTATCCCTGGCAATCTTTGCCAGGTGCTCTCCTACAACTCTGGCCCCTTCAGATTTTGTTTTATCCTCAAGCTCGACTTTCAGCTCTTTGCTTTTGGTTGAAGAAGCCGCAAGGGTAACCTCTGAGAGGTCATCGATCAACTGAGCGTACACATGTTTGTTGCTTTTATATACACTCAATCGGGGACGTTCCGCCGTTCCACGGATTGTAGATCTAATACGGCGACGTATTTTGTTTCGACGTTCAGTTTTTTTCTTGTTCTTATCCATCGTTCAGTTTCTATGCACCTTTCGCGGCAGATTTACCAGCTTTTCGTCGAACCCATTCGTCTACATAACGTATACCCTTACCTTTGTAGGGCTCAGGCGGACGAAGGGATCGAATCTTGGCTGATACCTGACCGACCAGTTCTTTATTAATTCCAGATACGATGATTATCGGATTTTTCTTGGTTTTGGTATCTACTTCAATATCGATACCATCCGGGGGAACAAAATAGATGGGATGCGAAAATCCCAGGGTCAATTCCAGTACCCCACCGTTATAGGCGGCCCGGTAGCCAACACCAATAATCTCTAGTTTCTTTTGATACCCTTCCGTCACTCCGGTAATAATATTGCTGATCAGTGAACGGTATAACCCGTGCAGCGATCGTATTTCCTTGGCTTCGGAGCTACGGGTAACGATAATTTCATCATCCTGTTTTTCAACATTAATACTGGGATCGACCTTTACCGAGTCGCTACCCTTTTTGCCTTTAATGGTTACAACATTATCGGCATTAATGCTGAATTCAATATTGTCTTGTAATGAAATCGGTTGTTGTCCGATACGTGACATAGTGCTTCAACTTTATTGATTAATAAACAGAGCAGAGTATTTCACCACCAACATGCAGTTTGCGGGCTTCCTTGTCGGTCATAACGCCCCGCGAAGTGGACAGTATAACCACGCCCAGCCCGTTCAAAGCCCGGGGGATACTGTCAGCATCGGTGTAATTGCGAAGTCCCGGCTTGGAAATCCGCTTCATATTTTTGATAACCGGTTGACCGTAGGGATCATACTTCAGAAACAGTCGTAACAACCCCTGTTTCCCGTCATCAATATTAATGTATCTCTGAATGTATCCTTTATCTAAAAGGATCTTAGTAATTGCACGCTTCAGTTTCGAGGCGGGAATGTCTACCCGACGATGCCCGGACTGCTGTGCATTGCGTATTCTTGCTAAATAATCTGCTACTGGATCAGACATAAATTTCTAAATTAGACTGTGTTACCAACTTGCCTTTCGTACACCAGGTATCTTGCCATCGAGGGCCAATTCTCGGAACTTAATCCGTGAGATACCATATTTGCGAATAAATCCGCGTGAACGTCCCGTTAAGCTGCAACGGTTGTTTTGTCGCGTGGGGCTTGAGTTCCGGGGCAGCTTTTGCAGCTCCTCCCATTTTCCCTCTTCCTTCAGCTTTTCACGCTTGTCTTTATACTTCTCGTAAAGTTCTTTACGCTTCTTGTTGCGAGCTATCCAAGCTTTTTTTGCCATAATATTAGGATGCTTTAGAATTTAATTTCGTTTGACAAAAGGCATTCCAAACCCTTTCAACAGGGCGTATGCTTCCTCATCCGTCTCGGCGGTGGTTACAAAGGTGATATCCAACCCGTGCACCTTGTCCACATTATCGGTGTTAATTTCGGGGAATATCGTATGTTCCCTGATACCGAGGGTATAGTTGCCTCTCCCGTCAAAACTCTTGTCGGGAACGCCCTGAAAATCGCGTGTTCGCGGTAATGCAAGGTTAATAAGGCGATCCAGGAACTCAAACATTATACGTTTGCGCAGCGTTACCTTGCAGCCTATCGGCATTCCCTGGCGGAGTTTAAAGTTAGAGATCGATTTCTTTGAGCGTGTTTTTACCGGTTGCTGTCCCGTTATTTTCGCTACGTTATCAACAACGGTATCGAGCACTTTTTCATTCTCAACAGCATCCCCTACGCCCGAGTTAACTACGATCTTCACGAGCTTGGGTACAGCCATAATATTTTCGTACCCAAAATCTTCCTTGAGCTTCGGTATAATTTCTTCTTTGTATACAGTTTGTAATCTTGCTTCTGCCATTACTATCTAACACTCTTAGTTGTCAATGATTTCTCCAGTCGTCTTTGCGTATCGGACCCAGCGACCGCCGCCATCTTCCTCAATCCGTTTTCGGCCGATCCGGGTGGGTTCTCCCGAATTGGGGTCAATTACCATCACATTCGATATGTGAATCGGGGATTCCCGCTCAATGCGTCCACCCTGTGGATTTTGCTGACTGGGTTTGTCGTGATGTACCCGCATATTGATTCCCTCAACAAGTACACGATCTTTTTTCGGGAAAACAGCCAACACGCGGCCTTCTTTACCCTTGTCATTGCCGGCAATGACTTTAACATCATCACCCTTTTTGACATGTAATTTCTTTTTTTTGCTAGGCATAATTGAACAAATTTTTAAAGTACTTCAGGAGCAAGTGAAACGATACGCATAAAGTTGCGTTCTCGAAGTTCCCGGGCTACCGGACCAAATATCCGTGTACCGACCGGTTCATTCTCCTTGTTAATAATAACTGCTGCATTCTCATCAAATTTAATGTAGCTGCCGTCACGTCTTCTGAGCTCTTTCTTTGTACGAACGACAACAGCATTCACAACCTCTCCTTTCTTGACATTACCGCCGGGTATGGCTGTTTTCACAGAGCATGAAATCAGATCGCCCACGCGGGCATATCTCTTGCGGGAATCCCCCAAAACCTTGATACACTGCAGTTTTCGGGCACCGCTGTTGTCAGCTACATTTAATACTGTTTGAATCTGTACCATCGTTGCTTCCTAAGAAATATTTTTAAGCTGAATAAATAGCATGACCACCTATTCAGAGCAATCAGTTCAACCTGTTAGTTTATTTGGCGCGTTCAAGAATTTCTACCAGACGCCAGGTTTTTCGTTTTGAAAGCGGTCGTGTCGACATAATATGCACCTTGTCGCCAACCTTGGCTTCATTGCTTTCATCATGGGCCATATATTTCGTCGTTTTAGTGATAAATTTCCCGTAAATAGGGTGTTTCACCTGACGATCGACGGCTACCGTGATACTTTTATCCATACTGTCGCTTACAACGCGACCGGTTCGTTCTCTTCGTTGTGCTCGTTCTGTCTGTGCCATAAATCTCTTCCTTACTCAGTATCTTCTGATCGGGATTCGTCATTTTCCATTTCATGAATAACCGTTTTTAAGCGGGCAATTTCACGCCTGGTCATCCTGATCCGTGCCGGGTTTTCGAGTTGCCCTGCAACAGCTTTGTTAAACTCCATGTCCTTAAGTGCTTCCTGCTCATCACTTAGACGAGCCTTGAGCTCCGTCACAGTCAGATCTCTCATTTCATGTGCTTTCATACTCAATACAATCTTTTTAATTAAGGTCCGTCGTAATCTCGGCGAACAATAAATTTCGTTTTGATGGGAAGTTTGTGAGAAGCCCGGCGAAATGCTTCATGAGCCCGTGCTTCAGAAACCCCCGTTATCTCAAACAATATTCGTCCCGGTTTTACCACGGCTACATATTTCTCAACCGCGCCCTTGCCCTTACCCATGCGTGTTTCAGCGGGCTGAGCCGTCTTGGGCATATCGGGAAAGATCCGAATCCATGTTTGCCCGTCGCGCTGTAGCGTTCGCGCAATGGTGATACGACAGGATTCTATCTGCCTCGAAGTAACATATTTAGATTCGAGCGCTTTCAGCCCGAAGTCGCCGAATGCGAGCGTATGCCCCCGCTGGGCATTCCCTTTTAGGCTTCTGCGGTGTTGTCGGCGCCGTTTTACCTGCTTTGGTTCTAACATAACTCTGATTTCTGGTCAATTCCTAGTTATTACTTCTTCTACGCCTGTTGCGTCTGGAGCGGCGTTTGCCTCCTCCGCGGCGAGATCGCGATTGCTGCTCCTGTTGCTCATGAGCATCACCAGGAGTCAGCTCAATATCACCCAGGATTTCTCCCTTAAAGATCCAAACCGTCACTCCAATAGATCCGTAGATCGTATTTGCCGTTGACTTGTGATAATCGATATCGGCACGAAGCGTGTGCAGGGGAATACGACCCTCTTTGTATTGCTCGGTGCGTGCCATCTCTGCGCCGCCAAGCCGGCCTGCGCATCGAATCTTGATTCCCTCGGCACCCATACGCATGGCCGATGATATTGCTGTTTTCATCGCCCGCCGGAAAGAGATTCGGGCTTCCAGTTGTTGCGCAATATTCTGGGCAACCAGACTGGCGTCTGTCTCCGGCCGCTTAATCTCACTTACATTAATCTGTACTTCCTTGTTGGTAATCGCTTTCAGCTCCTCCCGAAGAAGTTCAATCTGTTCGCCACCCTTACCGATAATCACTCCCGGACGGCTGGTTTTTAGCGTAAGAAGAATCCGTTTAGGAGTTCGCTCAATAATTACGCGTGCCAAACCTCCATTGCGTAGTCGCGTATGAAGATACTCACGTAACTTTGTGTCTTCGTATAGAATTTCCGGCTCATTCTCTTCAGAATACCAGTTGGAATCCCAACCGCGAATAATACCGAGCCGTAAACCTACTGGATGTGTTTTTTGTCCCAAGGTATTTCCTGTCTTTATTCGTTAATCAATTCTTCTTCTTTGGTGCCAACAACCACCGTAATATGGCTCATCCTTTTACGTATTTGATGAGCCCGCCCCATCGGTGCCGGCTGAATGCGTTTCAGCGTTGGCCCTTCATCAACATAAATCTCCTTAATGTACAGCTCATTATTCTCGGGACGTATCTCCTGGAATTTATCCCGTGCGTTGGCTGCAGCAGATTTAATGACTTTGGCAACATGCGGAGAAGCTGCCTTCTTTATAAATTCAAGCTTCTTCAATGCTTTTGCCACGTTTTCACCACGGACGGCATCTACAACCAATCGTACTTTCCGGGGTGATTTCCGCAGGTACTTCTGTACTGCGCGTGCTTCGATGTTTGTGTCTTCGGCCATTGTTTAAATCCTATCGTTTAACTGCTTTTTCTGCTTTTTTGACCGGATGTCCCCGGAATGTGCGGGTAGGTGCAAATTCGCCTAGCTTGTGTCCTACCATGTTATCAGAAACGTACACCGGTATAAACTGCTTACCGTTGTGTACAGCAAATGTCAATCCCACAAAATCTGGTGTGATCATTGAGCTGCGCGACCAGGTCTTGATGACCTTCTTCTTGCCGCTTTCATTCATTTCATCAACTTTTCGCTGCAGCTTGTAGTATACGTAAGGTCCTTTGCGTAGTGATCTGGGCATGGTTCTTATCTCTTATTCTTGGATTTCTTACGGCTTCGTACGATGTACCGATCAGAAAGCTTCTTGCGTTTACGGGTCTTCTTCCCTTTTGAGGATTGACCCCAAGGAGATCTCGGATGGCCACCGGAGGCCTTGCCTTCTCCACCACCCATCGGGTGATCAATCGGGTTCATTGCCACCCCGCGGGTTTGAGGCCGCTTGCCTTTCCAGCGGTTTCGTCCAGCCTTGCCGAGCGTAGCATTAAAATGATCAGGATTGCTGGTCGTTCCAACCGTGGCATAACATGTGCCAAGGATCATACGAACTTCGCCCGACGGTAGCTTGACCGTGACGTAACGATCAGACTTCGCCACCATCTGTGCCTGTGTTCCTGCACTCCGGCACAACTGCCCGCCCTGGCCGGGATGGAGTTCAATGTTGTAAATAAATGTACCCGGTGGCATATTTTTCATCGGAAGTGCATTACCCACATCGGGCTCTACATTCTCTCCGCTTATGACGGTCTGACCGACCTCAACACCCTGTGGCGCAATAATATACCGCTTTTCGCCATCCGCATATGCCAGCAACGCAATACGTGCCGAACGATTCGGATCATATTCAATAGTCTGCACTTTTGCCGGTATATCGATTTTATCACGTTTAAAATCGATTTGGCGGTAGCGCCGTTTATGGCCGCCACCCCGATGGCGCGAAGTCATTCGACCTTGCTTGTTACGGCCGCTGCTGCGCTTTATACCTTTCACCAGGCGTTTCAGCCCGGGTTTGCTTACCGTGATGTCATCGAGCACAGGCGCATTCCGGTGCCGGGTGCCTGGCGTATTTGGTTTTATTTTCTTATTTGGCATGAATCTGGGCTGTCTTAAATTTCACTAAAAAAGTCAATTTCGCCTTCCTTCAACGTCACAATAGCTTTTTTCCAAACTTTTGAACGTCCTTCTACATATCCACTTCGAGTGAAGCGACCTTTGGGTTTGGAAGGCATTATCATGGTGTTGATCTTGCCTACCTTGACATCAGGATATCGCTGCTCTACAGCTCGCTTGATATCACTCTTTGATGCATACTTGTCAACAACAAAAGCATATTTACCGTCGAACTGATCCTTGGTAGACTTTTCGGTTATATAAGGTTGTTTAAGTACGTCTTTCATTCGGCAGCCTCCTTATTGGCTGTTGGTTCAACAGATTCTTGCAATTTTTCAACCGCTCCTTCTTCTATTACTAACGTATCGGCGTACATAATCTGGTAGGTCGTGGGTTTGTCTGCCTCAAGCACTTCCACTTCCGGGATATTGCGGGCCGACTTGAAGAGATTCAGATTCGTATCCGCAGTTAGTATCAATATTTTTTTACCCTTCAATTCCAGTGCAGAAATAAGATCCGCAACCTTTCGGGTTTTGGGCTCTTCCAGATCAAAGCTCTCCACAACCCGGATGCCCTCTTCCGAGGCTTTCTGGGACAAGGCCGACTTTCTGGCCAGTCGCCGCATCTTTTTAGTCATCTTGACCTCATAAGAACGTGGACTGGGTCCATGCACGGTTCCCCCACCCTTCAACAGGGGAGAACGGATTGAACCACGCCGCGCCATTCCCGTACCCTTCTGCCTGTACGGTTTGCGACCACCGCCACGCACCTGAGCGCGCTCCTTGGTATTTGAGGTACCCTGGCGCTGATGAGCCAGATATCGACGCACATCTTCATATACGACGGTTTCATTCGGCTCAATGCCAAAAATCGAATCCCGCAGGTTAACCTCTCCGCTGCCCTGCTCTCCGTCTTTATTGAATACTGATAATTTCATTTGGTCGATCTGTTACTATCGGTTATAAATTTCAACGATTCTCCCGTTGGGTCCGGGAACAGAACCCGTGACCAGCATCATATTAGATTCAGGCAGAATCTTGGCAATGGTTAAGTTCTTGATCTTTGTTCGGTTATTTCCCGACCGACCGGCCATCTTTATTCCCTTGAACACGCGAGCGGGATCGGATGCCTGACCGATTGAACCCGGATGTCGCTGCCGGTCATGCTGCCCGTGGGTAGCTTCTCCAACCCCGGAGAATCCGTGCCGTTTGACAACGCCGGTAAAACCCCGGCCCTTGGAAATCCCTACAACATCAACACTATCGCCAACAGTAAAAACATCCTCGATCTTAAGGGTATCCCCAAGTTCAAATCCTTCTGTATCGAAATCCCTGAACTCTTTTACATATTTCTTTGGAGAGGCCCCCGCTTTCCGGAAATGGCCCAATACCTGCTGGCTGACGCTTTTTTCCTTCTTATCAAACGCAGCAAGCTGCAATGCCTTGTACCCATCGTTCTCTTCTGTTTTAATCTGGGTAACAACACAAGGGTCAACCTCAATGACGGTAACGGCGAAGTTTCTGCCGTTCTCATCATACATATTGGTCATTCCTACTTTTTTACCTATTAAACCACTCATTGTGTTATCTATCTAGGCGTTTACACTTTAATTTCTACATCCACACCGGAAGGCAACTCCAGCTTCATCAATGCATCAACGGTTTGAGAGCCGGTGGAAAGAATATCGATCAGTCGCTTGTGCGAGCGATATTCAAACTGTTCACGAGATTTTTTATTCACGTGGACAGACCGGTTGACCGTAATGATGTTTTTCTTGGTCGGCAGTGGTATCGGTCCCGACACCACTGCTCCTGTTGACTTTACAGTCTGGATAATCTTTTCCGCCGATTTATCGATCAGATTGTGATCGTACGACTTTAACTTTATTCGGATCTTTTGCTGAGTAGCCACTATATAATTCCTACTCTTTTAGAGTTATTCAATAATTTTGCTAACCACGCCGGCCCCGACGGTGCGCCCGCCCTCGCGGATCGCAAATCGAAGCCCCTCTTCCATCGCCACCGGCTGGAT
>NZ_JBINJE010000050.1:0-18537 GCF_043951955.1 Halalkalibaculum sp. DA384 | reverse complement strand
TTGACCTACCGCGAGATTGCCGGGCTGCTGGATATCTCCCCGAAGACGGTCGAATCGCAGATGAGCCGGGCCCTCAAACTCCTGCGGGAAGCCCTATCTTAATTGGTATTTCCGTTTTTTTACAGTTACCTGGGAAATACAGGTTGGCTCCTGTTGCAGCAATATTCCTTCCTGAAAATTCCGTTTGGCACTTCTCTATTATTCATGTCCCACTTCAATCCTGATCACCTGAATAGTACCGTGTGTAGATCAAAAACCTTAAAAATTAAAAACCTCTTACAGGGTAGCTGGCTTTTTAATTGTATACAAGGGTAGAGGCGGGAATAAGTGTGGAAATAATTGAATGAAACGGGATTCTGGATATAGTCCAACCAGCTGAAGGGATGTTAAGAAAACCTGCGGTTTCATTATCGGTAAAGATACTGTGCTCCACCGGGTATTGAGGTTTCCTTGAGATCCCCTCCCTGAACCCTGCCGCCTCCCGGGGACCGAATGGTTTTCCGGGGGGATGCGCGGGGGAACTGGACGGGAAGCCCGGATATCAATTGGGGATGATTAAATGGCAGTTAGCAAGACAAGCCAGTAGTAATATTAACTAAATAGAGGATTAATGATGAATTGGGATGGATACAACAACTTGACAGCATCGATCGCGAGGGTGCTCTCATTAGGTTTGGTAATGGTATTGATTGCATTACCGGCGTCATCACAGGATAGCAGGCAGATGGCCAGTGCTGAGGAGCAGAATGGTGACATGCATATTGAGAAAAATGTTAAGGCGGCTTCCGTTCTTAACAAGATTATTTCGGTAGATCTTAAAAAGTCAACATTGGAAGAAGCTCTGCTGACAGTCGCTGAAAAGGCCGGTCTTAAATTGTCATACAGTACGAGTATTGTGCCTGTTGATAACAAGCTGACAATCAAGGTAGATCAATTGACGGTAAACAATGTTCTCTGGCGTGTGCTGGAGGGAACCGGGCTGCGGTTCGCGGTTTCTCCCAATCAGCACCTTGTTATTATGAGTAGAGAGGAGAGCAGAAATATAGATTACAAAAAACTGGAGACCGTCAGCGGACAGGTAACGGATGCCACTACCGGAGAATCAATGCCGGGGGTGAACATACTTGTAAAAGGGACCAGCACGGGTACCTCAACTGATGTGGAAGGAGATTTTGAGTTAAGTGTCCCGTCGTTGCAGGATACATTGATATTCTCCTTTATCGGTTACCAGACGCGCGAAGTACCGATTAATGGACAGACAGCCCTTGCGGTTGCGATGCAGCCACAAGCTATCTCTGGTCAGGAAATTGTTGTGAGTGGCTATCAAATCCAGGAAGAAGCAACCGTGACAGGAGCAGGTGCGAGTGTGGATATGTCGGAATTGGAGGATGCGCAAACGACTGATCCGGTTAAAGCACTACAGGGGCAAACCGCTGGTGTGTATGTTGAAACAAGTGGTGACCCCAGTGGCGGGGCTACCGTCAGGATACGTGGAGTGAGTACACTCAATAATAATGATCCTCTCTATGTGATTGATGGAGTTCCCACTAAATCCTATGCACCACAGCAGTTAAATCCGGATGACATTGAATCAATGCGCGTGTTGAAAGATGCCGCCGCTTCGTCAATTTACGGGGCCCGGGCATCGAATGGGGTAATACTGATAACTACAAAAAAAGCCGATCAGGGATCTTTCCAGGTAGATTACAGCGGCAAGTATACTAATTCCCGATATACAACCGGCCTGAATATGGCAAATACCGAAGAACAGGCTCGGATATTGTGGTTGGCCGCAATGAATGACGGTACTCCACCCCCGACTGCAATATATAGTTATGACTATGACGCCAACGCCGGGCCCGATGCAGAGGGATTAGACCGGTGGGGAGACGCAGTGCTTTACGATGTCTCGTGGCCCGAGGAAATTGGCCCGGGAATGCCATCTTCCGATACCGACTGGTTCGATGCAATATCGGAGACGGGCAATGTGATGGAACACCAGCTTTCAATGTCAACGGGTACCGAATCCTCTTCTGTGCGACTTTCGCTCAGGTATTTGACAAACGATTACATCCTGAAATTTCAAGACTATGAGAAAATAACGGCCAGAATAAATTCTCACCAGGATTTCCTTGATGGCGACCTGCGCGTTGGAGAGAACTTTTCCATCACGCAAGATGCGTTTAACGGGTTTCAGGGAAGTGTCGTGGGACTGGCACAAATTGCAATGCCCATTTTGCCGGTCAAGACGACCGACGGGGGATATGCAGGACCACCCGGCGCCGGCTTTGATGACCGGCAAAACCCGGTTCGGCTACTGGATCATAACAAGTGGGACAGGGATCAAAACCTAAATCTTTTTGGAGATATTTACGCTCGCTTAAACCTGCTGGAGGACCGGCTTTCACTGAATACCAGGTTGGGACTTGATTACGGGGCAAATGAATTCCGGGATATTCAGCGAACCTATCAAACAGGATTTCTGTCCCGTGATATAAATTCCCTGAACAGAACAAAGGGAACAGATGTAAACTGGAATTTCAATGCTACGGCAGAATATCAGCTCGATTTTGAACAGCATGAAACCACTTTTTTGGTTGGTACGGAAGCCTTCAGGAATACGTTTTCACAAAACAGCATCACTCAAGATGATTTCGCGTTAGAAACTCTTGACTACTTTATCGAAAATGCCGGGACTGGGTCGTCAAATGTAAGTGGATACAATACGGGCTATTCCCTGCTTTCATTTTTTGGGAAGTTCGATTACTCCTTCCGTAGCAAATATCTTGCATCTGTCACGATACGACGCGACGGCTCATCAAGGTTTGGCCGTGAAAATAGATTTGGTACATTTCCAGCCGCATCGGTTGGATGGAGACTGACAGAAGAGCCGTTTGTAGCTGAGAACCTTTCCTTTTTATCTAATTTCAAAATCAGGGCTTCTTATGGTATTACCGGGAACCAGGAAATTGCGAACAATGCCCGTTTTACCGAGTATGAAGCCTTTTATGGAGATGAGGCCATCGCCTTTAACGGAACCCCCCAGGCAACGGCCTATGATATCGAGGGTAATGATACAGGATTACTCCCTTCTGGTTTTGTTCGGACCCAAACAGGGAATCAAAGTCTGAGATGGGAAGAGTCTGAAGAACGAAATATAGGAGTTGATTTTGGACTGTTTGATGACAGACTGACCGGATCATTCGACTATTTCGTTAGAAATACCTCTGACATTCTTATCCAGCCTGCCTATATAGCCACCCGTGGTGAAGGAGGATCCCGGTGGGAAAATGGTGCTTCCATGCGAACAAGCGGTCTGGAGCTTGAACTGAATTACCGGGGTCAGTCAGGGTCTTTTAACTATTCTGTCGCAGGAAATGTGGGGCATTATAGTGATGAAATAACGGATTTGCCTCCTGAGGTTGTTGACTCTTATCCCGGAAACTCGGAGAAGAATATTCTGGGCGAGTCCGTAAACTCATTCTTTGGCTACGTCAATGACGGCCTTTTTGACAGTCAGGAAGAGGTAGATCAACATGCTGACCAAAGTGGTGCAGCCCCCGGCCGGTTGAAATTCAGAGATCTGAATGGTGACGGTCAAATTACCTCGCTGGATCAACAATATATTGGTGTGGATGCCCCTGATTATGAGTTCGGGTTGAATTTGCAGGGATCTTACAAAGGTTTTGACTTGCGCGTGTTTTTCCAGGGTGTACTGGGACGAGATGTCAACAACAGCCAGCTGGTTTATCAGCACTTCTCCTCATTTTGGAATGGGTCCAACTTCGGAAAAGAATTGTTATACAAAGGTTGGAAACCTAATCGAAGGGACACTAACGTACCTGCTCCTACGGGAGTTGACAATAATGATGAGGGGGGCGGTGCCGGTGGCGGCGGACGTTATTCAACATACTGGGTGCGAAATGGTTCTTACCTGAAGCTAAGACAAATTACCCTTGGCTACACCCCTCCCAGCATTTTGGGGCTAAGCAATGCAAGACTCTTCCTTACCGGACAAAATATCTGGACGTTAAAAGATACCAGCGGAGATGATGCGTTTGTCGGGCCAGACCCGGAAGATCCGGGTTTGGGATTCCCTATACCGCTCCAGCTGACGGTGGGGCTTGACCTCTCGTTTTAAGCATCATGAATAGATTTACTTTATCTGTAACACCAAAAAAATATAGCATTATGAAGGGTTTAAATATTATTCTAGCAATCTTATTAGTATTCGCTTTCGGGATATCGTGCGAGGATTTTACAAGCTATCAGCCCAAAGGGGTGGTGAGTGAAGCTGATCTGCAGGGACCGGAAAGCGTTGAAGGACTTGTCAATGCCGCATACGCAGGTATGGCAAATGATCACTGGGTTGCTCCATTTACCAATAACTGGCCCTGGGGCAGCGTCCGTTCTGATAATTCGTACAAAGGAGGAGCGGGGCCTGCGGATCAAAGCGGGTATCACAATTATGAAATATTTTCAACAATCAGGCCCGATCAAAGTAAGGCAGACGGGGTATGGTTTAATATCTACCGTATGATACAACGGGCAAATGAGGCCATGAATGCTGTAAAGGGGATAGATGAGGGAAGCTATCCGAATAAAACTGAACGCTTGGCTGAAATGCACTTTATCCGCGCTCATGGTCATTTTCTGCTCAAACGCATGTTTAAACGGGTACCGTATATCCATGAAGATATCCCTTCTGACAGCCTGAAATTTGTATCAAACGTTGAATACACCAGCCAGGAGTTGTGGGATAAGATAGCGGAGGACTTCCAGTTTGCCGTGGATAATCTGCCCCAGACCCAGGAGGATGTTGGCAGACCCAATAAACCGGTTGCCCAGGCATACCTGGCAAAACTGCGCCTGTACCAGGCCTACGAAAAAGATGAGCAGCACCAGGTAACAAACATCAACCAAGACCGGCTTCAGGAAGTAGTTGACCTGACAAACGAGGTTATCAACTCTGGTCAATATTCTTTGTTTGATGACATTGCCCAAAACTTTTTGTGGGAGTGGGAAAATGGAGAGGAGATCCTGTTTTCCATACAGCGATCGAAGGATGATGGCACACCCATTGGTCGTATTGATATGGCGAATGCACTTAATTGGACCATGAACCCGGAATTTGGCTGCTGCTGGTTCCACCTCCCCAGCTTCAACCTGGTCAATTCGTTCCGGACCAACGCTGATGGAATACCGATGTTCGACTCCTTCAATGATGAGGTTATGGTTGATTCAGCAGACTTTCATGAAAATACATTTGATCCGCGGCTGGATCATACGGTGCATGTGCCAAAGCATATTTTTAAATATCAATCTGATGTGATCTATGATTCCTCCTATACCCGGGCCCCTCAGGTATACGGACCCTTTTCAACAATGAAAGAGATACAACAGCTAGACTGTCCCTGTCTGGCTGTACCCAAAGGATATGCCTATCCCACCAGTACAAAAAATAATACGATCATACGATATGCAGATGTACTGCTGTGGAAAGCGGAGGCATTAATTCAGCTAGGCAGACAGGGTGAGGCACTGCCGATTATCAACGATATACGCGAACGGGCCAACAATTCCCGCGATCGGCTTAGGTATGAAAATGGAGATTACGTATCCAACTACAACATTGAACCCTATGTGGACGGTGTCAATATCAACTGGACACAGGAAAATGCAATGAAAGCGCTGCAGTGGGAGCGTCGCCTGGAATTTGCGATGGAAGGGGTTCGCTTCTTTGACCTGGTTCGCTGGGGTATCGCAGCCGAAACGTTGAATAACTACTTTGATGTAGAAAAAGAGCGGGTACCTATTTTGCAGACAGCCCAGTTCACTGAAGGAAGGGATGAGTATCTCCCGATACCTCAACAGCAG
Organism: Halalkalibaculum sp. DA384; assembly: GCF_043951955.1. Classification (NCBI taxonomy): domain Bacteria; kingdom Pseudomonadati; phylum Balneolota; class Balneolia; order Balneolales; family Balneolaceae; genus Halalkalibaculum; species Halalkalibaculum sp. DA384. Next base: position 12,660 of record NZ_JBINJE010000050.1, on the reverse strand, counting down.
ATCGATTTTAGTGAAGGTACTTACGAGCAAAATACCGGATGGTAGTAGGTAATCATTTACTGTAGCTAATAAAACCAGTACATATACATTTAAGATTGATTGTAGGGAATACCCGTGGGGGTATTCCTTACAACTTGATTATGAAGCAAAATTTAAAGCAGCTGGTGATGAATACTATTACTGTAATGTATACCGGTTTATAAGACAGGTGTATTATTAATAGAACATGAATGATTCGAATTCACCCGGCCACAACCAAATTATCTGGTGTATAGCCCGGACTAGCAGTAGCAAAACATTGTAGAAGAATTCCAGCTATTAAAAACTTTATAGAATGGCCACAATTGCAGTTTTAGGCACACTTGATACCAAGGGTGAGGAGCACGCCTTTCTTGCAGATATCATACATTCCCGCGGACATGACACACTGTTGATTGACGCAGGAACTGGCGGGGAGCCGACCGTTGTCCCTGATATCACCCGGGAAGAAGTAGCCGCGGCAGGTGAAGTGGAGTTGTCCCCTTTACTCGATCGACAAGACAGGGGCGAATGTGTCTCTGCAATGAGCATGGCAGCGCCAAAGCTTATCTCCGAGCTGGCATCCGAAGGGAAGGTTGACGGCATTATCTCCCTGGGTGGCGGCGGCGGTACGGCCATCGCAACAGCGGCCATGCGGGCACTCCCCATTGGCTTTCCGAAGGTGATGGTCTCAACCCTGGCAGCAGGGGATACCTCCGGTTACCTGGGGACCAAGGATATTGTCATGATCCCCAGTATTGCGGATGTATCCGGCCTAAACCGATTGTCACGGCTGATATTTTCCCGGGCGGCCGGGGCCATTTGTGGAATGGTTGAAACAGATGTTAAAGACAGCGCTTCACGTCCGCTGATTGTGGCCAGTATGTTTGGGAACACAACCAAATGTATTTCCGAAGCCAGAAAGGTGCTTGAAGATGCCGGTTACGAGGTGCTGGTATTTGCAGCTACCGGCACAGGTGGACGTGCAATGGAATCGCTTATCGAAAGTGGGATGGTGGATGGCGTCCTGGACATAACAACCACCGAATTGGCCGATGAGCTGGTGGGCGGAATTCTCAGTGCGGGTCCCGATCGGATGAATGCGGCCGCCGACAGGGCGATTCCTGCGGTTGTAGCTCCCGGTTGTCTTGACATGGTCAATTTCGGGGAAAAGGATTCGGTTCCATCCAAATTTTCTGATCGTACCTTCTACATTCACAATCCACAGGTAACCCTTATGCGGACCACTCCTGAAGAATGCAGAGAGCTGGGTGCAATACTGGCGGGAAAAGCCAACCGGCATGAGGGGAAGATTACGATCATGGTTCCCCACCGGGCCCTGAGTGAAATAAACGGCAAGGATCAGCCCTTTTACGATCCGGAAGCCGATAAAGCGCTGTTTGACAGTATTCGTGATAAAGCAGAGGTAGAGGTACAGGAGTTTGATGAAGAGATCAATAGTTCCCGGTTTGCGCGGGCGTGTGCCGAAAAACTCCTGGAAAATATCAGAAGCCACAAGGAAAAATCTAATACAAGTTTGCAAGCCTAATATTAACAAATAGTTAGATTATGGTAAGACACTACGGGATGTTTGACTTTAAAAACGAAATAACGGACGAACAAATCGAGGAATGTTTCACCGAAATGATGGGAATGGTCGGAAAAATTCCTGGGCTCCAAAATATGGAATACGGTCCGTATGATAGTCCCGAAGGGCTCAATGATGGGTTTACCCACGGGTTTATCATGACGTTTGACAGCCCGGAGAGCAGGGACGAGTACCTGCCTCACCCTGAGCACGAACGAGTTGCGGATATCGTTGTGCCCCGATTGGAGCGGGTAGTGGTGTTCGATTTTGAGGTATGAAAGCAGTCGGGATTTTACCTTGAATTCTAAAAAAGCGGCATACACAAAAACTGCCAGGAAGAATACTTCCTGGATCTGCTTTGGCTGATCAAAATAAGCAGTATTAAAACCAGAAATGTTAATTGGACAAGTACGTTTGATCTAAAATCGATTTTATATGAGTACTGAAAAATCTGAATTAAACGGTATAGAACGGAAGAAGCTATTTACGGGCATCTGTCTTGCACTGGTGCCGACGGCCTTTTCGTTTATATTGGTAAGTAATATTTTGAATCAGCTAAAGACTGAATTTATATTGACCAATGCCGATGTGGGATATATCGGCGGGGCGGCCCTGTGGGGCATGTCGGTTTCACTGCTGGCGATCGGGCCGTTTCTGGAAAAGATCGGGTTAAAAAATGCTACCAAGGGCGCCTTCATCGGTCACCTGTCGGGGGTAACTCTTTTTTTGGTGGCCTATTTTTTTGCCGGCGACCCCTCGGCCTTTTGGATTCTGTTTGCCGGGGCCATAGGAATGGGCTTTGGCAACGGGATGATCGAGGTAGCCGGCAATCCGCTGACGGCGGCCTTGTATCCTGACAATAAAACAACGAAACTAAATCATTTTCACGGGTTTTACACCGGCGGGTTAGTGCTGGGCGGACTGATGGGATGGGGGATGTCTCAAATTGGAGATATCGGTATTGTCAATGTCGGCCACTGGACGGCCCAGATGGCTCTTGTCTATATCCCGATTTTGATCTACGGGTGGCTGCTGTTCCCGCGCCGGTTTCCACAGACCGAGACCGCTCGTGCGGGCATTCCAGTGAAGGAGATGTTCTCCTATACATTTTCCAACCCTTACGTGTTGGGACTGATCCTGCTGATGATGTTTACCTTGGCCATGGAGATGGGACCGATGCGCTGGATCCCCGACGTGCTGCAGGCGGCCGGGCTGCACGGGATGCTGGTGCTGGTATGGGTCAGTGGGTTGATGTTTGTCCTCCGGATGTTTGCCGGACCGTTTGTTGAGAAATTTTCTCCAACCGGCATGCTGGTGGGGGCCTCCTTTTTGACCTTCGTGGGACTGCTGATGTTTAGTTTTGTGGAGACCGGGATCGCGCAATTGATGATTGCCGGGGCCCTGTTTGCGATCGGCATCGCTTTTTTTGTCCCCAACATGATCGGGCTGATGAGCGAGCGGTTTCCGAAGGCCGGCTCGCTGGGCATCGTGTTGCTGATTGGCATGGGATTCATTGGTGGCGGCGGGTCCAATGCCATTATGGGGGAAATTGCCGACAGCTACCTGCCGGAAGCCCTCGATGAGCAGCAGACCGTCCGTATCCTGCAGGAGGTGGAGGAGCGGTTTCCCGCCTATCGTCAACAAGCCGAGCAGGCGGCCGGCGACCCCCAGGCCCTGGCTGACCTCGGGTACCGGGAAGCCGACGTCAGTAACGTGTTAAGGCAAACCCGGCAGGCCCTGGCATACTACCATGAACACGGAGCATTTGAAGGCAATACCACCGGCAATGCCCTGCGGGCGCTGATCGATTCCGGGATGCCCCGGGAGCAAGAGCTTGTTTCGCAGGCCTCGGCGGTATTGCGCCCGGCCGACAACTACGGCGGACGGATGGCTTTTCGATGGGTGGCCCCGATCCCCTTTATAGCAGGCATCGTCTTCATCGTGTGGTACGTAAAGGATCAGCGCAGAGGCGGGTACCAGGTAGAACGCCTGGAAAAACGGGAGCCACAGGAAGTCTAAAAAATCATATTGGGTTAACCTGTTTTTTCTACGGCCCGCTTGTACTCCTGGGTTTAGCTGGTATGGGCTATTACTTTGGGATCGCAGGTACTCATTAAACAGTGTTGAATTTATTTAATAATGAAATGATGAAATATCTTGCTTCTTTATTTTTGGTTTTGAGCATGAGCTTGCCATTCACAACGGTTGCGCAAAAGACGCACTCTTCGCGGGATACCAACTTCACTCCCCAGCAGGAATTGGCTGGATTTACTGTTCCGGATGGGTTTACTGTCGAGCTGGTGGCAAGTGAAGAGGAGGGTGTTGTCAATCCCATTGATCTGACGTTTGATGATGCCGGACGGCTTTGGACACAGACAGCGCGCATGTACCCGCTGGATCCGGTGAAGGATATTCAGTGGAATGAACTGCAAGAACTGATTGAAAATCCGGAAGCTCAAAAAAATGATCCACGTTTTAAACGGATACAGGATCTTTACCAGGGGGAAATAAGGGGAGAGGATAAAATTTTGGTCCTCTCCAATCTCAATAATGAGGGCACGGCGGATGTTGCGGAATGGGCTTCAGGGCTGGCTATCCCGCAAAGCATTCTTCCTTATAAAAACGGGGCATACGTAGCCCAGGGTTCGGAACTGTTTTTTCTTGAAGATAACGACAATGACGGGAGGGCGGATGAGCGTGATCCACTCTTTACCGGTTTTGGTTTTACGGACTCCCACACGATGTCACATACGCTGGTCAGGGGACCCGGCGGCTGGATTCACTTCAGCCAGGGGGGATTGAACAAGGGAAAGGTTTCGGCAGTGAAAAGTGACGTTCAGCTGGATATTGACTATAGTAAAATTGTTCGATTTTCACTGGATGGGAAACAGATTAAATTGGTAAGTTCGGGCCTGAATAATATTTGGGGCTTTCAGCTCCGCCACAACGGGCAGTGGTACGCGACTGAAGCTAATGATTTGGGTTACTCGGTTGTCCCTATGGAGCCGGGAACAGGATTCCCGGGCCTGGGGAATGATCGCTTGCGGCCATATCAGCCGTTTATGCCGCCTCTGCACGAGTTTCGGGTGGGAGGAACCGGCATTTCGGGACTGGCATTTGCCGATGATGCTTCAGGCGTTTCCTTCCCCAAAAAGTGGAATAATGTGGCGTTGCTGGCCAATCCCATTACCAGTACCATCAATGCCGTGAGAATTGTCCGAAATCCTGATGGAAGCGTTACGGCCGAGCACCTGCCGGATTTTTTGACTTCGGAAGATGAGTTTTTTCGTCCGGTTAATATGGAATTTGGTCCGGATGGTTGCCTGTATATCGCCGACTGGTATAACAAGATTATTTCTCACAACGAACTTCCCACCACGCATCCGGACCGGGATAAATCGCATGGTCGTATATGGCGCGTGTGTCACGAAAGTCAGCAGCCACGGGAAGTCCCGAACCTGTATGAGGTCAAGACTGCAGATTTAGTTGGTCACCTCAAATCGCCGTACCTCTGGGAAAAACGTGCGGCCTGGCATCAGATCAGTGACCGGCCCCGAGGAGAAACCACGCGGCTGGCCGATGATTTGGTAGCCCTGGCCGCGGATCAATCCCGGGATGAGGTTACCCGTATCCACGCTCTTTGGTCGCTGGAGGGGATTCATCATTATGACGGGGAACTTATTTCCTCCCTGCTGGAATCATCATCAGGCAATCTACGTCGCGAAGCCGTGCGATCACTGGCTAGCTTTTCTTTAGGCCCGGCGCAGGTAGCCCCCCAGCTAAACGGGCTCGTTGAGGACAAAAACGCGATGGTCCGCTCCCAGGTACTGCGCACGCTGGCGAACATCAATGCGGCCAACCAGGCAACGATCGGGATTCTCGTGCAGGCCTGCAAGCCTGACATACCGGGTAATGAAATGGGAGGTTCATACGAGCGAACCTTTGAACGATACCTGGCTCGCAAGGCACTGGAGCAGTATCCTGGCGAGCTGCAAGCTTACCTCGATTCTGTTTCTGCCGGCGACGTGCCGCCACGCAACTTGTTGTGGGCAAGCCAGGCGCTGCCGGAAGAGCAACGGGAAACCGCATTTTTGGAGTTGTGGCCGCAGGTTGATATGAAAACGCTCAATGAACCGACTTTTATAAGTATTACAAAGATGCTGGATAACAAGCAGATAGCTGATATGGTTGCACCGGTTATTCATAACCCGGATCAGGCAGAAACATATACGAATTTTGCCGTGCAAAACCAGTCCCGCGTTCAATCCCCGGAGCTGGTTCGCCTGCTCAGAGTTCCGGTACAAAAGCTCTTGCAAAGCGGGAATGAATCGGAGATCAACCTGGCGCTGGACGCCATCGGTCGCTTCGGTATGCAGGGCTTTTCCGGGGATATTGAACCGCTAATCAACACCCAGAGCTCGGATGAAACCCTGAACCTTGCTCTCGCAGCGCTGGAAAATCAGCCCAAAGAAAATAAAGCCGTTTTTACACAAATATTTAATAATGAAACCCTCGACTTTGATACGCGGGTCAATGCCCTGCACAATATGGTAAAAGCCGATGCCGAGGTTGGTTCTCAAGCGGTACAGTCGTGGATTTCCGAACTGGGAACCGGTCAAAAGCAGGAACTAACATCTGTACTTTCCACGTCAGACCAGGGAGCGAGCCTGTTGCTGGGGCTGTATGAGCGGGGCCGAATCGATACGGAGGCCTTTGATCTGCCGACCGCCGAGCGAATCAGCAATGGAAATCCGTCAGATTCCCGTAGTTTAGATCTACTGCAAGCCGTGGAACAGCGGGAGAAGAAAAAGCGGAAGGCGTTTAAGCAAAAGCTGGATCGTTATATGAAAATTGTCGAACAAAAAGAGGGAAATATCAGCAACGGTGAAAAACTGTTTCAAACGTGCCTGACCTGTCACTCGGTAGGCAGCAGGGGACAAGATATAGCCCCTGCGCTGGATGGTTCCGCCTACCGCGATACCGAAGCACTGTTTACCGCTCTCATCGATCCGAATGCTGCGGTGGAAACCGGTTATGAAGTCTACCGGGTAACCCAAAAGGATGGCAGTATTATCGAGGGATACCTGGTTCAGCAGGACGAACAGGGGACCACCATCGCGTTTATGGGAGGAGCCACGGTATTTGTTGAAAAAGAATCGATACAGAGCGAGGGGTTTATCAGCGGTCGTTCCTTTATGCCGGAAGGACTCATTGAAGGGTATACCGATCAGGAAATCGCCGACCTGATCTCCTATATCCGTACACTGGAGTAGTTGATATTCCCGGCCTGTAACTGTGGAATGGTAAGAAAGGAACCCAAAATAAATTCGAGATCTAACTTCGATTATTCACCCAAAAATGCAATCAACATAAAAATCATTGATTATGAAAACACTGTATGTTCTACTGCCGGTACTTCTAATCGTGTTTGCCTGTTCTGACCCCGAAACCAGAAGTGCGGACGAGCTTGATACTAACGATAATACCAATAATACCGATGTTCTTTTCAACGGAGAAGACCTGAGTGGATGGGAAGGAGATATGGAGTATTGGCGGGTCGAAGATGGCATGATTGTCGGTGAGTTCCAGGAAATTGAGCACAATCAGTTCCTTCGCAGTACAACCGAGGTACAGGATTTTCGCCTGACTCTCGACGTGCGCATAATTGATGGCCAGGGGAACAGTGGCGTGCAGTTCAGAAGTACCGCCCTGCCCGGTGGACATGTACGCGGTCCACAGGCCGATATCGGGGAGGGATACTGGGGAAAATTGTACGAGGAGCTGGGGCGTGCGTGGCTTTGGGAAGAAGAATGTGACCAACATGCGGATCTGGACGGCTGGAACCAGTATGAAGTGGTTGCCGTGGGAAGTAAAGTAAGGACGGCTGTTAACGGCAATCTCTGTGTCGATCTGGACGACCCGTATATCGCACGGAAGGGGATTATCGCTCTTCAACTGCACCAGGCGTTTGGCCCATCTGAAATACAGTTCAAAAATTTAGAGCTTGAACGGGATCCTGACTTTGAACTTACGACTCTTGAATAGAGCCTGTCTCGCTCTTCAAAGCTATCGTGATTGGGCATAAAGCAAGATAGTCGAAGTTTCCACCGCAGTAAGGACTACTAGTGTACTCACCACTTAAAAAGTATAGTAAAGTAAGTAGCATAAAATATGCAAGAATTCCCCCTTTGAAGGGGGGTTTGGGGGATGTAGTACTCCCAAATAACTGTTTGGCTACTTAACGAATCTAGTGGTAATAACACTAGCAACCTGGAACGCAAAAAAATTATGATAACAAACCCCTTTATAAAGATGTCACCTAAAATTTGGACAGGATTTACGCAGTACATTATACTGGTATCTCCTCCGGTTTTGGATGATAAGAGGATGTCCTGTTAACAGAGGGGAAAAATCGCTGAAAATTCTGTGAATTTATACTAAAAAAGTTACAGGGTATTCTGTTTTTCAATTGTATCATGGTTGAGTGGCTCCTCCCATACGCGGAGTTTTAAAGAGAGGTGTGTTTACTATCTTTATACAAAACAATAACCTGGCGTTGAAAAGGAGTCCCCTTGCCAGCTTGTGTACTTATATTAACATTGAACTTTTGAAGTATGATACGAACTACCACGAAAACTATTTTTTGCAATATGTCCCGATACAGTATATCAACACTACTGCTTTTGTTTGTTTTATTATCTCAAAGTTATGGGTTGAATAATACATTTGAGCAGGTTCAGACCGCAGATACTGCGGAGATAGACCGGGAGTACACCCTGGAGGCGGTAATAACGGGATATACCGGAATCGGTGGTTCGATCGATGGTATCAGGAATCCCGTGCTCCAGGCTAAAAAGGGGGAGACGGTTCGCATAACCATTGTTAATGGTGAGACGCTTACCCACGATATCGTCATGGAAGAGCTCGGCGTGAAAAGTGAAGCGATTATTGAAGAAGGAACAGAGACCAGTATTACGTTTGTTGCGAAGTCAAATGACACATACTACTGCAGTATTCCCGGACACCGGGAGGCAGGCATGGAGGGGGAGTTTCAGATTATTGAAGCCTCTACTGACGAGGTTGTTGCCGAAGGAGTTCTGCCGCAAAAAAACGGCGAGCCGGTTAATGTCGATTTCGAGTATGCGACCCTGGATGACTGGACGGCAGAAGGCGAAGCGTTTGAAGGGCAACCCACTTCCGATCGTTCGACTGAGGTCTATGAAGAGGATATGAACATCAATCCGAGCGGGCAATTTTATGTAAGCAGCGGGGGGACAAAGAAGTCGACTGAAACGGGTACGTTGACATCTACTTCATTTGAGGTTACACATCCCTATGCCGCATTCAAGGTCTCTGGCGGAGCTCTTCAGGAGACGCGAGTTGAGATTATTGATGCTGAAACCGACGAGGTGATATTTCAGATAACGGGCAATGATCACCAGCGGCTCAGACCGGTTGTCGTCGATTTGCAGGACCAGATGGGGGAGCAGATCTACATTAAACTGATCGATAACGAAACCGGAGTGTCTGAGATACCGTATATTGGCGATAATATTTGGGCACATATCAGTTTTGATGATTTCCGTTTTTACTCGAACCGCCCCGATTTCCCAGACGAACTTAATCCTGAAGATATCGTTATTCTTCCGCCGCGCGACATGATTGAAAATGCGGGTCTCTCCGGAGAGGAAGCGGCAAAAGAGATGGAACTGCCGGAAGGCTTTTCCGTGCAACTGGCGGCATCTGAACCTGATGTGATTCGGCCGATCGCCTTCACTATCGACGATCGCGGGCGCTTGTGGGTAGCCGAGGCACACACATATCCGGAAAAAGCTCCGGAAGGAGAGGGAGAAGATCGTATCCTTATTTTTGAGGATACGACCGGCGATGGAAAGCTTGACAAGCGCACGGTTTTTATTGAAGGACTCAACCTGGTAAGCGGTATTGAAATCGGACACGGAGGCGTATGGGTGGGGGCCGCACCTGAATTTCTGTACATCCCGATCGATGAAAGTGGAAATAAACCGGCCGGTGATCCGAAGGTGCTGCTAGATGGCTGGGGGTATGAAGATACCCATGAAACCCTTAACAGTTTTCGATGGGGGCCCGATGGCTGGCTCTACGGAACGCATGGCGTCTTTACGCATTCAAAAGTAGGGAAGCCGGGCACGCCCGAAGATGAACGGTTAAAACTGAATGCCGGGGTCTGGCGCTATCATCCCACCAGGCACGAATTTGAAGTGTTCGCATACGGTACCAGCAATCCGTGGGGAATAGACTTTAACAAATATGGACATCCATTTATTACAGCTTGCGTCATTCCCCATCTCTATCATGTTATTCAAGGCGGGCGGTACCTGCGGCAAGCCGGAGAACACTTTAATGATTACATTTATGATGATATCGGGCATATTGCCGACCATGTACACTGGGTGGGAGATAACGGTCCGCATGCCGGTAACCACAGGTCCGGTTCTGCGGGTGGAGGTCACGCTCATGCAGGAGCCATGTTCTACCAGGGAGCCGAGCACTGGCCGGAGGAATATGACAATATGCTCTTTATGAACAATATACATGGCTACCGGACCAATGCTGACAAGATTGAGCGAAAAGGTTCCGGATACACTGCTACCCATGCCGAGGATTTTCTGAAAACCCACGACTCCTGGTCGCAATGGCTTGATTTCCGGTATATGCCCGGTGGGTCAGTCTATGCCATTGACTGGTACGACAAGAACCAGTGTCACAGCCCCAATCCCGCTGTACACGACAAATCGCTGGGTCGTATTTACAATATCCGTCATGAGCTGGATGAGTATGTGCAGGTCAATCTTAAAGAGAAATCCAGCCTGGAGCTCGTCGAATATCAGCTGCATCCCAATGAGTGGTATGTACGCCACGCACAGCGAATTTTACAGGAACGCGGCCCGGACCAACAGGTTCATAATGCACTTAAGGAAATCCTGAATCAAAACCCGGATATTACACGAAAACTGCGGGCGCTTTGGAGCCTGCACGTAACACAGGGCCTTACGGACCAGGATTATATCGATCTACTAGATCATGAAAATGAATATATGAGAAGCTGGGCTATTCAACTCCTTGCTGAAGACGAAAATGTTCCGGAAAAGGGGATTCAGAAACTTGAAAATATGGCTTATAATGATAATTCTGCGCTGGTCAGACTGTATATTACGTCGGCACTCCAGCGCATGGAACCGGCCAAACGATGGGGGATTTTAGAAGGTCTGTACACCCATTCCGAGGATACTGGAGATCATAATCTGCCATTGATGGCATGGTTTGCCGCAGAGCCCCTTGTCGAGAAGAACATGGATCGCGCGCTTGACTTGGCAATGGAGTCGGAATTGCCGACAATTCTTCCTTATACCATTAAACGGGTTGCGGCTGTCGGTACGGACCAGGCGATGGAAAAACTGGAAAACGTGGAAAAAGATCTGAAAGATAAGCCAAATACGGGGCAATATGATCAGGCACGACAGGAACTCGACCTGATTTTTGGACAGGCCAGGTAATTTTCTAATACTCAGGGGATAAAACTATGAAGAATATATATATCAGTATGTTGGCTGTAATGATCATTACGGCCGGCTTTCTTTTAATTGTATCGTGCCAGCAATTGAAAGGTCAGGATAAAGACTATGTGATACACGAATTTGAGAAAATTAAGCTCTCTTCCACCTTTTATGCCGAGGGAGCGGGGATAGGCGACCTCAACCAGGATGGAATTCCTGACGTCGCCGCAGGTCCCTACTGGTATGAAGGACCCGACTTTCAAACCAGGCATGCTTTTTATGAACCTGTTGAGTTCGATCCATATAAATATTCTGATAATTTTATTGTGAATATAGAGGATGTGAACGGAGACGGGCGCAAGGATATCCTTAAAGTCGGTTTTCCCGGTGAGGCCGCGTACTGGTATGAAAATCCCGGTAACAACGATGGATACTGGCCCCGTCACCTGATTCATCCACAGGTGGATAATGAGTCCCCTCAATTTTATGATCTTGACCGTGACGGTCAATTTGAGCTGGTATTTCATACGAATGGATACCTGGGATATGCAAAACGAAATGCGGAGGATCCCACACGGCCCTGGTCATTTACTCCTATTTCCGAACAACATGATTGGGGAAAATTCACCCACGGTTTTGGTATCGGTGACATAGATGGCGATGGTTTCGAAGATATCATGAAGAAAGAGGGATGGTGGAAAAATCCCGGCCTCGATCAGTTAGATGAACAATGGAAGCACTACAGCGTGGAATTCGCTGGTCCCGGGGGCGCCCAGATGTATGCCTATGATGTGGACGGGGATGGGTTGAACGACGTAATTACCAGCCTGAATGCCCACGGTTGGGGAATGGCCTGGTATCGGCAGGTACGAGAAGGGGATGAGATTACATTTGAGCAAAACCTGATTATGAGCGATAAAAAAGAGGATAACCGCTACGGGGTCAAGTTTGCAGAAATTCATGCCATCGATTTGGCAGACATGGACAACGATGGAGTGAAAGATCTGGTGACCGGCAAACGCTGGTGGGCACACGGACCAGATGGCTATGATTTTCACAAGAATGCCGCTGTACTTTACTGGTTTAAACTCGACCGCAGTTCTGAAGATGCTCATTACATACCGTATTTGATTGATTACAATTCGGGGGCAGGTGTTGAGGTGGATACAGGAGATTTAACGGGTAACGGATATCCTGATATTGTTGTGAGTAATAAAAGGGGAACGTATGTATTTCTGAACAAGCCGAGAACTGTTAGCCGCGAGGTGTGGGAATTCAATAAACCTACACCGCTTGAGCAAGCGGATTAGTCATTATTTTCAGCGATTATCGTCTTTCTAAGAGTCTTTCCTGACTAAACGAATCCTGCTTTAGAGTAGCTTAAAAGGTTTAAACAATAACTGTAAGAAATTAGCACTACATCATTATGCCAGACAACCAAGTAAACATAGCGATTATCGGGCTGGGTTTCGGCGCGGAGTTCATCCCGATCTACCAGAAGCACCCGCAGGCGAACAT
>NZ_JBINJE010000004.1:0-227723 GCF_043951955.1 Halalkalibaculum sp. DA384 | reverse complement strand
GCTTGACCCAATGACCGTTAACCGCTAATATCGCTGTTGGAAAGTGGCACTATATGGCCCGAAATGAGTGGCACTATATGACCGAAATAGCCAACTATGCTCTTGAGAAAAATTTTTGCCGTCTTTCTTTTTTAAATTGCAGCTCAATTCTTAGTTTTGCTCACATTTATCCAAAAATCAAATACCCTAACAGTTGATTATACTAGTAACCGGAGCAGCAGGCTTCATCGGATTTCATTTAAGCAAACGATTACTCCAGGAGGGACACCAGGTTGTCGGAATTGATGACCTCAACGATTACTATTCAGTGGACCTCAAAACAGACCGCGTTGAAGAGTTAAAAGATACAAGTAGTGAATTCTCTTTTGTTAAAGCTGATATTTCTGATATAGACAAAATCGAGGAAGTCTTTCAAGAACATAATATCAGCAGAATCTATCATCTAGCCGCGCAAGCCGGAGTAAGATACTCCATTAACAACCCTGATGTCTATATCCGGAGCAACCTGATTGGATTTTATAATATTATCGAGGCCGCACGGCAGCATGATATCGAGCACCTGATATTTGCCTCCTCCTCTTCTGTCTATGGGGCTAACAAAAAAGTGCCCTACGAAGTGAGTGACCATACCGACCACCCGGTTTCACTGTATGCGGCGACCAAAAAGTCAAATGAGATGCTGGCCCACTCCTATTCGCACCTGTATGATATTCCCATGACGGGACTTCGTTTCTTTACGGTTTACGGCCCTTGGGGACGTCCGGATATGGCTTATTTCAAGTTTACCGACCTTATTAAAAGCGGCCAGCAGATTGAGATATACAATGAAGGCGACATGTACCGCGATTTTACCTATGTGGATGATATCGTGGAAGCACTATACCGTATATTAAATGTGATTCCTGAGCCTTCAAACCAATGGGATGCTGAAAACCCGAGCCCCGAAGTGGGACCAGCGCCCTATCGACTGTACAATATCGGCAATAACACTCCCATTAAACTCATGGATTTTGTCAATATCCTGGAAGAAGCATTGGGCGTTGAAGCGAACAAAGTCTTTAAGCCGATGCAGCCGGGAGATGTGTATCGCACCTGGGCGGATTGTGAGGACCTATACAACACGATCGAATACAAACCAGAGACCGATTTGGAAGAGGGAATCGGAGCGTTTGTGGATTGGTATGAAAAGTACTACAACTAACCAAAAAACTTCTGTTTGAAAACCCGCATAAAGAACAGGGGATTCCCGATAATATAACGATCAAACATACGTACCGGCTCTTTTAAAAATCGATACAGCCACTCGAGGCCATTCTCGTGCATCCACCTGGGAGCCCGGGATTCAGTTCCGGCCAGGAAATTAAAACAATTGCCGCCGGTCATGATAATTCCGACATTTAATTTATTTCGATTATCTCTTATCCACTTTTCCTGAAGGGGCATGCCAAATCCTACGATTAGAATATCGGGATTAAGCTGATTGATCTCTTGAATAATACGTTCATTCTCTTCACCCTCTTTTTTAAAAAAGCCGTGATGTGTTCCTACAACCTTTAGGTCGGGATATTTTTCCTGCAATCTCTTTTTTGCTTTTTCAGGAATCCCTTCTTCATTACCTAAAAAATACATCGACAGCCCCTCCTTCTCACAATATGCAGCCAGATCCCAGCCGAAATCGGCCCAGGTCATGCGCTCTTTTATTGGAGTGCCCAAAATCTTTCCAGCAAGCTGGATGCCCGCCGAATCGTTCCGGACCAGCTCGGCCTTGTTGTTCATTTTTAATAGCCACTTGTACTTTTGAGCTTGGTTAATTCCATGAATATTTGCCGATAACATGACCGCGGGATCAGATGGGCTTTGGTCTTGCGCATATTTATTTATGGCCTCCAAAAGTTCATCCAACTCCAGGTTGCTTACTTTACATTCTGCAATATAAACCTCACTCGCCTTCATCAATCAATAATATTAGTATAGCTAAAAGATATGTGGTTAGAATTTTTAATTTTAAAATTAATCCATTTATAACAGCTCTTTATACAACTCAAATGTCCTCCGGGCGGTGTTTTCCCAAGTATAGCTATTCAGGATTTCGGGGTACTTATTTATCATTTTTCTTCTTATTTCTTCACTGTCAATTATTCTGATCATAGATTCCTTTAGCTCCTGAATGTCTTCCGGATCGTGATATAAAACTTGACCTTGTGTTATTTCTGAAAGACACGCCGCATTGGAGCTTATAATGGGAAGTCCATATGCCATCGCCTCGATCAGGGGCAGGCCGAAGCCTTCATAAATCGAGGGCATCAAAAAGCAAAAAGCACCTTTGTAGAGTTGCCGGAGTTCTTCATTAGATACATACCCCTTTACGACTACATCCTTCCCAAGTGCACGGCTATATTGAAAGTCATTAACGATAGCTTCATTTCCTTCCCCTACAATTACCAACTGAATTTCATCATTATGTTCTTTTTTATACTGATAAAAGGCTTTCAAGACCGTACCCAAATTCTTATGGGGCAGACCCTTTCCCACAAATAAAAAGTATTTGCCGTGCTCATTCAATGGTTCTTCTGGAACTCCATTGCGTATTGGCTCAACGCCATATGACTGATAAATAACTTCCACTTTTTGTTTATAAATCTTAAACTTATTGACAAGATCTTTCTTTGTGTTCTCAGAAATGGAGATAATTTTAGCTGAGCTTTTACATGATCTGTATGTGGAAAATATGCGATATATCTGCCGAAAGTAATTGTACTTTTTGATATACAATTCAGCCAGATCGTGCACTGTCACAATAATCGGGATTTCCCCGCTTCTCAATAGAATTGGATTTAACACATGGATAACATCTGCATTGTACTTTTTCCCATAGTGTTCCAGAGAAAAGAAGTGAAAAAGATGTTTTCTGATAGTTCCTATTAAGGTGTTCGGATGGTGAACCTCGATAGGTTGCAGGTTCGGATGCTTATTCAGTGCACCTTTTATATGTTTATTGACCAACACATAAAACTTGTCGTCCGGTTGCTGTTCCACGAGCTTGTTAATCAAATTGACGGAATAGTTACCCACTCCCGAAATTTTGGAATCGGTATGCAGTGCACTAATGAGTACATTCATGTATCAATTCTGATATTTTTTGATCTATTCGTTCCACCTTTTTTTCCCAGCTGTTTTCACTGGCTACCTCTATTCTCCGGGTAAATTTTTGCCTGCTGTCTTGTTCAACACATTTTCGAATATTGTTGATAAAAGAATCGTGATCATCCGAGAGATAAATAAGGGTATCATAGTCTGCCAAGCTGGGCAGAGCGGTTGAAACTACCGGTTTTCCTGACGCAAGGTATTCAAAAAGCTTCAAGGGGAAGACGCCCCTAGTATAGCCGTTAATATTATAAGGTATAATACAGACATTGGATTCCGCGATGTATCCTGGTAATTCTTCATGGTCTTTAGGACCTAAAAATCGAACATTTTGCAAGTTCTGTGGATCAATATTATCAGAACTTCCCCATCCTCCTATGGGACCAATCATAGTAACAGCAAACCCCTCTTTGTCCAGCTTTTGGATTAACGTGAGGTCTACTTTGTGACTATTAATTGCACCTACGTAGAAAACATCAATACGGTCACCTGGATGATGCCTTTTAAAGGTTGCCTTTTCTTTAAAAATAGCAACATCGGCGACGTTTTCTTCCAGGATATAATTCTTGGCAAACTTTCCTTTATTATCAGCCAGAGGTTTTGAAGTAAAAATCGTTAAGTCAACCACTTTTAACATTTGTTTTTCAAGATTGAGAAAGCGCTCTTTTTCCTTTTCTCTTTGGCCGTAGTAAGGGGATTCCTCATAGAAATCCACACAGTCATAAACTTTTAATACGGCCGGCATATCTCTCGTCCTGACAAACGCCTCAGGAGAATAATACCAGAAAATGATTTCTTCTTGCCCTGCTAAATAATAGGATACTATCTTCTTCAATATAAACCAAGAGAGTGCTCTCAAAAGATGGGGTCCCCGATATAAAAAAAGTAAAACAGGACTGAGAACTGTTACACCATCAGTCTGCTTCCACCAGGTAAAAAGGAAACGGAATGGGTTTTTCAGAAGCTTACGCTTGTAATATCTTTTACTCTGAATACCGGGATCAATGTAGAGAACCTCATACTTCCTGGCTAGTCTTGACATCAAATTCTGCCGATTGGTCCATTGCAGATTATCCCATTCGGAAGTTGAAAAGCAGATTATTTTCTTTTTCTCCATAAAAAACTATCATCGGTTCCGTAATATTTAAGGAAGAAATTAATGATATTGAAAACATAATAGTTGGGTCAGTAAAAAAATTTGTTGTCAAGCTTAACATAAATGCTGCAAAAAAGTATGAAAGTATGAAATGTTTATTCCAAGACTTAAAGGCAATGATTTTATAAACAATTATATAGCTTAACAACAATCCTAAAAAACCAACTTCGGCATAAAAAGTAAAAATATGACCTTTATTACCTACCTTATATTCTTCATTACTAACTGGATTATAATAACGAGATGGGCCATCCCCTATTAATTTAAAAGGTTGATTTGAATAGTAATAAATCGCAGCAAGTCTTGAATAACCACCCTCCTGAAAACTACTTAAATCAATTTGATCAAAAGAGTTTGGGTTAAAATAATAACTTATTCTTTCAATTTTATCAGCAACAAATGGTATTTTAAAAATAAATTGATAAGATCCTATGATAGTTAAAAATATCACTATAATGAATATTACATTTTTTAATTTCCCAAAATCATATTTTATATAAAAAAAGTAAATCCAAATTATTATCAAAGAAATATTTAATATCTGAGAATTACCTAAAAAAACAGATAATGTTAAAACAAATAGTATTAAATTTTGAAGCCAATAACTCATATCAATTTTTTTGTACATCAATATAAGTATTAAACCAATCAAAAAGATCGACATACTAGGATCATTTTTTACTATAAAGGTCCCAAAAACTATATCGACATCACTAATAGGAACGGCTGAAAATGAACGAAGGAAGGGATGAAATAATCTTTGAATTATTAGCACTGGAAGCTGCAAGCAGCCAATAAATAGAAATGTATATAAAATATATTTCCGATATTTTTTATTACTAACAATAAGCCTTGCAACAAAAAAAACAATAAATGAAGATACTAATGCTCTAGAGAAAACAACAACATCAAATAATGATGAATAATTTTTAATCGCAGATACAATAATTATAAATAATAATATTATATAATATATTTCTATATTTCCAATTTTTGAATTGAAATTTACTACATAAACAATTATACCTAGTACACTTATTATTGTAAGATTTATTGGTATACCAATCATTTCAAACAATCCTCCAAACAAATAAAATATTGATAAATACAATAAGAAAATTGCTAACGAAGTATACCTAGTGCAATCCTTAATAAAATCTCTTACAATTGAAATATTCATTCTTAATTGATAAAGTACTGATTAAATCATATAAGTTTATAACTTAATAATGGTAAAATTATCATACTTTCTATATCTTTTATAAATAATTTTTGAGGTCTTTTTATACTTAAATGAATTAATAATATCTAAATCATATTGAAATGAATACAACATGGAGCTATTGCCAAATAAGGCATAACAATTATCAAGTGCAGTAGAAATAAATGATGCTATAATCTCAGGCAACTTGTTTTGTTTAATCAGATATGTTTCAATTGGTTCATCAATATTTTTAAATTCAAAACCCAAATTTTCTATCTCTTGAAATTTTTTTGAGTTTTCTCTCCTGTGCGGCACATAATAAACTGTTTTTCCTTCAAAATAGTCTAAAACCCTTCTTAGAAGAGTTAGATAATCTTTTCTCTCTATAAAACCGTATTCTGAGATATTATTTCCTAAAAAATAAACCTGTCCTTCCTCTACTTTTTTCTTTTTTAAACTACATTTTAAAAATGAATAATCATTAATGATATCAGTTTCTCTAGTGTATTCACTGTAAAAGGTGAAAAAATTAATGTCCCAAATATCCTTATCATTAAAATTAAACAGCCAGTTTAATGCCTTTCTTATTGGATTAAGAGTAGATCTGAGTCCTTCTTTTGAAATTATCTTTTTATGAATGAACAAAGCTACATTACCATCATCCAACAAAAAAGATTTTTTACAATTACTTTTATGAACAAAATTTCTCATCAACAAAGAACGATATTCTCCTATAAATACATTGTTTACTTTCGATCTCTTCTCCTTCAAGATACTCTCAAGTTCATTTTGCCATTTATAAAGCATCATCTTGTTATGGCTGTTGGGTAATTCATAAACAGAATCCCAGCATGAGTGATCTACCAGTTTCTTTATTTGATTCATGCTTTTTGGGGAAGCACCTCTTAAAATTATAAGTACATTTTTTTCATCTACACATAATTTATATTTGGCCTCTCTAGCATTCAAATATTGTAATGGGGACTCAACTAAAAAATAATTCATTGATAAAATTTTTTATTTTTTTCTGAAAAGCCACGGCATTTCATGAACTCTAGTAGCTAATTTCCAAGTAAGAATAAATTGCATCAAATAGGTTATTGTAGTAGCCTGGGCTGCTCCGATTGCACCAAACTCTCTTATTAAAAAATAGTTCAAGACAATATTTGTTGTAGCAGCTATAAATGTCATCCAAGACAACCAATGAGTCTTTTCTTCATAAAAAATATAATTCGTTACCATCATATACATCCCATTAAATGCGTATCCAATAGCAACCCAGATGATATATGAAGTAGCACTAAAAAAAGCTTCACCTACAAAAAAGTTCATAAACCAAGGGGCAATCAAAGAAAGGATTAGTGCCAAACCTATAATTACCACAAAATAGCCATATGTAAATCGTACGATTTTCTTCTTTACTGCTTCATCTCCTTCATTCAACTTTTCAAATAGCCAAGGTGTCCATGCTTTGTTAAAGGATCCCGCCAGTACACCAATAATCATACCTATTTGATAGCCCACTGTATAAATGCCAGTTTCACTAATATTTACCATATTTGTAATAAATACTCTATCAATCATGGTAATTATGAATCCACTTAACACATGGGGTATTAACGGAACACCATATGAGAGAGCATGTTTTATATATTCATAAACTATCTTAAAATTTATTAACTGGTTATACCATAAAATTATAACTGCCCCAACTCCAAATAAAGTAACAGCAATCACCTTTCCAATTACTCTTCCCTCCCAACCATACCCCATTCCAACGATCAACAAAATCGCCAAGCTAAGGTTAAGCAATGTCAACAAAATTTTAAATACACCATAGTGTATAGCATTATCCTGAGCCTGCCAGTTTACCAAAATAATGTTAACAGTAAACTGTCCAACAGCTACTAACAAGACAGTACCTAACCAATCTTTGGGAAACTGAGAATAAGAAGCAATAAAGTCTGAAAGGAAAAAAACTACACTCCCTATTAATATAGTACTGCAAGACAAGATGAATAGTACATTCCCAATATATGTTGGAATGTTAATATCTTCTTTAAAATAGTTCCGTAAAACCGCTGAATGGCCATTATAACCTACTAATGGGGCAACCAGGCCTACAAGAACAGTAAACATAGAAACTATTCCATAGTCTTCTGTGCTTAGATATCGGGTAAGTACTGGGAGTAATAAGAAAGGAATGGCCTTTTCTACTATACTGGAAATGGTATAAATACCACCGCTTTTAAAAAGCTTACTCTGTAATAAATTTGAAATCTTTTCTAATAAGACTGCCACTTTTGTTTAATGGAAACTAAAAAATATTTGATTTTATCATTAACTTTGCCATCTTCCAATCTAATTGAGTATCAATATCTATGGAGCTAATTTCATCCATTATATATTTTTTTACTTTTTTAAATTCAGACATTTCCTCATTATATAATGACTTTACATTGATGATGTAAATAGCACCATTAAGCTCCCAAACTTTAGGACAGTCTTGTCGTCTCTTAAATGCCCCCTCCTTTGACTTTTCCAAATATCCTTCCTCATTTTCTTCAAACAAGACAAAATACGGGTTTGCATCTGTTTCTTTTACGGAAACCACTCTATCTAAACTAGGATGATACAATTCTAATGCTTTTTTAATATGTTCTCCAGTTCTGAACGGAGTCGTCGGTTGCAACAACAAAACCGTATCTGCACTATAGTTATACTCCTGTTTGTAAAATTCAATGGCGTGTAACAACACTCCGCGTATTCCGGCAGTATCGGTAGCCAAGTGGGCCGGACGTAAAAAAGGAACATCCAACCCGGTTTGCTCAACTATCTTTTTAATCTCTTTATCATCAGTAGAAACACAGATAACCTCCTCATCAAACACTTCGAGAGCTGCTTCTATGGTGTAGTAAATAAGCGGTTTCCCACCAAGCTTTTTTATATTTTTGCGGGGAATTCCTTTTGAACCTCCTCTTGCGGGAATTACTACTAGCGGTTTCATCAAAATTTAATAGTTTTAATATCTTTCTGAGCCTTCTCAAAATCTTCATGCTTACCTATATCCAGCCAATAACCAGTTAAAGGATATGAAAAGACCTTTTTCCCTTTCGCAATTAATTTTTCCATTAAATCAGTAGTATCATAAAACTTATTATTGGGTATAAAATCCACGATTTCTCTTTTCATCAGATAAATACCCCCGTTCGAATAGTATGTATAGGTCGGTTTCTCCTTAAAATTCATGACATGTCCATTCGATGTCTCCAGTACCGCATACGGTATATCAACTTTATAAGGTATCGTTACAACGGCAAAATCCGCACCCTCTTCCAAAAACTGCAAAAAGAAATCTTCATAGTCTAAATTTGTAAGTATATCTGAGTTAGTTAGCAGAATATAGTCATGCCGGAAATTCTCTATTTTGGACAAGGCCCCGGCTGTTCCCAACGGTTCGTTTTCCCAAATATATTCTATATGCAAATTCCGGCCGTTGCCATTGCCAAAATGTTCCTCGATCTGCTCTCCCAGATAATTTACCGTAATCCAAAAATCATCCATTCCATATTCCGAGAGTCGCTGGATGTTGTGCTCCAAAATAGGTTTGTCTCCCACCTCCAACAGTGGCTTTGGAGTATCTTCAGTGAGTGGACGAAGGCGGGTCCCCTTCCCTCCGGCCATAATTACCACATCAACCGGCAGATAAGATTTCAAATAATTGAAATTGAGGACATTTATCACTCGGTCCTTCTCATCCAGAATAGGCAGTATCTGAAAATTATTTTCCCGATATTTTATGATCTTGTCAATATCATAATTACTCTTGCGAATATATTTCGGATCAGATTGAATGATCGTATCAACAGGCTGATCCGTTTGAACATCATTGATCAATCCGCGACGCACATCACCATCAGTCATTGCTCCTAACAGTTTATCATTTTCATCTACAATAAAAGTAACGGCATCCTTTGCAAGCATATCCAATACCTTGAGAGCCTCTTTGATTGATGTCCCCGATGGTATCAGATGGTCTTTATAGTGTCTCAAAACGATAGGATTTTATAATTTGAAAGGCTTCTGCGTACTCGACTCCAGCTGTGGCCCCCCGGTGAGTGGCTACAGCCTTTATATTACGTTCAGAACGTGGAAATGGGTGAGTGCCTAACTCCGATTTAAAAATATTCATAATTTTAATTTTCTCTTCAAGCTCGTCGCTAATATCTACATAACAATTCGGCTGAAATTGCTTTTCAGGCAAGGCCGGGGCAAACTCCGTCTCTGAGATACATTCATACATTAATACCTCTCGAATAAAAGGATAACGAAAAGATTTCGTGCAGGCCATTACCGCATCAAATACTACGCGGTGATCAGAATGGGCATCTGACCTGTTCATGGTATAAATCACTTCCGGGGTGTGACTGCTAACCACTTCAGAGATATCAGAAATAAGGCTACCCAAATCATCGGAGCTCAAACTCATTGTTGGATAATCAAGTTTGACTGTTTCTTGAACATTATAACACTCTGCTACCTGCTCAATTTCTTTTTGTCTTTTAGATACCCGTTGTTTGCTAAAGCCCTGATGTTCAAAAATATTGGTTACGATCAACCAAATAATTTTATCTCCTTGCTTTGAATGGCGCAATACCGTTCCCCCAGCACCAAGTGTCTCGTCATCTGGATGGGCTGATAGTATTAGTACCGGTTTACTCATAACAAATACTCACCTTTTTGGGGCATTTCATCCAACTTATGCTCTGTAAGCCAAATAGCCATATCCCCTGTTTTAACTAAGATTTTTCTATTATCCACGTCAAGCACTTTCCCTGGTTCAATATTTTTGGGTGCCTTTTTTCCTACTTTAGTATCCCATACTTTGACATCCTTACCCTTATACTCAAAATGGGCTCCTACATAAGGTTTGCTCAGTGCTCTTACCAGGTTATAGATAGCCTCCGAAGACATCCTAAAATCAATCTTTCCATCATCTTTTCCTCTTTTTCGCCAGCTATTACCAGTGCCTGAATCCTGGGGAATTCTGTGGATATTCCCCGTTTCAAATTGCTCAATTATTTCTTCAAGTTGTCCTGTTGCAGTTGTTGTCATTCTTTTATAGACATCTATAGCTTTATCTTCAAAATGGATAGGGAATAACTTTTGAGAAATAACGTCGCCAGTATCCGCACCTTTATTCATAATAAAAAAAGTAGAGCCTGTTTCTCTTAGTCCTAAAGCTACAGCCCATATTAAAGGGTGGCGACCGCGGTTATGGGGTAGTTTAGAAGGGTGATATCCTACAGCACCCTTTGGGGGTATGCTCAATACCTTCTCTTTCAACAGTTGTGACCATCCCAGACAGAATATCACATCTGGTTGTTTTTTTTGTATCCAACTAATCGTTCTTGTAGAGTTTACATCATTTGTGTAGTGATAAGGAATATTATTATCCACCGCTAATTTTGAGAGGTCAACGAAATCAGCATTAAAATCAGACCGCTCTTTAGTGACCACTCCAACTAAATTTGTATTGAGCTCAATTAGTTTCTCCAGCGCCTTTTCAGAAAATTGTACGGATCCAATGAAAAGTATTCGCATATCTTTCAGATATCGTAAAACTGTTTTTTAATAATATTATTTAATTCGACTTCTTTTAATATTGGAATCATCTTTTCAGATGAAAACCCATTATCATAAGGATTTAGTTGTTCTCTAGTTGATGTGATAAAATCATTTTTTAGGGCTTTTTGAATGCCCTTTCCAATATCTTCAATATTTGTTTTAGTATGTATCACCGTTGGCCCTGCTACTCTTCCTCTTTGCCGGTCACCTATATCTACTGTGGGTTTCTTAAAAGATGGAACTTCAACTAATCCACTAGAAGAATTCCCAATTACAACATCAACGTGTTTTAATGCAGACAGATATCTACGTTGACCTAATGACGTAAATGCAACACAGCGGTCAGAATTCTTCTGCACGTAATCATTTATTCGCTTTATAATAACTCGACCATCCGTATCAGCATTAGGCATTGTAAAAATTACTTTCGCCTCTGGAAATTCATCGATAGCCCTTAATAATGTATTGATCTGGCTTTCAGCTGTCTTTTTTTCTAATGTTACCGGATGATAGGTAACCAGAAAAGTGGGTGAACCAAGCTCAAAATTGATACTTTCTTCAAACTCTGATCTATCCAATAAATCCAGCCGATAAATATTTTCAATACCTAATGCACCCACATTAAAAACCCGATCAGGTTGTTCTCCCAGTTGAATTACTCGTTTTTTATACTCCTCTGTAGAAGTAAAATGCAAATGACTCATTTTGGTAATAGAATGTCGAATGGGTTCATCAATCAACCCTTCTGTTGCCTCACCACCATGACAGTGAGCAACAGGAATACGAGCAATCATGGCCGCTGATACTGCTGAGAAAATTTCAAAGCGATCTCCCAAAACCAAAACCAGGTCGGGTTGAAGTTCAGCAAATGCTTCAGAAAACGATATCATCCCCAATCCCATGGATTTGCTAATGCCAACAGGGGTATCAGAAGAAAGCAAAGTTTCAATTTTCTTTGTAACAGGTATATCTTGTTGTTCAATATCCTCGATTGTCAAGCCAAATTCTGGAGATAAATGCATACCCGTAACATATAACTGTAATTCAAGATCTGAATCTTTCTGTATTTCTTTAATTACCCAATATAGTAATCCAAACTCTGCTCTGGTGCCTGTTATAACGGCAATTTTGCGATTATTCATACCAAATCTTCCCAGCTCAATTGTTCATTCTTTCTAAGATTTTTGTTTACTTTTCTGCCTACTACTTCAGTATACTTCATGGGAGAAATTCCACCTGCGGGTCGAAGTGGAATGAGATCCTCCTCATTTATTGTACTTCCCTTATTTAAGTTTTGGGCTAAATGAATACTTTTTCGAACAACTTCAATATTTTTTTTCTCACTTTTGCTTGGCTTCTTCTTGCCATCTCCGGAAAGAGCTTGTTCAATATTTCTAATGCACCCTACCATCGCTTTTAATTCCTGCGGTTCTAACGAAGCCCGGTGATCGGGTCCGGGCAGACTTCGATCTATGGTAAAATGCTTTTCTATCACTTTTGCTCCTCTCGCAACTGCGGCGATTGGCACTTCAATACCTAACGTGTGATCTGAGTACCCAACCTGTACCCCCAATTCTTTTGCTATGGTATCCATGGCTTTTAGATTCACATCCTCTATGGGTGTAGGATATTCCGTATTACAGTGTAAAACTGTAATCTGTTCTTTTGTCAAACCAAATTCAGTTAATACGGCTATAGCATCTTTAATTTCTTGTAGTGTTGCCATACCAGTTGACAGAACTACCGGTTTCCCTTTTTGACCTAACCTTCTCAGGTACGGGTAGTTGGTAATTTCTCCAGAAGGACTCTTAAAAAAGGGTAATCCTAGTTCATCAAGGTAATTGATACCTTCCACATCAAATGCCGTTGACAGGAAATGAATATCATATTCTTTACATTTCTGAATAATAAATTGGTGATCTTCATCGCTTAACTCTACCGATTTAAGCATACTATACTGATCATCAGTATCATCACCAATATTTTCTGCCTGATATTCAGCTTTCTTTGCTTTTCGGCTTACAATTTTTTCAGCATCAAAGGTCTGAAATTTTATGAAATCAGCTCCGGCATCAGCCGCCACTCTTATTAATTCCTCAGCGGTTTTCCGGTCACCGTTATGATTAACACCTGCTTCGGCAATTATTGTTACTTTTTGTGCATTCATATTTCTCTACCTGGATTACCTACAACCTTTTTTCCATCAGGAATATCCTGTATAATTGTTGCTCCAGCCCCTACTATTACGTTTACTCCTATAGTAATTCCTTCCTTTACTACCGCATTTGCACCGATAAACGAGCCTTTCCCAACAGCAACATTGCCTGCTAAGACAGCTCCAGGTGATATATGAACGCCCTCATCAATATGGCATTCATGTTCAATAGTACAATTTGTATTCAATACCACATACTTCTCAATTTTACTTAATGCATTTATTGTTGCGTGGGCAGAAATAAACGTCCCCTCACCAATAGTTGCACTGTTCGAAATTTCAGCCGCCGGATGAATAATTGTCCGCAATAACTCGTTTTTACTCTTAACTAAGTCACCAAGATTCGTGCGAATTTTATTATCGCCTACCCCTAAAATAAAACCGAAATCCTTTCCCCATCCTTTGAAGTTGTCACTACCTTCAAAACCCATATAGTTTAAATTCAGGGGGTCATTTTGAACTTTCACCTTATCCGCATAATAATCAATAGAAATACCGGCCTTTTCTGCTGCTTCTGCGACAACATAGGCATGTCCAGAATATCCCAGTAATATATTTTTACTATTTGACACGGACGCTACTCGGTATATTCGCGATTCGGTCTTCTAAATACTCTGCATTTTGTTGATCATCCCTCAAACAATCCTCATACATTGGTAGTCGGTACATCAACTGCCAAATAGGCCGGGTCATAATACCTTTTTTATTTGTCTGCTCCAGAAAATTGTCTCTGCGCTCTCGATTCTCCAGCTCTATACACATTAACCAATAATTGACCCTGGTATTGGGTTGCTCTGTCCTGAACGCAACTCCCTTCTCGGCAAAAAAAGCTTCATACTTTTCAGCCAGCAATCGTTTGTTTTCTATATAATCATCCAACTGTTCCAACTGAGCACAAAGCAATGCCGCATTTAAATTGGGCATTCGATAATTATATCCCAATTCATCATGAAAATATTCATAGCTCTTAGATTTTTTTGCAGTGGTTGTCAAATGTTTGGCATGTTCCCCGGCTTCTACCTTATCCGTGACGATGGCTCCTCCACCACCTGCAGTCACAATTTTATTACCATTAAAGGAGAAAATACCTAGTTCACCAAAACTTCCCGTTGGCTTTCCTTTATAAAATGAACCAAGTGATTCAGCCGCATCCTCTACCACCGGAATATTCCATTCAGTACATACTGTAAGCAATTCATCCAGGTGAACCGGGAATCCAAAGGTATGCATGGGAACACAGGCAGCTATGCGATTACCCGTCTTTTTATTATAACAGCCACTTTCTCGAACTTCTCCATACTCTTCAAGAAATCGTTCTAATGCCCTCGGAGACAACCCCATCGTATCCCGATCTACATCAATAAATACCGGATCTGCTCCGTTATATTGAATAGCATTTGCCGTTGCTACAAAAGTCAGCGCTTGGGTTAATACCTCGTCTCCCTGCCGAACTCCTGCCAATCGCAAGGCTACCTGCAGGGCAGCTGTTCCATTTACAACAGCCACTCCACATTTGGTTTGAGAAATATCTGCAATCGTCTCTTCAAACTGATCTACATACGCACCGATGGATGAAACAAAGGTCGATTCAATCGTATTGGTTACATACTCTTTTTCATTCCCAACAAAACGAGGTACGTGTAGGGGAACAACATCATTCGTCCCGTAGTACTCACGAATAAAGCCGACGGTATCATCAATAAAATCAGTCATTAAATATTATAGATATCCGTCTTGAAGTGTTTCAAATTCTCCTCTTTAGTGTACCAATCAATCGACTTTTCAATTCCTTCTTTCAGAGAATATTCAGGTACCCACCCCGTAAATTCCTTTAACTTTTCATTAGAACCGTACAAACGATACACTTCACTTTTTTCAGGCCGAACTCGCTGCTCATCTTGTTTGATTTCAGCATTTGGGTTAATCTGATCTATAATCTCCTGAGCTAAATTTCCTATACTGATTTCATTTTGCGTGGCAATATTCACTTCTTCCCCGATAAGGTCATCACATTCAGAAACTTTAAGAAACCCTTTTGCTGTATCCTTTACATAGACGAAATCCCTTGTTGGATGTAAATCTCCCAATTCAATTTCTTCCTTACCACTGGCTAACTGGGTAATTATCGTGGGTATAACCGCCCGGGCCGATTGCCTAGGCCCGTACGTATTAAAGGGGCGCACCATGGTAACCGGAAGATCAAAGCTACGGAAAAAAGATTCGGCCATATAATCGGCACCAATTTTTGAAGCGGAGTAAGGTGATTGTCCCTGTTTGGGATGTACTTCCGTTATCGGTACAAACTGGGCCGTTCCATATACTTCAGAAGTAGAAGTTACAAGTACTCGTTCAAGCTCTAAATCTCGTGCCGCCTGTAAAACATTCAACGTACCTTTGACATTGGTATCTACATAACTGTCCGGGGAATGGTAACTGAATGGAATACCTATAAGAGCCGCAAGATGAAAAACCATATCCACATCCTGCATTGCGGTACGTACTCCATTGGGATCACGAATATCTCCGGTAAAAATTTCAATCTCCTCTAGTTTCTCTTGTGACAGAGTGTCAAGCCATCCCCAGGAGTTGAATGAGTTGTAGTAGCAAAAGGCTTTAACGTTATAACCTTCTACCAATAATAACTCTGTTAAGTGGCTGCCAATAAAACCATCAGCACCGGTAATTAATACTTTCATATTTTCTATCTCCTTATCAAAAATTCAACCACCCCAATTCCTATTGATAACAAGCAACCAAGTGATGTAAAAACAATCAATATCATAAGCCCACTCGTATTATCCTCCAACGGCACCTGCACCGGCTGCAGGATACTAACCACCGGCGTCTGCTCCTGAACTTTTAGTTTTGCCTGTTCTACCCGCTGGGCGAGGGAGTTATAAACGTTGAACGCGATATCGTATTCCGACTGCAGGCGCTGCTCGCGGGTCTGGGCCTGGGCAGTAGCAAGGTTCACGTTGCTGTCACGAAACTCCGCAAGCCGGCTCTGGGCCTCCTCGAATCGCTGGCGTACCTCCTCCAACTGTTGAAGTGCGTGCTCCAGGTCTTCCTGCGCTTTGCGGGTACGGTAGTTGGTCATATACTCCTTGAGCAAGGCAATACTCGTCTTCCCTACCTGCGCCGCGGCGTTAGGGTCCGGCATCTCAACTGACAGATTGATAACGCCGGATTCCTCGTTCAGCGAAACCGTCACGCGCTGCTGCATATTTTCAATTACCTCCATCTGGCTCTTAGTCACCGATACCACTGAGTCGGTCGCAAAACCCTGCGGCAGTGGGCGTTCTATCTCATCTCCTTCTCCCTTAATCAGCCCGATGATCTTACCCGGCAGGCCTATGGTATAGCCCGTGACGTATGAGAAAACGGAGGGCGTATAGACCTCGTCGAAAAAATTATACACCGTAGTTGTGGTATCGAATTCAGCAAAATACACGCTTTTGTTCAGCAGCTCCAGCTGAAAGGGCAGGCTTTGCACGATCTGGGGATAGAGCGTGGGCGGAATGATGCCCTGTTGCCCCATATTCAGGTCGCCGCCGCTCATACCCAACAGTCCGCCGTACTGCTGCAGTAGGCTACTGGGCCCGCTTTGCTCTGATTGCACCTCTGGCATCAGGGTGGCGCCGGTCTGATATTCTTTCGGCATCAGCAGGGCAACTAAAAGTCCTATAGTTACAAATACGCCGGTCACTTTGGCGATGAAAAAGCGCCTGCTCCAGATATGATTTGCCAACTCTATAAGATCAATCTCACGTTCTTCAAACTCCCGCTCCTCCCATTCCTCAACGGGCACAAGGCGGTATTCCTGTAGTGGAAATTCCTCGGACTGCTTCCCGGGCTTTTTGCCGGTATTGGGCTTGTTATCATTATGTGGCGTTTCGTCGCTCAGAGTATAATGGGTTATGAGTTCGTGATAAATTTTCAGTGCACAATGATACGGATTTTTAAATAGGGAGGAAAGAATAGATAATAGCGATTCTTACTGAACCTGGCAGCTGTAAGCTTGTTTGAAATGTGGAGAAACAGGGTATAAAAAGCATTAACGATACTGAAGGGTTACAATTTTCGATATTGATAATGTTCATTTTTTCATCGATGAAAAAACGAACCCAAAACAATCGCCGCCAGAGGATGGGAATTATGAATGTAGAATTAATAATGATGAATTTCGAAGGGGTGATCGTATGAACGTGTCAATCAATTTTTCCGATACCGGAAAAATTTCTGTCTGACGAGGAGATAGGACAAAAATATAAATCGGCTTTTCCGGCCTTGAATGGGGCGCGGAAGCCGAAGCCGGCGATTGTGGATGTTGCACCGGTGATGGCTTTGATAGCGGGCAACCAGTGTGACGGACCATCAACATCCACGCCCGCACAGGCTGCAGCGGGTGCCCCATTCACCGCCTTGATTTTTTTCGTCCCTTTTGGATCAAGCCAAAAGGGACAACTCTATTGGGGAAATATAGTCTCCTGTTTCTTGTTGGGGCTTCGCAATCAGCATTGTAAGGTCTGGAATCGCAAAGCCGGATTAAAATGAAAGATGAGCGGATGAACTCAGGTTACAGGTCACTTGATATTAAATTTAACCACTTAAAGCTGTAGCCAGGGCCTCTACGCCTTATGTCGATATTGGCCTTCAGCATAGATTCTAAATCCAACAAAACCAATGCCAACTAATGCTCCCAGAAACAAGCCAATCAGTAACACTTTTAACCGTTGTGGACTGCTTTTTTCCAGGGGAACCTGTACGGGATCCAGTATTTCAAAAACAGGGGTCTCCTCCTGCAGTCGCAGCTTCGCCTGTTCCCGCTGCTGAGCCAGCGCGTCATATAAATTACGGGATAGAGTGTATCGGTACTCCAGTACCTGCTCCCTGTTTTCTGCCCGGGCCGTTGCAATATGTTGATTGCGATCTCTGAATGTAGCCAGTGAATCCTGGATGCTCCTGAATTGTTGCCTTGCATTTTGATATTGCTCGGTTATAAAATTGAGATCCATCTTTATTTTTTGGGTCCGATATTCTGTGAGGTGCTGCGTTAGCCTTTCGATCGCATATTGTGTGACCTGAGCTGCCAACCTGGGATCCGGCATGGTGGCCTGAACATGGACTATTCCTGATTCCGGATCCAGCGATGACCGGACTCGAAACTGCATTTCGGCAATAATCTGCATCTGTTCCTTCGAAATATTCAATATGCCGGGATCCGCAGAATTCACCCTTCCTGTCACCGGTGTCACTCCCTGCTCATTTTCGAATAACCAGTATTCTAGCCAGGCTTTGGCGGTAAACGGAAGAGCGATGGTGTAGGCGTAAATATAATCCAGCAGCGAATACGTTCGCAGGGTGTTAAAATAAATGAATAGCGGTGCGGTGGTGTCATGTTCGGGGTAATAAAACTCCTGTTCAAGCAGATCCAGCTGAAACGGCAGTGAATATACAATTTGAGGATACAGCTCAACCCTGATTGCGTTGCTTCTGGAAGCATATGTGCCCCCCGTAAACCCGAGCATGTCCCCGTACTGTTGAAGCAGCTCCTGGGCGTTTCCTCCCAAAGATCTCTCGGTACTGTATTCGGGCATTAATGAAGCTTTTGCGGTATACTCCGGCTTCATCAAAAAGGTGACCATGAGACCTGCAACTCCTGCAACAGCGGCATATTTTAAAATATCGATCCTTTTTTCCCATAGCCTGTTAAACAGAGCTGTAGTATCAATTTGACGCTCTGACCATTGAAGAAAACGTTGATATTCATCTACGGGAACCAGTCTATAGTTGCTTCGGACAAGCTTAAGCGGACCAATATTGGACTTCTTCTCTTTATCTGATTCTCTTTTCCCCGTATTTGAATCTGATTTGCTCACAGGAATATAACCGTTACCTGACGATTCCGATTCTATTCATCATGTTTACGATGGGATAACTCGTTGCATCCCGGCCGAAAAATGACTGCCCCGCTACTATCAAGAGATGGTAGCCTGTAAATTGTTACCAATTAATCTGTTCGCAGGTGTCAAGCAACGGTCATTTTTTTCTAGAAGCCTATCTACAAAAAAATCACTGTACTCCTTTTCCCATTGAAGAGATGTTCCTTTTTGTATGAACAAAAACGAACCCAAAAAAGGTACTGTGTCTAAAGTCACCGCCGGAGGATGGGAATTATGAATGAAGAATTAGAAATGATGAATTTCGAAGGGGCAGAAACGGAGAACGCGGGTCTTTCCCCCTTGTGGCAGTTATGATTAAAAAGCGGTAGATGATGTTCGAAGGGGGGGGCAGGGGGATGAAGAATGAATAATGAAAGATAAAACCAACGACGGTTTATTTGAGTACAGGAGCATGAGCTAAAAATTGCAAACCTGCCCCCCGGCCTTGAATGGGGCGCGGAGGTCCTGCCGGTATACCTTGTCTGATGGTCAGCTCGGCTCGAAACCTGCGAGGTTTGTACTCCGGAAGGGACGCCCCCCCTCAAGGCCATTGCCTTTCCTGGAAGGGAAACCTCACAGGTTTGGGATCAAGGCCTTGTTCGGAACCCCGGGGGTTTTAGAAGGAGCATTGTTCTCTATCCCTCCACGCCTGCACAGGCGGCAGCGGGTGCCCCATTCACCGCCTTGATTGTTGAGTCCCTTTTGTATCAAGACAAAAGAGACACCTCTGTTGGGAAAACAACCTTTTCTGGTGTGGGTTCTCAATCTCCCTACCCTCCATAAAACTCCTGATTACAGGATTATCTCTGCCAGTTTATCCCCAACATCAGCCCCAGGTTGTCGCTGTACTGTTCGCCCGCATCAGCACCCAGCTTAAGGAGAATATCCAGACCCTCCAGCGCGTAACGGAACTCCATCATCAGCGAGTACTGCTCGCGCCGAAACTGGTCTCTCGGTGTAATATCCGGGCGGTCATTGGGGATGGAATCGCCCCCCTGTTCTATCCAGTCGTCCTGCACGCCGTAGTTGCGTGACCAGGTCAACAGGCTTCTCCAGCTCAGTCGCCGGTCCCAAAATGCGCCTCCCATCCCAAGGTGATGCCCCACCAGCACGTTATTGGTGATAGTGGTGCCGTCAAAAAGGATCAGCGGAATTCCCAGCGTGCGATTCTCGTAAGTCCACCCGCTGCCGTATACAAAGTTGTCATAATAGTCGCGCCGGCCGATCAGCTCCCACGATTTTGCATCCTGGTTTTTGGTGTTGACATGCTCGTAGGTGAGTGCGTTCAACCACCGGTTTTGATCCTCAAACTCCAGGTTTATGCCCCAAACCCCGTCCCAGGGACTCCGAAACCGGGTTGAAACTTTATCCTCCAGGTAAAACAGCCGGGTCAGATGCAATCGATAACTCTCATGCCTGTACAGCAACCCAAACTCATAGGCTGCTACCGAATTCCCTATTACGTTCGATTTCTCCCCTCCCGGTGCGTTACTGTCCTCATCGGCTCCCCGACCGGCAACAAGACGGATATAGTCTCCAAAAGACTGCGGCAGCTGACCCCGGTCCGGGTCCACACCGCCCCACTGCGCATTGTGAATAATACCTCCCGTACCTGACAGCGGCCCCACATTCACCCTCAGGTAAAGATACTTTTGATGCAGATACGGCCGCTCCACATGCCGGTCTTTTTCAAACCACCCGTGGCTGAACATGCCTTTGTACTGCAGGTATCCCCCGGCAAAAGGCACATTCCTGAATTCCGGGGTCGAAATGGAGATCTTTGGCAGTGGTGTTGCATTCCGGCTAACCATCATGGATCCCACTGACAACGCATGATTATTTAACCCGATCGGCTGTGGAAAGCGACCGATATCCAGTTTCAGGCCAAAAGCACGGCCGCTTAGATAGAGCTGGGGAAACAGAATGGCACTTTCTCCTGACCAGCGAAGCAGGGCATGTCCACCGGCATTGAAACTACTTTTATCATTTTGGAAGATGGTGTGACCAAAGCTGATCTCATTTAAAAAGTTGGTACTTCCCGGGTCCACCATCCCGTCCATCCCGGAATAAAACCAAAACGGAAGTTCGCCCTCGGTCGCGGTATAAACAGAGGAACGAAGCCCTATACGGAAGTCATCCTTATTGATGGTCTCTTGGGCATGAGTCGTCACGCAAATACCGAATACTATCGCAAAAACTGAGAAAAATCGCATCTTTAAAACTGAATTAACCGGGTTATGGATTAGAACTTAGCCATGAATTCCTTGATTGCAGTTACCACATCCTCCTGTTTTCCTGTTTCCATTTCCGGCCATATCGGCAGGCTTAGTACCTGCTGTGCCATCTTTTTTGATACTTCCAGCTCATAATTGAGTTTGCTGTAAACCGGCAGTTGATCTTGTGGCACCGGGTAGTAGACCCCCGTGCTAATCTTTTTTTCAGAGAGCTTTTGACGCAGCTGGTCCCGTTTACCGTTTAACACGCGAATGGTGTACTGGTGGAAGACGGGGTTGACGGGTGACGGGTGGCGGGTGGCGGGTGGCTTGATGCCGCTAACATCTTCAAGTGATTCTGTATATCGTTGGGCAATGCTTTGGCGCAGGCTGTTTGCTTTGTCCAGGTATTTGAGCTTAACCAGCAGCACCGCAGCCTGCATAGTGTCCAGCCTGGAGTTGTACCCCAGCATCTCGTTGTGGTATTTTTTCGTGGAGCCGTGGGCCCGGAGCTTCCGGCAGAGCCCGGCTGTTTCATCATCATCGGTGGTTATGAGTCCGCCGTCACCAAAACCTCCGAGATTTTTGGTCGGAAAAAAAGAAAAGGCGCCAACATCTCCAATGGATCCGGTTTGCTGACCGTTGCAGGTGGCTCCGAACGACTGGGCGCAATCTTCAATCACCTTAAGATTGTGCTTTTCTGCGATCTGCATGATTTCATCCATCCCGGCAGGCAGACCGAACAGGTGCACCGGCAGTATGGCTTTCGTGTTTTCGGTGATGGCAGGTTCAATATTGGCGGGTTGCAGGTTGAAGGTTGAAGGTTCAATGTCGACGAAAACGGGCCGGGCGCCGATATTGCTGATCGATTCGGCCGTGGCAAAAAAGGAAAATGGGGTCGTAATCACCTCGTCTCCGGGTCCCACCCCTGCCGCCCGTAATCCAATTACCAGCGCGTCGGTACCGGAATTTACTCCGATGGCGTGCTCTACTCCCAAGTATTCGGCCGCTTGCTGTTCAAACTCCTCGACCTCCGGACCTAAAATAAACTGGCCATGCTTCATCACGTTCTGAATGGCGTTGTTATATTCTTCCCAGTGGGCCTGGATGTCGGGCTTTGGATCGAAAAGGGGGATGGGCATTGGAAGGTTAAAGGTTGAAGGTTAAAGGTTAAAGGTTAAAGGTTGAAGGTTGGAGATTGAAGGTTGGAGATTGAGTTGTCAGATTAATTAATTTGATAGGCTGTCACTGCTTCTGAGACTCTGTCATTGGAGTTGTATTTTTCAAGATATTGAATGAATCGATATGTTTTCCGTGATATTTTAGTAGCGAGCTCGTAGCATTCTTTGAACTGTTCGTCTGTTATGTATTTACAATCCAGGGCTACATATAAAATGGATCTTGTTTCCCCGCATGAAGCTTTTGAACGACCTAAATAATCAATAAATTGCTTTACAGTCCGGCTTTCAAATCCTTCGCTGATATTGTTCATTACCGACACTGATGAACGACGGATCTGATCTTTTAAACCGAAATCTTTATCAAATTTTTCCTGTCTCGTCAATTCATAAATTTTGTTGACAAGAATTCGGGATTCCCTCCAAATATCCAGATCCTCAAACTTTTCTACAGATGCCACGGCTCAATTCGTTCAGTATTAATATGTTAAATAATGTTGAATGTTACAGGTTACAGGTTACAGGTTACAGGTTGAAGGTTGAAGGTTTTTGCAGTGTAAGTCCAACATTCAACATTCAAACCTTCAACCTGCAACCTCCAGCCTTACACTCCCATCCGCTAACCTATATTCTTCTCCGGTTTCAGGACAGATGGCTGCGTTTTTTTCATTAAACTGCAGTCGATGGCCGTTCCGGCTCATCCAGCCCACCTGCCGGGCGGGATTGCCCAAAACAAGGGCGTAGTCGGGAACCTCCCTGGTCACAACCGCGCCGGCCCCGATGAACGCATACCGCCCTATCTCGTTGCCACAAATGATTGTCGCATTGGCGCCAACGGTCGCTCCTTTTCCCACTCTCGTCTCGAGAAACTGGTTACTGCGATCTACCCCGCTGCGGGGATTGATAACGTTGGTAAACACCATCGAGGGACCCAAAAACACCTCGTCTTCACAAATCACACCCTCATATACCGATACATTGTTTTGAATTTTGACCCGATCACCAATTTTTACATTGTCCCCAACAAACACGTTTTGTCCCAGCGTGCACTCACTGCCAATACTGGCGTTTCCCATCACATGACAAAAATGCCACACCTTGGTCCCGCTGCCGATCGCCGCCCCTTCATCAACATAAGCGGATTCATGAATGTAGGCTTCCTCGTGGATCATACTTGTCTATTGTTGCAGGTTGAAAGTTGGTTGAAGGTTGAAAGTTGAAGGTTGCAGGTTGCAGATTGGTGATTGTACTAAAAACCTTCAACCTTCAACATTCAACATTCAACCTGTAACATTTAACATTTAACTTTCAACATTTTCGCTGCTTGTAAATTCGCTCGATAATATCAACTACTTTCATCCCCTCGCGGGCACTGGTCTTTATCTGGCTTTTTCCGGATAGTGTGTCTATAACATTCTCTATGACGTAGTGATGATTGGCCGCACTTCCTTTAAAGGGGCCATAATCATTCGGCGGGTTGGTCGGGGGCAGTTCCGGGACTTCATAATCTTTAATATGGCAATATTCAATTTTATCCATATACTGGCCGCCAATTTTTAATGAGCCGTTACTCCCTATTACAATCATACTGCTTTCCATGTTCTTATCCCAGCAGGATGTCGTATAGTGAATCGATCCCTCTCCCCCCGTTAAAAATTTGAAATTAACGATACCTGTATCCTCAAACTCAATCATGCCATCGTGGTTAAAATTTTCAAACCGGGCTGAAATATCAGTAATATCTCCAAATATCCAATACATGATATCCACAAAATGGCTAAACTGGGTGAACAGGGTGCCTCCATCCATATCCAGGGTTCCGTGCCAGTCTCCCTCCTTATAATAGCGTTTGTCCCTGTTCCAAAGGCAGTTGATCTTTACCAGGTAGATCTCGCCCAGTACTCCTCCGGAAACCACTTGTTTAAGCCATTTGGAAGGGGGACTATATCGATTTTGCTTGACAACGAACACCTTCTTGCTGCTTTGCAGCGCGGCTTCAATAATTCCTTCACAGTCTCTCCGGTTCAGAGCCATCGGTTTCTCAATAACGACATGACAACCACGTTCCAGGGCTTCTATGGACAGCGGTGCATGCAGCCCGTTGGGCACACAAATATTGATCACTTCAGCGCGATTATCAGCGGGATTCAAATTCCAGTAGTCTTTCATGCTCGGATAGTAAGCCGCCTCAATATCGAGCTTCCCGAGGTACTTCTGCTGTGTGCTGTCGGGATCGATGACAGCCGTCAATTCGGCTCTTTCATGCTCATGAATGATTTTGGCGTGCCGTTTACCAATTCGACCAAATCCGCATACTGCAAATGTGACGGGGTTATTACTCATTAATTACACATATGGAGTTTCTGAAATTTCCGATGTGGATATTAAAACTATTAGAATTGAATCGAAACCCGAATGTCAGCTGAATATTAAATCCAACCCGTATTACCTCACAAATATTTATGTTGTAACACCATAAGCCCCTACACAACAAGGAGTTCAGTCTATGTTTATCGCTTTTTGAAATCTACAGGGTATTTTCCTGGAGCGCGCTTTCTCACCCAAGCAATCCTTCCAGGTAGGCCCCGTAGGAGTTGGTGTAGCTTTCTCCCATCGCTTTCAGTTCCGCCCCCGTTATCCACCCCTTTCGCCAGGCGATCTCTTCGAGGCAGGCGATTTTCAGGCCCTGGCGGCGTTCGATAATCTCGACAAACTGGGAGGCTTCGAGCAGCGATTCGGGCGTGCCGGTGTCGAGCCAGGCAAACCCGCGGCCCAACAACTCTACTTTGAGCTTATTCTGTTGGAGATAGGTCTTGTTCACATCCGTGATTTCAAGCTCGCCGCGGGCAGAAGGCGTAATAGTCCTGGCAATATCCACCACGGTGTTGTCATAAAAATAGAGGCCCGTAACCGCGTAATCCGAACGGGGATGCTCCGGCTTTTCCTCGATGGAGATGGCGTTCCGGTCCTCATCAAACTCCACCACCCCAAACCGGTTGGGGTTTACCACCTGGTACCCAAATATCGTGGCCCCTTCGTCGCGTAGTGCGGCTTGCTGCAACAGTGCGGTAAATCCCTGCCCATAGAAAATGTTGTCACCAAGGATCAGGGCAACATTATCGTCACCGATAAACTCTTCACCAATCAGGAAGGCTTGTGCCAACCCTTCAGGTTTGGGCTGCACGGCATACTTCAGGTCGATGCCCCAATCCGATCCATCGCCCAACAGTTTTTTAAACGCCGATTGATCGACCGGTGTGGTTATGACAAGGATATCACGGATACCCGCCAGCATAAGAACCGATAACGGGTAGTAGATCATCGGTTTGTCGTAGACCGGCAGCAGCTGCTTGGAAACGCTCTTCGTGACCGGATGAAGACGGGTTCCGGTACCACCGGCCAGGATGATGCCTTTCATTGGGGGGGAGTTATAGGTTGAAGGTTGAAGGTTACAGGTTATAGGTTGAAGGTTTGTATTATGGGTGCTTTATGTTCAAAATATTTTATCTTGCGGCCGTTAAATTTCCCGTATCCGTAATTCGATTTTAATTGGGCTCTTTGCAGGGCCTCCCAGTTTGCTGGAAGGTGGTTGTATCACCGACCTTGTTGACCTTTTAAACGTAAGTACAATTTCCTAAGAACAAGGAATTGAGGGTTTTCAAAGTCCTTAATTAAATGATCATTCCCGCACCGACCGTCTCATTGGTAAACTCGTCGATAATGATAAGGCTTCCCGTATCACGGTTGCGCTTGTAGCTGTCGTAGAAAAGCGGCTGGGTGGTACGGATATGAATGCGGCCGATGTCGTTCAGGCCGATCTCCTTGTCCCCCTGCACGCGGTGCAGTGTGTTGATGTTGACCTTGTACTTTACCTCTTTGACAATACACCGCGCATTCTGGGTTGTATGCTTGATAGCATACTTGCCACCCGGCTCCAGCGGTTTCTTGTTCAGCCAGCATACCATCAGGTCGATATCCTGCCCCACGGTGGGCTGGTTGTCGGGCTTGGCGATCATATCGCCGCGGCTGATGTCTATCTCATCTTCCAGCGTCATTGTCACGGACATCGGTTGAAAGACCTCCTCCTCTTCCTTCTCGAAGGTCTCCACGGTATTTATTTTTGAGGTAAACCCGGACGGAAGCGCAATAATTTCGTCGCCCGGCTTGAATACGCCACCGGCCACCCGACCGGCATACCCGCGGTAATCGGGATATTCTTTGGATTGCGGCCGCGTTACCCACTGGACCGGGAAACGGCTGTCTACATGGTTGTAGTCGCTGTCTACCTGCACGTTTTCCAGCGTATGCAGCAGGGTGCTGCCGTTGTACCACGGCATATTGTCGTCCCCTTTATCGACCACGTTGTCCCCGTACAGGGCACTTATCGGGATGTAGTGAATATCGGGCACATCCAGCTTGGATGAGAAGGTCGAAAACTGTTTTTTAATCTTCTCAAACTGCTCCTCACTGTAATCGACCAGGTCCATCTTGTTGACACACAAGATAATATGCTTGATCTGCAGCAGCGAAGCGATAAACGAGTGCCGGCAGGTCTGCTCAATTACACCATTGCGGGCATCCACCAGGATAATCGCAAGGTTGGCCG
Source organism: Halalkalibaculum sp. DA384 (assembly GCF_043951955.1). NCBI lineage: Bacteria > Pseudomonadati > Balneolota > Balneolia > Balneolales > Balneolaceae > Halalkalibaculum > Halalkalibaculum sp. DA384. The sequence continues at coordinate 200,437 of NZ_JBINJE010000004.1, read as the reverse complement.
TGGAGGCCCCGGTCACCATATTCCGGGTATACTGCACGTGACCGGGCGTATCTGCAATTATAAACTTCCTGTTGGGCGTCGAAAAATATCGATACGCCACATCAATGGTGATACCCTGTTCCCGCTCGGCAGAAAGCCCGTCGGTCAGCAGCGCCAGGTTGGTATACTCATCCCCCTTCTTGCGGCTGGATTCCTCAATAGCTGCCATCTGGTCATCAAAAATCTGCTTGCTGTCATAAAGCAGGCGACCGATCAACGTACTTTTTCCATCGTCTACACTGCCCGCAGTCGTAAACCGCAGCAGATCCATATCCAGATATTTCTGCGCTTCTGTTTTTTCGTTGTTACTCATCGATTACGATTCTTAATTTAAAATTCCTTCATTTTCTTGACCGGCGACGGCTGACCGTTGACCGGTGTTTTACTTTATAGCCTTCTTGAAGGCCTGGAGCTTGTTGAATAGTTCTGCTCCCAATATTTCAAACTGTTCTTTTGTTTTATCCTGCTTTGTTAAATAGCCTCTGTCTTCCATAAGCCGTACACAGGCTATAGTCTCAACATGAGATCGAATTGCATAAGACAAAAACCTTGCCTGTTCAGTATCTGTCTGCCCGGTTGAACCTTCAGCAATGTTAAGAGCAATTGAGTTGGATGCCCTTTTTAACTGAGAGGCCAAATTATATTTCTCATCCTCTGGCAAACTATCTGCTAATTTATAGGATAGATGACTAAATTTCATTGCCAGCTTCCAAACTTCCAGCTTTTCAAATTTATATTCCATATCTCAATTTTACGGCCCGTTAATGATTTCCGGTCATCCGTCACCAGTCACCCGTCTTTATATCACAGACTATAAAAAACAGAGGTCGGAATACTTAACACTTCCCTAGAAATACCCCTCCTTCTTCCGCTCCTCCATGGCTGCTTCAGAGCGCTTGTCGTCGGTGCGGTTGCCCCGTTCGGTGATGCGGGCCGAGGCGACCTCTTCAATTATCTCCGCCAAATCGGTGGCGTCAGAAAGAACGGCCCCGGTACACGTCATGTCGCCAATGGTTCGGAATCGTATCTTTTTCTTCTCGTATTCTTCGCCGTCGGTAAGCGTAATAAATTCTGATTTTGCCAGGTAGGTACCCTCGCGTTCAACGACCTCCCGCTCGTGTGCTTTATACAGGGAGGGAATATCGATACCCTCAGCCGCGATATACTGCCAGACATCCATCTCCGTCCAGTTGCTGAGCGGGAAAATTCGGAAGTGTTCGCCCAAATTTTTCCGCGCGTTGAAGAGGTTCCACAGCTCCGGCCGCTGGTTCTTGGGATCCCACTGGCCAAACTCATCGCGGTGCGAGAAAAAGCGCTCCTTTGCGCGGGCTTTCTCCTCATCCCGCCGGGCGCCCCCGAAAGCGGCGTCAAAGCCGTGCTCTTCCAATGCGTTCAGCAGGGTCGGAATCTGCAGCTTGTTCCGGCTGGCGTTGGGCCCCTTCTCCTCCTTGACCTTGCCGGCGTCAATCATATCCTGAACGTGGGCGACAATCAGCTCCACACCCAGCTCATCCATAAGCTGATCCCGAAATTCGATCGTCTCCGGGAAGTTGTGGCCGGTGTCAACATGCAGAAATGGAAACGGTATCTTGCCCGGCCAAAACGCCTTTTGTGCGAGGCGGGCCATCGTGATACTGTCTTTTCCGCCGGAAAACATCAGCACCGGGTTTTCAAACTGGGCCGCCACTTCGCGAAACACGAAAATCGATTCGGATTCGAGCTGCCTTATATGACTTAATTTATACGACTTCATGACTTTATTAATAAACGATTGAACTTGGTCTAAAGCTGCCAAAGTTAAAGATTAATGGGAACAATGACTAACCATAATATCTTCACGTTTCTTTCAGCAGCGATTCATTACAAATATTGTAGATGCATACCTACACTAACGCCAGCTAGGGTTAAGGGGGGTTTTTTAGAGAAAACCGGTCTAGCGAGATTCCAGGTACCTGAAAACCTGCTGTACGGCCTCATCAACAGAGATATCGGTGGTATCGATACTCAGTTCCGGGTTCTCAGGTTCCTCATAGGGATCGCTGATCCCGGTGAAGTTATCGATCTCCCCTTTTCGGGCTTTTTCGTAAAGGCCTTTCACATCGCGGCGTTCACACTCTTCCAGCGGGGTGGAGATATAAACCTCGGTGAAATCCTCGCACATATCCCGAACAAAATCCCTGGCGTCCTGGTAGGGAGAGATAAATGAGGCAACGACAAAAACGCCGTGCTTTTGCAGCAGACTTGCCACAAAGCCGACTTTCTTGACGTGGCTGTCTCGCTCCTCTTTCGAGAAGCCGGTGGTGGGAAAGACCTCCCGAACAGCATCCCCGTCAAGATGTTCAACTTTATAACCCCGATCCTTGAGGGTCGCGTATACTTTTTCCGAAATAGTGCTTTTGCCGGACCCGGAAAGACCGGTAAACCAAAGGACGGTGGGTTTTAAATTCGTTTCGCTCATAGTAGTAAGTGAAAAATTTTAGATTCTAACTGTTACGATTTTTGTTCATGCTATCATCGTTAAGCCCTATTACAAAACTGCCGTTCTTCAGGTCGGGCTTGTTATAAGTAAGCGGGGAGGGATGCTGGCCATTTTTAGCTGAATTCCGGTACACGCAATCGCCTGCAGCCACATCCCATTCCATTGTCGGACCCATACGCGGGTAAATATCCGCTTTGCCTTCCGCTACCAGGCAAAATTTGATTGAACTGCCCGCCGGCATCGTTTCCTCAACGGTAATTCCCTGCTTCTTCAGTTGATCTTCCAGGTCCGAAGACCCGTGCGAGCGGCTGCAAACCACCTTCAGCGGGGTCAACTTGTCGGCCTGTTCAGAATAAATGCGTACCGGATCCCCGGCTCCGTCCTGCCTGAACGAACCGTCCTGCTTGCTGCCATAATACGTAACCTGTTGGGCCGGAACGTAAACGACACCAAAAACGGGTTCTCCCTGCTCTACAAGCGCGATGTTAATGGTAAATTCTCCATTTTTTTTGATAAACTCTTTCGTGCCGTCAAGCGGATCCACGATCCAGAATTTTTCCCAGTGCTTTCTCTCCTCATAGGATGGAAGCCCCCCCTCCTCGGATATGACCGGCGTCTCGGGGTCGATCGTCTCCAGTGCCTCTGTAATAATCTTGTGGGCGGCCAAATCCGCCTTGGTGAGCGGGGAGTCGTCCTCTTTTGTTTCCACCTCTATTTCCTGGTTATAATATTCCAGGGTGGCCTCTCCCGCCTTGCGGGCGGTCTCTATCACTTTTTCAAACATGTTCAACATAGTCCGGTTTTTCCATTCAATATATTTAACGTAAACTTCACTGTTTTGTAACTGTCTGAGGCACCCTTTTCTTTCCATGCCCGGCGGCCTTTAAAAGACAGGGGCAAAACTACGAAAAGATTTTTTTAATCCCATTTTTAAGTAGGAGATCCTCAAAGAGAAGCTAGTGTAGTTACTGGTTAACCAGTGAAGTAATTATTAGGGCAGTATTGGTTATTATTGGGCTTCATTTCCTGGGATCCCTATAATGGCCAGATAATGGGTACCAGCAGCACCGTGATCGTGGCGATAATGAGGTTTAACGGGAGTCCAATCCTGGTAAAGTCGGTAAACTTGTACCCTCCGGGACCATAGACCATCAAATTGGTTTGATACCCTATGGGAGTGGAAAAACTGGCCGATGCAGCCATGATGATTACCATCACAAACGGCATGTAGCTGACCTCCAGCGAGGCGGCCATGGAGATGGCGATGGGGAATATAAGAACTGCGGCTGCATTATTGGTGACCAGCTCGGTCAAAACCCATGTAGCAAGATAGGTCGCCGCCAACGCCAGGTACGGGTTGGCATCCGCATACTGAAACAGGCTTGATGCGAGCTCGCCGGCCGCACCCGTCACCTGCAGTGCATTACCCAGGCCCAGGGTAGCGGCAATCACCAGCAGCACCGTCCAGTCTATGCTTTCTTTTGCGGTACCCGTCTTGCAGCAGCCGGTCAGGATCATGAGTCCCGCCGCCAAAAATGATCCCTGGAACATCGATAAAAATCCCAGGGCTACCGACAGCACCATTCCACCCAAAATCGTCCAGGCATATGCCGATCGTTCGTAATTGGGGGGAGAAGAGTCAGCGATGCCGCTCACCAGGAAATAGTCGGTGGAGTTTTTGAATCGCTCAACAAAACTGGGCGGCGCCTCGAGCAGCAGGGTATCGCCCGTCTTCAGCCTTATATCGCCGACTTTCTCCTTTACCCTCTCCCCGTTACGCGAGACGGCCAGCACGACCGCATCATAGCGGTTGCGGAACCCTCCCTCCTTGATCGTCTTTCCATTCATCGGGTGAGACTGGGAGACCACCGCCTCGATCAGCAGCCGTTCTCTTCGGGGTGCATCCAGTTTAAAAACCTGGTCGGTAGCCGGACTTATCCCCTTGACCTGCTGCAGGTCCACAATTGAGCTGACGATTCCCGTAAAAATGAGACGGTCGTTTTCACGCAGTCGCTCTTCCGGTTCAACGGCGGCAATAATCTGTTCATGCCGGTAGATCTCCACCAGGTATAACCCCGGCAGGTGGCGCAGTCCGGCTTCTTCAATTGTTTTCCCGGAAAGCTGGCTGCCTTCGTCAACAATCATCTCGATGGTGTATTCCCTCGGATCCTTGAATGTATCGAACCCGGAACCGCGTGTGGGGAGCAACCGCTTGGCGAACAGGGCCAGGTATGCAAATCCGACGATGGCACATGGCAAACCAATTAAGCCGGGCTCGAAAATACCGAGTGAACTGGTCGCACTCTCATTGATAAGCAACCCGTTCACAATCAGGTTGGTACTGGTTCCGATCAGCGTGCAGGTACCTCCCAGAATGGCGGCATAGCTGAGCGGAATCAAGATCTTGGAGGCCGGAATCCGGTTTTTTCGGGCCCAGTCCTCCATCGCCGGGATAAAGGAAGCTACAACCGGCGTATTATTCAGAAAGGCACTCACTACCATTACGGGTCCCATGACACGTACCTGCGCCCTCCTGATACTTTTCGAGTGACCGATAATCTTGTTTACGATCAGGTGGATTGCCCCGGTTTCCTTGAGTCCCGCAGCCACCACGTAAAGAGCCGCTACCGTAAGCATTCCCTGATTAGAAAACCCAACCAGGGCCTGTTCAGGAGTAATAGTATTTCCGACAATCAGCAGGGTAAGCCCGCCCAAAAAGATGATATCCGGCGAATATCTGGTCGATATCAGCAATACCAGACACAGCAATATTACAAAGATTACACTCCAACCTGCTATTGTCATAGTTTGGGTTCATTATTGGTCGGCAAGTCAACTAATTTCACAAATGTAGGTAACAAAATTTGACAGTCCAATCAAGAACCCGCTAAAAAACGAACCGGACCTGTACGCCCAGGTTACTGCGTGTATTCCCGCGTATTTCACTTAATCCACTGCCCAGCACCTGCCGGTTTTCGAACACCGTGATTCCAAACTTGGCCCATATCTCCATGAACTCATACGGTTCATAGTTTGCCAGCAGGTAGAGCCGCTGTCCCTGGTCGTACAGCATCGTATTCGAAAACAGGTACAGCAGATCGTTTTCAAACTGGTATACCCGGCTGTTGTAGCTGTCGGTCTCAAATACAGAGACGCGGGCGTCGAACGTCCACCGTGAATTGGGCTGGTAGCGCAGGTCCTGATACACCAGGTATCCCTGCTCCGCCGGCGCGCCGGGCGGCTTCGACCGCACCCATTCTCCCCGCATCCGCAAGCGAACCCTCGGGTTCACCCGATATTCGGCATGCAGCCTGAAACTTGATCGACGGCTACGATCCAGTTTTCGGAGAGAACGTCCATACGGACCCTGGACTTCATACTCATCCTCTTCATATTCACCCCGCCCCTGCAGGTACAGCTGCAGGTCGTCGTGCAACTGGACTTCAACGAGCCCCAGCCAGTCCACGCCCTGCGTCGGCTGGTGGGTTCCAAACCGGGGGGCCGGGAACCGGTACTGATCGAAATAAGCGCTTACCAGTATTTTTGAGCTTAACTCGTGACTCAGCCCGATATAGATCCCCTCCTCATTCTGCGGCTCCCCGGACTGCTCGCCGAATCCCGCCCCATAGACAGATTGAAAATTTTTTTGATAGTTTCGGTAAGCGATAACAAGGCCGGTGTTATTGCGTATCGGGGTTTCTATCCCGGTAATCAGCCCCATTCCACTGTTTTTCGTTCGCGCTCCTTCCCCGAAGATGAGCGTGGATCCCAACAGCAATTTATAGTCAACCCCCAGTGCCGACGTTTGCCTGCCGCGGAAGTCAAACGCATTGTATACTGCCGAACCGGGATAAATTTGCTTGTTGAACGAAGTATGGTATCCGGTAGCTCCGATGATTCCGAAAGGGAGCGCAAGTCGTACCCGCCCCCCGGCCATATTCTGCTTGAGACTTCCTTTTTTGGCGATTTCGGTACGCGTGCGATGCATGCCGTCATCGGAGGGGAAACGGGTGGTATCTTCATTTATCACCGAAGCCGAACGTCGCTGGGCAGAGTAGAATCCGGTAACCCGGAATTGACCGCCGTAGGTAGCTGCAATTCCTCGGAAAAAGTTGGCTTCCATAGACGAAGTATAGGGATGAATTCCCCGTTCCTTTTTAGCGACCGTGCCGATAACCTCCCGTCCTTTACCAAACGCTCCGCCGTTCCACAATACCAGTCCCTGCCCGAACGAAAGGCTGTAATCCCCGATCACCATTTGCTGGAGCTTCCCGTTGTCGGTCAGCGCCAGGTGCCAGGATGTATAATCAAACCCCGAGAGACCCTTGAGCGGCTCTCCGGCGTCTTTTTCCTGCGTGAGGTTTGCGGAAATATGGTTGCTGCTATACTGCAGCCGATGATAATATTTGACGGGACTTCCCTGGAAGCCCGTGGAATCCGGCCGCCGGTAACCCTCCTGCTCTTGCAGGGACCGCTGGAACCGGGAGAAAAACTCAACCTCGCTGTCGCTGGTCCAGTAGCGCGGATCGGTGTAGAGGGCCCGCAGCCCGGGACCGGTTTCGATCGTCACGTACGGGCGGACGCGATCCAGGGTAACCCGACCGATGCCGGGCACTTCCCTCAGTTCATCGACCGATTCAAACGGCTTCACATCATTGCGATAGTCAAGGACGGCCCGGGCCAGCCTCAGGTTGAGTCCCGGCACCTGCAGGAGATCGTCGATACCGGCGGTATTAATGTCTATGGGATTGGCCGCCAGGTTTTGCAGGAACCGGGTTAGCTGCTCAGCATTCAAATCGGTGTCTTCCGGATCGATGTTCTCGAGTGCCCGTTCCAGGTCGTCACGCACCTCCGAATCCGTGGTATCGGGCTGTTGTGCAAAGCTGCTGGTTCCGGCGGATATAACTGCAACGGCAATCAATAGCTTCTTAAGCATCGTGCAATCGGTCTCTTGTGAATTATAGATTGAGCGAAAGGTCCAGGCCGGGACTGATCCCCAGTTCAGCATGATGTTGTGCCACAACATTTATTTCCCAGATCCCGAACGAGTACCCGAATCCGGCGGCAAACGTTGCCGGCAGCGTAGTGACGCCGACCCGGCCTGCAAAACGCTCAAAAATCTTCACTTCCACCCCTCCACGATATGCAAGCGGGAACCTCACATCCTTGACTACATCCGAGGTAAAAAGAGCGATACCAGACAACCGGTACGACAGTCCGATGGCAAGTTCACGAGGCAGCGGTTCCTCTGTATTCCCGTAGCGCGGATGATTTATGTTCGTGGCCCGTGCCCCGATCCAGGCACCATCAAAAAGAGGGGCTGCAATTCCCAGGTCCAGCCCCACGGCGCCGGCTGATCCATAACCTCCCCCCTGGGCGATGTGATTGTAATTCAGTACCGCCCCATAATGGAATCCCTGGAATGAGTGCTTGTAAGCGATGCGAATCCGGCTCTCACTGAACAGTTCAAAACCATAGCGATGCGCCCCAACGCCGATAACGCCCCATTTTGCGGGAAAAGTGCCCACCGCCGCCATATCCGTAATTTCGGACAGGCCGTAATAGCGAATCCCGAAAAATGACACCGTACTCTGCCTCGCACTGAGTACAGCGGGATTTGAGAACAAGCCCCATCCAGAATTGGCAAGGGCGGTGACGGCTTGTCCCATGCCAATTGATCGGGCACCCAACACGTTTTGGGCTTTTGCAAAGTCCGTTCCGGCAGACAGTGTAACCAGCACGGTTACCAGCAGTGCCTTGATATAATCATACTTGGTGAATAGAGTATGTTGTACCATTGTATCCCCTTGAATTAGTCGTTTTATCGCCAACTGTTTATTTGTAGAGAAAGTGTCGATTTTGACCATAATTTCTGGTTTCGACACTCCTCTTGTTGAAAACCCTCTCTTGTAACGTCGTTTTGAGAATTTTTTTTCAGTCTCGATTATCGCCAATCTCTCCAAAAAAGGGAGGATATCGCTTTTCCCGGCTGGTAAATTTCCCTCTAAAACCAAATCCGCAGGCCCAAATCACTTTTCAACGCGCTCTTTAATTGCGAATAATGGAGATCGATTCATCGATCTGGTACGACAACCTCTTTTGGAATGCTCCTACCTTTTCTCCGGACTGGTTGGGGCGTTATCGGGAACGGGAATTCCGAAGTCGGGCGTACCATCCTCGTTCCACCGCAGTACCTGTACCCGCGTGTGGCGGTTGGGATCATCCAGGGGATCTCCCTCGATCTCCTTATAGCTCCGGGCATGGTACACAAGCAGGTCAACCGCCCCACCCGGAGTCGTCGTAAAACTGTTGTGCCCCGGCCCGTAGATACCGTTCTCGACCGAACTTTTGAACACAGGCGTCGGCGATTTGTGCCAGGATTCAGGATCGAGCAGATCGGCATCGACATCCGCCGTCAGCAATCCCACGGCGTAATTGTGATCGGTACCACTGGCAGAGTAGGTCATGAATATCTTCCCGTTTCTCTTGATAACCGCCGCTCCCTCGTTCACTTTGAACAGCTGTTTTTCCCATTCATATTCAGGTCGGGTGAGCTCCACCTGGGGCTGAACAATACTCCACGGCGTATCCATTTCGGCAATGTAGAGGGCGGTATTCCCATCATATCCAGGGGGGTGCTGGGCCCAGACCATATACCGGGTACCCCGGTGCTCAAACGTTGTGGCATCAAGGGAAAAGGTTTCCCATCGGGTTTTGGTCTGCCCTTTTTCCACCCACTCTCCAGTCAATGGATTGGCTGAGCTGTTTTCCAGCACATACATGCGGATCGCCCAGACATCCTCGGCCCCGCCAGCGGCGAAATAGATGTACCACTTCCCATCAATGTAGTGCAGCTCGGGAGCCCAGATATGAGATCCCATCGGACCAGATTCGTGCTTCCTCCAGATCACCCTGGGCTCGGCTTCGGCTAATCCTTCAATCGTACGGGCACGCCGCACTTCCAAAAGATCGTACTCCGGTACCGTCGCAGTAAAATAGTAGTATCCGTCCGTGTGGCGATATATCCACGGATCGGCGCGATGCAGAATAAGAGGTGTAGTATAGCGTTGCGAATCTGCTGAGACAGAATTACTTTGCGCTAACAGTTGTTGTCGATCGTCAATCCCGGACAAAAGCAGTAGCAGCAGTGCAAACAGTGACATCTTTAGTAACTGAACCATAGGTGATACCTCATTCTATTTATGTTACGTCCTGATCACAAATTTTTGTAAAAACTAGCCAATCATAATGAAATTTTCTGATTTTCCGGGCAAATTTCCTGTCAGTGGTGCCAGCATCACAATGATGTTGCTTTGGCTCTGCAGCATCCCGGTCGCAGCCCAGGAATTCAACATGGAGGTAACCGTTGACAGAAGCCAGGTCAGCAGCTCCTCGCTCGCCTATCTCGACAACCTGCCCGGCGAAATTGAAACCTACTTCAATGAACACGACTGGATTGACGCCAGTTTTCTTGATCATGAACGTATTGATGCCGATCTCCAGATCATCCTGTTAAGTGTTGATGACAATTACAATTTCCAGGCGAATGTGGTGGTACGCGCCCAGCGGCCGATCTATAACACCGTGCAGCAGACTACCATATTCCTGTTAAATGACGAAAGCTGGGCGTTCCAGTACACTCCAAACCGCTCGCTTGTACATGATGAACTCCAGTTTGATGCTGTTACCACACTTTTGGACTTCTATGCCTATGTCATCCTGGGATACGATTTTGACAGTTTTTCCGAAACCGGGGGTACCCCCTACTTTTCGGAAGCACAAAATATCCTTTCTCTGGCCCAGACCACCTCGGCCCCGGGATGGTCCAGAGGCAGCAGTTCGCGCCGGGGGCGTGCCCAACTCATCTCTGACCTCCTGAACCCCACCTACCATACTTTTCGCGAAGCGCTTTATATTTATCACCGGCAGGGACTCGACCAGTTTATATCCGATACCGAAGAGGCCCGGCAGCGCGTGCTCGAAGCTCTGCAGATGATCCGTGATACCCAGCGAAGCGCAACCAACGACTTCCTGTTTGATATCTTTTTTGATGCCAAATACCGCGAAATCGTCTCCATCTTCGAGGATGCCGGGGCCGAAGTTCGGCTGGAAGCCTACAATCTGCTGTCGGAAATGGATCAAAGCCACCTCTCGGAATACAGCAAGCTGCAGTAGAATGTTACCTTCGGTATGCATCACAGTTCAAATGGATTCTTAGTGTATGAGGCCTTTGCAGAACCTGATGCTTAGTTGAGAGGTGGTTGTACCACCGACCTTATATGGCACATAAAGCGGGAATACAGCTTCCTCCAAACGGAGATTCGAATGTTTTACAAAGTCCTCTGTATGGTGTTATCAGAGGTTTATTTCCGAAAAATTCAAATTTTTTTCACCATGTTAACCCGCTCGTTACCAGGCTCTAATAAATAGACCGACAAGTCGACAATTCCTTACAGAGGATTTTGCAAAACCCGGGTTTTGTACATGCTCAATCCCTGCACAAATTTGCAGCCGCAGTTCATTTCCCGTAAACAGAGATGTTGGATGCACGGAACGGCCGGAATCGGGAATCCATCGGTTTTGCAAAGCCCTCTTTTAAGCTTTCCTGTTTGGAAGTTGGTTCATCGGATTTTCGGCTGACTCCAAATCTTACGTTTGCATTTTATATATTGTGCCATCAAGGTCGGCGAAATGAGAAATCCAATCTAAAATGAGAGACCCGATATGAAATTTTACGTGTGTATTAAGCAGGTGCCGGATGTTAACGCGCCGATCCAGATCAAAGAGGGACAGCTTATCCAGGACAGCGACCGCATGGTACTCAACGCATACGATGCTTCTGCAGTGGAAGAAGCCCTGGTACTCAGCGAGGAGCACGGCGGGGAAGTCGAGGTTGTATCCATCGGGCCGGACAAAACCACCGAGGCGATCCGCAAGGCGCTGGCGATGGGCGCCGACAAGGCGGTCCACATAAAAACAAGCGGCGATGATCGGTTTGATTCTGCCTCCTACGCTGAAATCCTCGCCGCCTTTTTTGCGGGCAAACAATATGATGTGATCTCCTGCGGAAAACAGTCGCAGGACACTGATGCCGGCCTCACCGGCAGCATGCTGGCCGCAAAGCTGGATTTGCCCTACGCCACCAACGCCGTGGGACTTTCCATTGAGAAAGAAAAGCTGCTGGTCAAACGACAGGGCGATGCGGGCCAGGAGATGATCGCCCTCCCCGTGCCCTGCCTGGTTACCTGCTCCAACGATATGAACGAACCGCGCATCCCCAGCCTGAAGGGGATCATGCAATCCAAGAAAAAACCGGTGGAAACAATTGAACTCTCCTCCCTTGATATTGATGAAAGCAGGCTCGCGCCCAAAACGAACGTAACGGGATTCCGCGAAAAACCGGCGCGCAAGGCCGGCGAAAAATTTGAGGGGGATCCGGGTGAACTGGCACGAAAAGTGGCGAAACTGCTTGACGAAGAGGCTAATGTGGTTTGATGTGAGAAGTGAGACGTGAAATGTGAGACGTTAGAGGTGAGAGCTTGTCCTTTGTCTTGCATTCAGGATTTCGAGAATTGTTAATTTCATATAAACAGAAGGTGGTTGCATGAGTTCCCTATTAACATATATCTCAATCAGTGACGGAAACGTGAAGCGTGCCTCCCTTGAAGTGCTGTCGCGCTGCAGGCAGCTTGCGGAAGAGCACGGTCATCGGGCTGAAGCTGTCATTGTCGATCCCGATGCTTCCGACTACGTAGAGCAGGTGAAGCAATATGGACCTGAAAAAATTTATCTTATTGAAGATCCGATTTTTAAGGATCATATCAATACGCCGCTGGTCAAAGCGCTCACCGCTGTGGTGAAGCAAGCCAATCCCTACCTGGTTGCGTTTGCCTCCACCGAAAGCGTCAAGGATATTTTGGGAGCATTTGCTGCCCGTTTGGACGCCGCCGTACTTTCTGATGTGTCCGGCTTTGAGCTCATCGAGGGTGGGGTCGAGGTTACGCGTCCCGTAATGGCAGCCAAAATTCTTTCCGACGCCCGGGCCAAAGCGGAAAAGATCGTGCTGTCGGTCCGATCCGGATCTTACGACGTCGTGGAATCACCTTCCGACCCCGAGATCGTAACTGTCGACTTCAGCTTTGATGAAAGTGAACTCAAAGCCACGCTGCGGGAAGTGCTGGGAGCTTCCGGTGAAAAAATCGACCTCTCCGAGGCCGAGACGATTGTCGCTGCCGGTCGGGGGGCGAAAGATGAAAAAGGACAGAAATTGATCGCGGAGCTGGCCGAGGTGCTCAACGCCGCCGTCGGGGCCTCCCGCGCGCTGACGGAAGCCGGTATTGTGGATCCCAGCCTGCAGATTGGTCAGACGGGCAAAGTAGTGTCGCCGCAGCTCTATATCGCCGTCGGCATTTCTGGTGCCATCCAGCATGTGGCGGGCATGGCCAACAGCAAAGTGATTGTGGCGATCAACAAAGATACCGACGCCCCTATTTTCGATATCGCTGACTATGGCATCGTGGGCGATCTGTACAAAGTATTGCCACCTTTTATTGAAGAATTGAAGAAGATAAAAAAATAATTTGGTTACAGGTTACAGGTTGAAAGTTGAAGGTTATGGGTTGTTCAACATCCAACCTTCAACTTTCAACTTTCAACATTCAACCTTCAACTTACAACGTTTAACCTGCAACTTACAACGTTTAACCTATAACATTCTACATCCGTGGATGAACAGTTCGATTGTATAATCGTTGGTGCGGGTGTTGCGGGACTGGCAGCCGCCATGACGCTTGCCCGCAGCAATATGAAGTTCCTGCTTATCGAAAAGGGAGAGTTTGCCGGCTCCAAAAATGTTTCGGGCGGCGTACTTTGGGGACATGACCTGGCCAAACTCGTGCCCGGGTACTGGGAAGAGGAGGAGGCTGGCTGGGAGCGGTTTATCAATCACCGGCGACTCACGTTTATGGATGGGGAGGCCACCTTTTCGCTTGATTTTAAATCCGCCCACTTCAACGAACCGCCCTACGCCGGGGTCGTGGTGCTGCGCTCCAGGTTCGATCGCTGGCTGGCCGGCAAGGTGGAGGAGGCGATCGCGGAAAGTGATTATGCGATGGACTCCTTCATTGCCACCAACATCAAGGTGGATGAGGTGCTGATGGAAAACAACAAGGCCGTGGGGATCCGCACCGGCGACGAGGAGTTCTACGCCGAGAGCGTGATTATTGCCGAGGGCGTCAACAACCTGCTCACCCGCCAGGTGGGACTGCAGGACGACTATGTGCCGGCGGATCACGTGCTCACCGGTATCAAGGAAATTATCCGCTACGACCGGGAAGTGCTGGAAAATCGCTTCCAGCTGAATGGCCGCAGCGGGATGTCAAATGAGTTTGTCGGCTATGCCACCGATGGCGTGGAGGGCGGCGGGTTTCTCTATACCAACAAAGAGACGATCTCCATCGGCCTGGTGCTGGGACTGAAAGATCTTCGGGAAAAAGAGAAAAGTCCCCATGATATACTCAATCACTTCAAATCCCATCCCGTCGTCGCCGACACCATCCGCGGCGGGGAAGTAGTGGAATATTCGGCCCACGTGGTCTCCTCGGGCGATATGCGCATCATGCCGAAGGAGCTGTACAAAGATGGCCTGCTGATCTGCGGGGAAGCAGCCAACCTGTTGATGAACGCCGGCAAGGCGATCCAGGGCATGGATTACGCGATGCGCTCCGGGATCCTGGCCGCAGAGACCATTGTGAAGGCCAGGAAACGGAATGATTTTTCTTCCGCCACAATGAAGGAATACCGCGCGGCGCTGGAGGAAAGCTACGTGATGAAAGATATGCGTGGATTCCAGGATGCGGTGCAGATGCTGCATCAACCGATGATGTACAAGGATCTGCCCAACCTGGTCTGCGGCTTCGGCAAAAAATTCTTTACGATCGATAACCAGCCGACCAAGAAAGCGCGGGAACAGCTGAGCGAGTCGGTCCGGGAGCACTCCTCGTGGTGGAACCTGATCAAACTCGGAATCAACGGAGGAAAAGCGCTATGAAAAACCTGAAACTGACCGAACGACTCGGCCTCGTCAGCTATCGGAACCAGGCGAAATCGGAAATTAAACCCCACATTGAGGTGGATACGTCGATCTGCAACTCGGTTTGTCCGCATAAGTGCACGACCTACGTCTGCCCCGCCAACTGTTACAAGATTGATGACGATGGACAGGTCTACTTCCAGGTGGAAGACTGTATTGAGTGTGGAACCTGCATGTATGCCTGCGACCAGGGTGCGGTCAGCTGGAACTACCCGGATCCCGAAGAGGGCCGCGGCGTAACATGGAATTACGGATAGGTGAATGAGTGAGTTGATAAAAGGTTGTTTAAAACCTTCTGATTGCGGATTTCTCAATTTTTCTGGCTACGTGAAGAGAGGAGCCATATACAAAAAACGACCGCCCGGAAATATAAAAAGCCATCCCGGTTTTATACCAGGATGGCCTGAATTGTTTTGAATTAATCTGCTACCAGGAAACTATTGACCACTTGGCATTAAGGTAATGGTTACCTCTTTGCCTTCAGCGCCGAGTTCAACCTCTTTGCTGACCTCCTGGTATCCTTCAGGGGTTGCTACGATAGTATATGTGCCAGGCGCAAGCCCGGAAAATGAAAACTGTCCTTTTTCATCGGTTTGAGCAGATTGTTCTGTTCCCTCGATCTTCAGTTCAATTCCTGAGACCGGTTGTTCAGTCTCAGAGTCTACAACCGTGCCGCTTATTGCGGTGGTTTGCTCTAGCTCCTGAGCCTGAGCCTCTACAGCGGTTACAGAAAACAGAAGTCCGACAAACAGTGTTACCATTGCTAACAGAGATGCTTTTTTGCTAAACATAATGAGACCTTATTTATTTAGATTGCTATTCTTCTATTGATAGATATTTAAACTTCAAAATTAGTTGATCTTCCAACCAACCTAATTCATTACATTTTAGCCAGATATGATTTATTTGTTCCCGGATAAAAGAGATTGAATGAGAATTTAATTTTACCTACTGTTTGAATATAGATCCAAACATCTGAGTCGTGGGCACGTACCGGTTCGCTTTTTCCAAAGATCAATTAAAACCTAATATATCATGAGTTCAGATCGATCGAGTAACCGCTCCACCCTGTCGTTCCAGCTTTCCGAAGAACAGCAACTGATCAGGGACAGTGCGCGCGACTTTGCCGAACGTCATGTCGCGCCGGGGGTGAAGGAGCGCGACGCCTCAAAAGCGTTTCCCCACCGGCTGGTCGGCCAGTTGGCGGAACAGGGCTTTATGGGGATGATCCACCCAGAAAAATACGGCGGCGGTGCGGCCGACATGATCAGCTACTGCCTGACCATCGAGGAGATCGCCCGCTGGGACGCCTCCCTGGCGCTGACGGTGGCCTCCCATACCTCTCTTGCATCTGGCCATATTGCACTGGCCGGAAGCGACGACCAAAAAAAGCGCTATCTTACGGCGCTGGCCAAAGGAAAAAAGCTGGGTGCCTGGTGCCTGACCGAGCCCGGCTCCGGCAGCGATTCCTCCGGCATAAAAACCACGGCCGTTAAAAAAGGGGATAAATGGATCTTAAACGGTACCAAAGTATTTATCACCCAGGGCTCGGTCGCCGGAATCTATGTGGTACTGGCAAAAACGGATCCGGGAAAGGGCACAAAAGGCATTAGCGCATTTATCGTGGAGCGGGAGTGGGACGGCGTAACACCCGGCACCCGGCTGGAAAAGCTTGGGATGAACTCCTCTGACACCACGGAGATCCATTTTGACGATGTGGAAGTCCCCGGCCAGAACCTTTTGGGTGACCTGAATCACGGATTTGCGGATACGATGCAGGTACTGGATGGCGGCCGCATCGGTATCGGGGCGCTGTCCGTAGGCATAGCGCGGGGCGCCCTGGAAGAATCGCTGAAATACGCCCGCGAGCGGCAACAGTTTGGGCGGCCTATCAGTGACTTCCAGGCGATCGAACAAAAACTGGCCGATATGGCTACCGAAGTTGACGCCGCCCGCCTGCTCGTCCACCGCGCCGCCTGGCTGAAGGAACTGGACCGGCCGTTCACCAGGGAAGCCTCTATGGCCAAGCTCTTTGCCTCTGAACAAGCTGTCCGGGCTGCCGACGAAGCGGTCCAGATTCACGGGGGCTATGGCTACATCAAAGAGTATCACGTTGAACGATTCCTTCGGGATGCCAAACTGATGACGATAGGCGAAGGCACTTCAGAGATTCAGCGCAAAATCATAGCACGCGAACTGAAAAAAGATCCAAAACCTTAATATTTGTTGACGCCTGAAAGTTGCCGGCTAAACATTAACAAACTGCAACTTTTGACATTCAACCTGCAACTTGCAACCTGCAACCTGCATCACTAATTGATCTACTGACAAAATTAACAACCGCCAGTATGCCAGATACCAGCTTCAATCCCGACGATGCCCTCCAATTCGAATCCGAACTGGGTGAAGAAGATCGTATGATCATGGAAACCGCCCGCGAATACGCCCAGAGCAAGCTGGAGCCCCGGGCCCTGAAAGGCAACCAGGAAGAGTATTTCGATCCTGACATAGCCACAGAGATGGGAGAGCTGGGGCTGCTAGGGGCCAGCATCGATCCGAAGTACGGCGGCGGAGGGGCCAGCCACACCGCCTACGGGCTCATCGCCCGGGAAGTCGAGCGGGTAGATTCGGGATACCGCTCGTTCATGTCCGTGCAGTCGTCGCTGGTGATGTACCCGATCTCAATATTCGGAACCGAAGAGCAGAAAGAACGCTTCCTGCCGAGGCTTGCGGCCGGAGAGCTGATCGGCTGTTTTGGACTGACTGAGCCCGACCACGGCTCCGATCCCGGTTCCATGAATACCACCGCCCTGAAAACCGAGGGAGGCTGGACCCTGAACGGGGCCAAAATGTGGATTACCAACGCACCCATCGCCGATGTTGCCGTTGTCTGGGCCAAGGCAAAAGAGAACAAAAATGAGGAAGGCGCAATCCGCGGATTCCTCGTTGAAAAAGAAATGGAGGGCTTCAGTACGCCGGCAACAAAATACAAGATGTCGCTGCGTGCCTCTGAAACGGGGGAACTCATTTTTGAGGATGTTTTTATTCCCGATAAAAATGTATTTCCCGATGTTTCCGGGCTCAAAGGTCCCTTCACCTGTCTGAACAGCGCACGCTACGGTATCGTCTGGGGAACGGTGGGTGCTGCCGAATTCTGCTATCAAAAAGCGCGGCAATACGTACTGGAACGCACACAGTTCGGCTACCCGATCGGGGCAAACCAGTTGCCGCAGTCCAAACTGGCCGACATGCTTACCAGTATTACACAGATGCAACTGCTGGCGTGGCGCCTGGGCACATTAAAGGATGAGGGGCGGGACCACCATGTAATGACCTCGCTTGCCAAACGCAACAATTGTCAAAAGGCGCTTGAAATCGCCCGCACGGCCCGCGACATGCACGGCGCCAACGGAATTACCGGCGAATACCGGGTTGTCCACCACATGATGAACCTCGAATCGGTTAACACTTATGAAGGCACGTATGATATTCACGGACTCATCCTCGGACGTGAACTTACCGGCATTCAGGCATTTATCCCACGAGGAAATGATCTGTCCGAATAATTCCATCTTTTTTTATGACTCCGCCGACGGTAGCAAACCGTAAAACAGACGCGAATACCAGCTAAACGTGGATTACCTGCGGTTATCGCGGATTATTCACCAGGAAATTCGGTTATGAACGAGGCGAAGGAAAAAAGGCGGCGGAAACGTACTGGTGTACCTTTAGCACCTCATTTTTCCTCCAACGAAGTGCACGGCCGAATTTCGCAGCCCGTTGCAACTACCCTCCAATTTGGGCCATAAACAATTTCGATATACAGAATAATATCAATAACTCACCCCTCTATTTTTGAATATTTCGTGAATAATCCGGGGTAAAACAACATCGTCTTTAACCTCAAAAATAGGTATATTGTAAACGACGAGTATATGGCTAATAGATGGTATTAAAGCCTACAGACACTTTCTTTTCTATATCCATATTACGATTTAAGGGAGGCAGGGATGAATACTCAACCTATTGTTCAGCGAACTGCAGTTCTATTTTTTTTACTTTTCCCCTTATGCTGCCTGCATATCGACGCAAAGGCGCTCTCCTCCAAAGTGGAGGTTACCATTTCCGGTGTTGTGATTGAGGCGGAAACTGACGAACCGCTGCCCGGCGTCAATGTAAAAGTAAAAGGCAAGGTTATAGGCACCTCCACAGGTCTCGACGGCCAGTTCCAGCTCCGGATTAACCAGGATCCGCCTTTGACGCTGGTATTTTCGAGCGTCGGTTTTAAAACAGTGGAGGTCGAGATCACCTCTTCGCAGCCGGAAAAACTGACGATCAGGATGGAGCAGGAAACCTTGATAGGCAGTGATGTGGTCGTATCCGCCTCACGGGTCGAAGAAAGTATTCTTGAAGCTCCTGTTTCTATCGAAAAGATGGATATTATATCAATACAGCAGAACGCGGCCCCTACTTTTTATGATGCCCTTGCCAATATGAAAGGGGTCGACTTCAGTACCCAAAGCCTGACCTTTAAGTCGGTAAACACCCGCGGTTTTGGAGCAAACGGCAACGTGCGATTTGTACAACTGATTGACGGCATCGACAACCAGGCTCCCGGCCTCAATTTCCCGGTAGGCAATGTGGTGGGGATTTCGGAGCTGGACCTGGAAAGTGCAGAACTAATTCCGGGAGTTGCCTCCGCGCTGTACGGAGCCAACGCGCTGAACGGCATCCTACTGCTTAACAGTAAAAGCCCGTTTGATTACGAGGGGCTGAGCGTAAAGGTGAAACAGGGTCTCAACCACGTTCAGGAGACAGATCACGAGCGCTCGCTGTATCAGCAGTACCTGGTCAGATACGCCAAATCCTATAACAACAAGGTCGCCTTCAAAGTAAATGGTTCCTTTTTGAAAGCGCAGGACTTTGTAGCCGTTGACTACCGGGATATAGGCCCCGCCTCTTTTGGAGCGATCGAACGGGGAGCCACCTCCAGGGGCGACAACCGGGTCTACAACGGACTCAATGTCTATGGGGATGACCTGCTGACCATCGGAACGATCGCTGACGCCCAGATAGCCGCCGGCAATTCCGATATCGCTGCGATCCGCTCCCTGTTGCCCGATGGGGAAGCCGGGGCTTTTACCCCGCTTGGATATACAGAGTCCTCGTTTGTGGACAATACGACAGAAAGTTTAAAATTAAACGCGGCGCTTCACTACCGTATTAATGATGACCTGGAGCTGCTCGGTCAGTACAATATCGGGTTCGGGAGCACCGTGTATACGGCCAATGACCGGTTTGTACTCGACGATTTCAGCATATGGACCGGCAAAATTGAGCTGCGAAATCCCAATTTCTTCCTTCGAGCATATACCACCCAGGAGGATGCCGGCGACACGTATGCAGCCAATACCGTAGCCACACAGATCAACCTGGATACATACGTACCAGCTTATTTCCAGGCCTTTGCCCAGGCACGTATCCGGGGAGCCACGGTCCAGGAAGCCCATATGCAGGCAGAGAATGCCGGTGCCCAGGCTCGCCTCGAACCGGAAAGCACGGCGTTTCAACAACTTTTTAACGAGATCCGCAGCATACCGATTTCGGAAGGCGGCGCCCGGTTCCTCGACAAGTCCGACTTGTGGCATGCCGAAGGGAAATACAACTTTTCAGAGATCATAGATCCCGAAATCGCGGAACTTATCACCGGGGCCAGCTACCGTAAGTACGCCCTTGACTCCGGGGGTACGCTGTTTGCTCTCCAGGAAGATGGAGATGAGTTTGATATCGATGAGTTCGGCGCCTATCTGCAGATTTCAAAAACACTGCTGGATCAGACGCTGGACCTGCAGAGCGCCGTCAGGTACGACAAAAACGAATATTTTGAAGGGCAGTTCTCGCCGCGGTTCTCCGCGGTCTACACAGTGGCCGAAAATCACAATTTGAGGGCTTCGTTTCAGCGCGGTTTCAGGATTCCAACAACCCAAACGCAGTTTATCGACCTCGATGTGGTCCGCCGGCGGCTGATCGGCAGCAACCAAACGCTGATCGATCGGTACAATCTTGAGACCAACACCGTGTACTCCACCGAAAGTGTGCAAGCTGCCCGGCAGGCGGATGATATCTCTCTCCTTGAACCGATCGAACTCAACAACCTGCAGACTGAAAAGGTCAACACCTTTGAAGTGGGCTACAAGGCATTGATCAGGAATCGACTGTTGATCGATGCTTCCTACTATTACAGCTCGTATAACGATTTTATCGCTGAAATAGACCTGACCCAGGCGGTGGATGTCGCAGACACTGACAACCGCGACGGGTTCGACCCGGTTGACGGGTTTAATCCCGATTCGGATGCTGGTAAACGAGATATTCTCAACAACAGCGTGGCCGGGGGACGCCTGCAACGATACGGGTTCGATATCAATGCAGACGGAACGGTGGAAAGCCAGGGGGTGGCCGTCAGTGCCGAGCTTGCCTTCAACCGGGGATACAAAGTGGGCGGGAATATCTCGTACAGCGATCTCATTTCCCAGCAGGACCTTATCGACCAGGGGTTCAGAGCTAGCTACAACACCCCTGAATGGAAATACAACATCCAGTTTTCCAACAGGCGCCTGACAGATCGCCTCGGGTTCAACATCGTCTACCGGTGGCAGGATGCTTTTCTCTGGGAGTCCAGCTTTGGGCAGGGCGTTGTTCCGGCCTTCGGCACGCTGGACGCGCAGGTCAGCTACAAGCTGCCGGTCTACAACACCATACTTAAAGTCGGGGGGAGCAATATCCTGAATGAACGATATACCACCTCAATTGGGAATCCACGCCTCGGTGCCCTCTATTATGTATCACTTACCTTCGATCAATTTTTGAACTAAACCTATTCCGCACCCATGAAATTTATAAACACGCTTCCGTTGTTTTTTTGTTGCGCATGCTTCATTCTCGCCGGGTGCGAGGGGCAGGAAAGTGCCCTGGTTGATGCCCGCCTTGAAGAAAACCCGGTACCCGAGCAGCAGGTCCAGGCCACACAGGGGAACGCCGATTTTACGAAATATGTAGCGATGGGAAATTCCATAACGGCGGGACTGATGGACGCCGCTCTGTACAATGACGGGCAGAAGTTCAACTTTGCCAACCTGCTGGCAGAAGAACTTAAAATGGCCGTTGAAAATGACGGCGAAAATTTTGATCCCTTTGATCAGCCGGATATTAATGCTGAAAACGGGTTTAACATCTCTGTGCCGAACCCGGATCCTGAATCAAATACCGTACTTGGCAGATTTGAGCTGGATCCCGACATTCCGGGGCCGGTGCCCACCCCGGGTGAACCGATTGCTCCTTTTACCGGCGACAAAGAGGCGTTAAATAATTTCGGGGTTCCCGGTATCGTGGTCGGCCAGCTGCTCACCCCGGCCACGGGCGGACCACAAAGTCCACAAAACCCTGCGTTTACACCCTTTTACCAGCGTTTTGCCACCGATCCCGGAACTTCTACGATACTTGGAGATGCCATAAATACCCAACCGACTTTCTTCACCCTCTGGATCGGCAGCAATGATGTGCTGGGCTATGCATTGTCGGGCGCATCAAATGAAGCTTTGTTAACCGGTGTCTCCAATTTTGAAAATCAGTTCAATACCGTCGTTAACAACCTGCTGGCAGGGACCTCCGCGTCCGGAGTCGTGATCAATATACCGCCAATACTGGCATTGCCTTTTTTTCAGGCTGTCTCCTACAATGCCATTACGCTTGATCCCGTCTCAGCCAATCAGCTGAATGAGGCGTTTTCCGGGTTCAATACCGCACTGGAGGCGATAGTCACAAGCTTTGGGCATGACCCTGAGGATGCTGACCGGAGAAAGGTTCACTATGCGGCCGGCAACAACCCGATTTTGGTCATTGACGAAGAGCTGGAAGACCTGGGGCCCAAGTTTGACCAGCTGCAGATGGCAGGAGCAATAAATGCACAACAACGGGCGGCCCTGGTTCCATACGAGCAGGCTCGCCCTCTTGACCCGGGAGAACTGGTGCTGCTGCAGGCCGGCGCCCTGCTTGGTACCGAAGCGGACGGCGATGACAGCGAGAGAGACACCCCGGTCGGCGTAGTGGTGCCGCTCGGTTTTGACCTGTCGGATGGCACCCTGAACGGAGATCCATTTTACCTGACTAAAGCCGAGCAGACACGCATTACGGAGCGTTCCGTGTCGTTTAACACGGCGATAGCCACGGCGGTTGCTTCAAACAGTGACCGGCTTGCCCTTTATGACACAAACGATCCGCAGGGCATATTTCACGACCTCTTCGGACTGGACGGAAGCGCCCCCGGCATTACTATTGAAGGGGTAACGCTTCAACCAGATTTTAGTCCCAATGGTGTATTTTCAACTGACGGGGTCCATCCCAACCCCAGGGGAAACGCAATTATTGCAAATGAAATCATCGGTGTAATTGAAAGAAACTTCGGCTCAGAGATCCCCCGGGTGGATGTACTGAACCTCGGGAGCGTAGTCCTTGCCCGATAGTATTATTTTGAGTTTTCCAACCGGAATTCAATCCTGTACTCGTACTTCTTCTCCACAAACGAGGCAACCAACGCTCCATCTCAACAGGCAACACAAATCGGCACCGGTCACCTCAGAGTAGTGCCTGCTGATCTCCAAAGCGATCCAGGTACTTTTTTAATTTCACCTTCCGGCGGGTGCTTTTGCTGGTCATATAGCGCACCTTGCCAAAAATTGGACGTTCCTGCCAGGCGCGGTCGAAGCGACCGAAACACCAGAAAATGCCGGAGTAGCTGTTGGGATCGCGACCGTCGATGGCAAATTTGTTGTTTAGCTCGATCAGGTACTCCAGTGCGGTTTGCGGGTCGGGCGTCCACTCGATCACCTTTTTACCCCAGAGCATCCGCAGGTAGTTGTGAATAATGCCCTCCTGTCGTAATTGTCGCTGGGCGGCATTCCAGATCTCGTCGTGGGTTTGGGCATTTTCGAGCTCTTCGTAACTGTAAATCCATTCCCGCGGATCATCCTTGTGATCGCGCAGGGTCTCCAGGGCCCAGTCGGGCAGGCTTTCGAATTCGGCGTAGTCGGGCCGGTGATGTGCAAAATGGAATCCCACTTCGCGCCAGGTTATCACTTCATCCAGGAAGCCGTCGATATTGGGATCTCCGTTGAAAAAGCCGCCGGTCGAGCCCTTGTTAAAGGAGATATCGCCCAGGTCCCACCCTTTCGGCTGGTGATCGAGCACCGTTTGCACAATCTCATGTTCCGATATCTTTCCGAAGTGGAGCCAGGGACTCAGTCCACTTACCTTGCTCTCATCCGGATCATTCCGTTTCTCATCATACTCCGGCAGTCCATATTGTACAAACCGGCCCAGTTTCCCGAGTGCGGCCTGCCGCGTGCCTTTTATCTCCAGCGGTTTCACCTCATGATCGATAGGTAATTCATTTATAAATTTTGGAATCTCTTCAGGTATTTCTCCCCTTGTCGGCAACTTTTTTCGAAGACTTTTAATATCAATTTCCTCCCGGTTTTTCAGCTCTTCCAGCGGGTTTTGCTTTGGGGGATGGGTATAAGCCTCCACAAAATTTCGCTGCATGATCTTCCGAAAAAAATAGGCGTTGTAGGGATCTTTCTCGGTGAGCCCTAGCGGGATCAACCCGTTGTTATCCACCGTATATACCGGAATGTCGAGGTGTTCCCCAAGCCATCTGTTGCGTTCGCGGATAAAATAGACAGGGAACTCGTCGGTAACCAGGCAGCATGCGTTACGCAGCATCTCAAGATAGGCCCGTTTGTTGGTCTCGGGCTCTTCTTCCACAAATGAAAGGTAGTTGTGGTTGTGCTCCCGGCAGTAATCCCGGATCTCCTGCATCCCCTCCAGGTAAAAGGTATGGATGCGGTCGGAGGCCCACGGGTAGTCGTTTTTCAGCTCCTCGTATAACAGCAGCGGCTTGTCCAGCTTGTTGGCCCAACCAACCGCGTACTCGAGCGCAAAATTGTAGTGCAGGCGGTGGGCCGACTGCATCCAATATACGACGTATTTTCCCCCGGTATCCGGCTCTTTCTGGTTTCTATGAAATACGCGGTGACTGTTGATATTCTTCATCTGCTGCCCTGTTGGCTCCTGTTAATTTCCGGTGCCTCAACAGCAATCGGTCAACCGGCATTCCCAAAATGGGTATCCTTGCCCACAACCCAGCCCGGGTCAGTCTATCAATCATTTCATATACAATTACTGCAAGCTTTGTATATTCAGGCCTCATTAGTCGGTATTTATTGAGCTGGATACTCCATCTTTTTTCCGACTTTTAACTACAAACCAATCAGATGCGAAGCAATTTTGGCGTTCTTTTTGACATGGACGGGGTCATTGTACACAGCAACCCCGCACACAAAAAAGCGATCAACATTTTTTGCGACAAACACGATATAGAAATTGATGACGACTACCTGAAAAATAATATCTACGGGCGGGCGAACAAGGAGTGGATTCCTAAAATTTTCGGGGATATTTCCACAGAACGGCTCAAGGAGCTGGCCGATGAAAAGGAACAGATTTTCCGGGATATATTTGATCCCGAGGCGATGCAGGTGCCCGGCGTTATCAGGTTTATCAGGCAACTGAAAGAGCAGAAGGTAAAGATGGTCGTGGCGACCTCGGCCCCGGGTGAAAATGCCGATTTTATCCTTAATAAGCTTGCGATCTACGATATGTTTGATGCTGTGCTTGACTCCTCCCACGTTACCCACAGCAAACCCCATCCGGAACCCTATCACAATGCAGCCAAAGCGATCGGCCTTACAGCCCCGGAATGTATTGTGATTGAAGATTCCGTTTCCGGGGTGCAGTCGGGATTGGCGGCGGGTGCTGCCGTTATTGGGGTAGCTACCACGCATACCCCTGAAGAACTGAGTGACTGCCACCTGGTGATCAACGACTTTGAAAACTTTACCCTGGACAGCATGCTTAGCCTGAAGGATTAAATTCTATTCCCACCTGTTGATCCATAGTGCGGCGAAGGCAACACATTAAAGACAAGTTATACTAACGGGGGAGCGGCTCTTCCAAAGCACGATTAAAAAAGGCTGCAGGCGTTTACCGCCTGCAGCCCCTGTAGGTAGTGGGTATAATAAACTACCCGGTTTTTAAATGCTGGTAAGGTCTCCTGTCAGTATCCCGGGTTTTGTGACAAGTTTGGATTAAGATCCCGCTCACTTGCCGGTATGGGCCAGACGTAATCGCGGGGAGTCTCGAACGAGCGCGTATGCTGCCCGGGCACCGGGGCAAAATTGCCCTCCCCGTCAGCGATGTCGATACCGTGAACATTGCCGTTCAGCACGTCCTCGGCAGTTCCCCAGCGACGTATGTCCGCCAGGTGCAGGCCCTCCCAGGCCAGCTCTATCGTTCGCTCATTACGGATAAACTCAATCGCCTCTTCCTGCGACATCGCGGTCACATCCTGAGGCATCGGCAGGTTGATGCGGTCACGCACCTCCTCGATCGCCTCATTTACCGAGTTGTCCAGCTCATCCAGCTCAGCCTTCGCCTCTGCATACATCAGCAGGATGTCGGCATATCGCATTTTGATGATGTTGAGGCCACTGTTGGTGGGAGCCGCCTGGTCTTCCGGATCCACATATTTCATGGCAATATAGCCAGTATACGTGTTGTTGTAGTCCGTTAACAAAATCCGGTCGGTTGTGGGACTGCAGTAGCCGTCGGGCGCCCCACTGCTGCAGGAGGGATAGGAGTTGTAGATAGCTCCATTGAACTCCCCGCCCGGGAACAGGACCGTACCGTAGAACCGCGGGTCCCGGTCGGCGTACATGCCCAGCGTTTCTACCGTCGGGTTGCCGTCGCCGTCGTAGGTGATGCGGGGCGGAGATGCATCATACAGTGGCGACTCATCGATCGGCAGCCCATCCTCCATCGGGAACATGTCCACCAGTTCCCGGGTCGGTTCTACATCGACATTACTGCCCATCGACTTGGGGGCAAAGCCCAGCCACGCGTGCCATCCATTCTGGCCGGAAACTTTCTGGTAGGAAAAGATAATTTCATTGCTTTGCTCACCGGCGTAGGTAAAAAGCTCACGGAAGTCCGGGTGCAGGCTGTACTCGTTGAGATCGATAACGGCCCGTGACATATCCGCAGCCGTTTGATACAGCTCATCGGCGCGCGCTGCATTTCCTTCGTGATGCTCCTGCCAGCCCGCTTCGTAGAGTGCCGTGCGGGCGTGATATCCCAGTGCAGTACCCCGGGTGGCACGGCCAAACTGGCTGGAACTCCAGCTCGTCGGCAGCAGGTTCGCAGCTTGAGACAGGTCAGAGGTAATCTGGTTGTACACCTCTCCCCTTGAAGAGCGGCTTACCTGACGTGCCTCCTCTACCGTAGGGACGCTCGTGAAGATAGGCACTTCACCAAACATCCACAGCAGCTCGTGGTAGAAGTAGCCGCGCAGGAACAGGGCTTGTCCCCGAATCTGGTCTACGACCTCAGGAGAAAGTACGCCCTCTTCCAGGGCATCGAGCTGCGCAAGAATTTCGTTTGCACGACTGATCCCGGTGAAGGTTCGGTCCCACATGTCGGCCGACCAGCCGGAAAGGGCGTTGGCACGGCCCATGACGTACTCGTGCTGGCGCATCCAGTCGGCGTGTGAATAGCCGATCTCCGTGGCACCGTCGAAGTACATCGGGTCGAGGTTGACACCGAACATCCGGTCATACGCTCCATTGAGCGCCGTATTAAAATCACGCTCGGTCGACCAGAAGGTCGCCGAGGAGACCCTGTCTTTCGGTACCGTCGTCAGCAGGTCTTCGCTGCATCCCGTCGCTCCCAGAGCGATACCGAGAGCCAATATGCTACAAAACAGTTTATTGATTGCTTTAGTCATCTTAGAAGTCCTTTTCTTGGTCTTGAAAGTCATAATCCTGGTCGTTTTAGAAGCTAATGTTGGCGCCAATGCTGATCACCTTCGTCTGCGGATAGTAGTCGCCGGTCGTCCACGGGTATTCGGGATCCAGGCCGATACCCAGGTTTTGATGCATCCAAAGGTTTTTACCCGTTGCATACAACCGCAGGCGCTGAATGCCGACCTGGCTGACAATATCCTGTGGAAGGGTATAGCCAAGCTGGACGTTGCGCAGCTTCACAAAGCTCCCGTCCAGGATCCACCAAGAGTTCGTTGTGTAATAATTCCGGTTGTAGTTGGAGTAGTACGCGGGATGACGGGCATCCGTGTTTTCAGGGGTCCAGTAGTCTTTATGCCATTGTGAGGTATAATTCTCCCATACCGGACCCTGGGCAAAGCCAAGTCCCAGGTACTGGTCACGCTTGCCAACTCCCTGCAGAAATGCGCTGAAATCGAAGTTTCTCCATCCCATGTTAAGATTCACACCAAAGATATAGCGCGGATTGGGATCGCCGATTACCACGCGATCTTCTTCATTAATCGCCCCGTCGCCGTTCTGATCTTTGAAGCGGATATCCCCCAGGCGGG
This sequence comes from Halalkalibaculum sp. DA384, assembly GCF_043951955.1. Taxonomy (NCBI): domain Bacteria; kingdom Pseudomonadati; phylum Balneolota; class Balneolia; order Balneolales; family Balneolaceae; genus Halalkalibaculum; species Halalkalibaculum sp. DA384. The sequence continues at coordinate 172,324 of NZ_JBINJE010000004.1, read as the reverse complement.
TTACCCAGCCGGCAGGTTGGGCGTGGTTGTCGATCTCTTCGTACGAGTTAAACAGCCCATCCGCCTCCAGGCCGTACCAGGCGTTGACCGGGCTGCCTTCCTGGACCACGTGACGGTCGAGTCCGCCACCCAGTACATAAGGTCCCGTGTCTACCAGGTCGATAACCTCGTTTCGGTTGTCAGACAGGTTGAAGTCGATTCCGTAGCTAACTTCGTTGATTTGATCCTGCCAGCCAACAGCCAGCTCCCAGCCTCTGTTCTCAACGATGCCCGCATTCTGGTATGGCGCGCCCAGGCCGACCATGTCGGGAACCGGGACATTCAGGAGAATATCTTCTGTGCGTCGCTGATAAATATCGCCCGTGAGAGTCAGGCGATCATCGAAAAAGGCTGCATCGAAACCCACGTCGATGACGGTGGTCGTCTCCCACGATAGCTCGTTGTTGACAAGGTCTGTAGCAGCCCCGCCCACGGCCTGCGGACCACTGGAGTTGCCCAGGTAGTACGGGATACCCAGGTCAATCGACGAGTAGTAGGAGTACAGCGGCACATCCTGGTTACCCAGCTCGCCCCAGGAGCCGCGCAGTTTCAGTTCGTCCACCCAGTCCACGTTAAAGAACGGTTCTTCGGCGATTCGCCAGCCGACCGAGAATGAGGGGAAAAACCCGTAGCGATGGCCCTCGGCAAACCGACTCGACCCGTCGTAACGGGCGTTAAACTCAAACAGGTAACGATCCATCAGTTCGTAGTTTAACCGTCCAAATACCGAGCGGAGCGCCCACTCGCTGCCGTATCCCACCGTTCCGTCATTCGAGGGATTCCCCATGTTGAGTTGACGCAGCTGGTTGTTGTAAAACTGGTCTCGCGAGGCCCGGAACTCCTCGAAATTATACTGAATCTGCTCGTAGCCGACCACGCCGGAGATCTCGTGCGTTTCCAGGAACGTGTGGCCGTAGTCGATCATCGCCCGTAGTGTAGACTGACGCTCCGTGTTGCTGCGGTTCTCGCCGTAACTCGGTCCCCAGTAGTACCCGTCTTCGGGATATTCCTCGATAAGATCCGGATCGGTGCGGAACAGCTCCCAGTCCATACTTCCGTAGTCGAAGGAGGCGAGTGTCTGCAGCTCCGCCCATCCAGGAAGAATATCGATATCCAGCCGACCGGTAACTTTGCCTTCCCAGAACACTCGCTGTTCGTCACCACTTACTTCGGCAGAAGCCAACGGGCTGCGACCGAACAGGTTCAAGCCGTAGGTTCCGTCGGAATAGCGGGTCCGGCGTGTCGGCGGCGTGTCATGGACGATATAAAATGTTGAAGCCCAGTTTTCCGCGGGAATGATATCCCACCGGCGGCTGCCCGAGATGTCAAGGCCTCCCGAAATCCGGTCGGTCATCTGGAAATCAGTATTGAGGCGCACTCCGTACCGGTCGGTTCCGGTGTTCGCCATCATGCCGTCCTCACTCATATAGTTAAGCGAAAGTGCATAACGCGCATCGGTGTTTCCCCCGGACACGCGCAGCGTGTGGTCCTGGATTGGCGCCGGGTCAAAGATCGCATCCACCCACTCGTTGTCCGGATAGGCGTCAGGGTCTGTTCCGGCGATCGTATTCTGGATATACTCATCCGTATATCGGGGTGCATAACTCGGATTACTTCGGCACTCTGCCGGGGTCTGGCTGGGATCGCGACCATCGAGGCACCAGTTCAAAAGATTCTCCCGGGCCAGGTTTGCAAGCCGCATGTGCGTTTCGGTATCCACCCGCTCCGGCCACGCTGTTATATCCTGCATTCCCATGTATCCATTGTAATCGACCTGCAAGCCGGCCGATCCACGCTTTGTGGTGACCAGTATTACGCCGTTTGCCGCACGCGAGCCGTAGATCGCCGCCGATGCTGCATCCTTCAGTACTGAAATATTTTCTACGTCATCCATGTCGACGGTGGAAAGGTCCCCTTCAAGTCCGTCTATAAGCACCAGGGGGCGGGAAGCTCCGGCACTGCCGGGGTCACCGCGACCAAGCGTACCCTGCCCGCGCACCAGCAGATCCAGCTCGTTGCGTCCCGGGCGGTTTCCTCCGTCCAGCAGCTGTAGACCCGGAGCCATCCCCTGCAATGCATGAGTGACCGTCGGAACCGGGATTTCGGCCATCTCGTCAGCCGACACTGACGCTACTGAACCGGTAAGATTCTCCGAACGCTGCGTGCCGTAACCGACTACGACAAGCTCCTCACCCGAAATGGCTCCCACTTCAAGGGATACGTTAATCTCGGTGCGACCCTGAATGGGAACCTCTTGAGATTGGTACCCGATAAAGGAAAACACCAGCGTATCCTGCAGGGAGGGTACATTCAGGGAGTACGTGCCTTCCGCATCTGTGGATGTCCCGGTTGTCGTGCCCTTGACAAGAATGTTCACGCCGGGCAGTGATTCACCGGTATTGGCGTCCCTGACGGTTCCGGTTACACTTTCCAGGCGAATCGCCTTCTTGAAATTATTTGTCCGAATATAGGAGGCCTTTTTTATGGCATACTGCTGCTCCGACTCCCGCGAATAGGTAAGCCCGTTCCTGCTAAGAGCCCGGCCCAGCATTTGTCCCAGGCTGTCAGCCTGAAGCAGGGATGCCCTCACATATTTTCCTTTCAGTATGTCCGAATCATACAGAAAAGAGACGTTGTAGCTCTTCTGTATCTCAGTCAGAGCCGCCTCCAGTGAAAGCATTTTTATGGTGCTGACAGAAAAGGTACTGGCACTCAGCTGTTTTGACGTATAAAGTTCCTGCGAGGGTACCTGGGCAACGGATCGTGAGACCATGAGCATGCTTCCCAGCAAAATGGCACACAAAATCCCTGCTGATACCCTTCCGAATATTGTATCATTATGAATTTTCATAATTCCCCTTATTTCGGTTATGGTTATGTTGATTTATTTATGGGCACTTGTCTTATCCCTGTTTTTCTTCCCCCAAGTAGACTGTTTTCCCATCAATCTTAACAGGTGTGGACAGAGTTTGAGACAATGTTGACAGTATCACATCCATCTTTGAGTTTTCGATAGTACCGGAGAGCGTCCGCTGTTTAAGCGCCGGATCCTTGATTTTTATCGTTACCCCGAAGGTATATTCTAGCCTTTTCAGCACCACCGGCAGCGGGGTGTGATCAAAGACCAGGTCGTCGGTTTTCCAGGAAGTGTATACATCGGTATTGACCCATCGCACTATCAGAGTATCACTTTCATTATCAAACTCGGCCATGTGGTCGGGTTTTAAAATCAACTGGCGCTGTTTCTGGCGGGCAGGCTGATACGAGGTAACTTCTACGCTGCCCTTCTCCAGCACAACCTGTGTTTTTTCGTCCCTGGTGGAAACTGAAAACGCCGTCCCCAGAACCTGCACAAAACCGTCATCTGTAATAACCCTGAATGGGAACTCGTCACGGCTGGTCCTTTCGGGGACGCTGAAAAAAGCCTCTCCCTCCAATTCAACACTGATATTGGTCGGATTTGCGGTATTGGTCCTGTAAACCAGCTCGGAATTGGCATTCAGGTTTATTACAGATCCATCTCCCAGCTTTATGGTTTTCTGTTCTCCATAGCTGGTTGTAACCCTGTGGCTTGTCAATACATTTTCTGATTGCGGCTCGCTGTTATCTCCTGAATACCCAAAATAAACCGTCAGGCCGGTTGTAAGAATGATGAGAAATCCCGCGGCCATCCGGTAAATCCAGTTGAGATCAACATTTCCTCTTTCGCTCTTTTTTACCGTCCCGCGACTGATCTTCTTCCCCTCCCGGTTCAGCCGTTTACTAAACCGGTTCCAGGCGTTCTCGGTGTTTGGGCTGACTGTTGGATCAAGGCTGAATCCCGCTATCTCCTGCATGGCATCCCGCGCCAGCTCGCGGTGTTCCTCCGCCTCCGAAACCCAGTTGTCCCAGTATTCTTTTTGATTTTCGGAAGCCTCACCCTGAGCCCACTTTCGGAATGAGGCATCTTCCAGCAGTTCTTCAATGGTATGTTTCTGACTGTTCACTGTCCTGTTTTTTGTTGTTTAGGGATTTCACTCAAATAGACGGGTGGCAAACTGTTTTGTACCAGAAAAAATCTGATTCGGGAAATTCCTGCAATGACGTGGCCTGAATCTATCTAAACAAACTTTTTAAATAGAAATATTGAACAGGAATATGGAATACAAAGAAAGATTTTACCCTGTGGCCATGCCTGGTGAGCGATCGATTTTGCATGGAACGACAGTATTAGTGTACCATCATCAATACGTGCGACACACAACATATCAACGATATTAACGGGAAGGGAGCCAGGGTGGTCAACAGTATTCCGTTTGCCGGACTGTTTATTACCCCGTCAAGGATCTTCAACGACTTGCAGACATAGTTTCGAAGGGTCTGGTAATTCAGGGAGGTAATCGACTCAATTTCTTCATATGTCATTCCTTCATAATAGCGAAGGTATATGATTTCCCGCTGGCGGGGTGTTAACTCATCCATCGCCTTTTTTAGCGCTGCCCGTTTTGCGCGGTCTTTCTCTCTTTGGATAATTATCTCATCCACTGCAAACTGCATACTGCTTGTCTCCTCTCCAAACTCTGTATAAATATCTGATCGCCGGGACTCCTTGTGGATTTGATCGATCAGGCTTCTTCGCAGGGCGGTCCAAAGATAGGTCTTTACCCCCGTCACATCCCCCAGATTTGCCCTCTTCTTCCAGATCCTCAGGAACAGATCCTGGATATGATCTTCAGCTACCACTTCACTTCCGCAAAATTTGACCGCATACCGAAACAGATCGTCATAGTATTGCCGAAATAACGCTTCGAGTGCACTGCGATTCCCTTTTTTTAACTGCCTCCACCTTTCCCTGTCGGTCATACTGATTTCCCCAGTTCCACTTTCATCTATCCCCTTTTAATAAATACTAATCCTTTTTCTGTGCTGAGTCTGTCCTTCCCATAATTTGAAACAGATACTCAAGGTAATAGCACCACTCGAAAGGGAACATTTACAATTAAGTGTAATTATTACCCTTAAGCATATGGTAAACAATTTATCAAATTTCGTGTCAATTTCAAGGCAAATACCTTCTTTCGGGAATCAAAATGCTTTCCCTGCTTGATAGTGTTGTGAGATTTGGCTAACTCAAAAGGCGTGCGACTGACACTTAGAAGTTTTGCAACACCAGGATTTTGACCAGTTTCAAAAGCCTGGGTGACTTCAAACACGCGGTTTGGATCTCATAAATGAGGATTTCGAAGTCCCGAAAATGCCATCATCGGGCAATTAAAAGGCTCAGGGCTTGCCTTACCCAACTGTTTTGCCCAATCTTGCTGAACACACATTCTCACTTACTTCTGAAAGGAGCAGTGTAATGAACTACAGGGATAATGCACTCATGGAATCCGTACCTTCATCACTCCTTCTCTACTGTTTATGCGGGCTTTTACTAGGTATTGCCGGTAGAGAAGCGCTGGCTCAAAATCGGAACATACCTGTTCACGATCCCGTCATGATTTCACAGGATCAGACCTACTACCTGTTTGAGACAGGACGCGGTATTTCCGTTTGGTCATCGCCAGACCTGCAGAACTGGACTGAAGAGAACCGTGTTTTTGACGAAGCGCCCCATTGGACCTACCAGGTTGTCCCGGATTTCCGCAACCACATGTGGGCCCCGGATATCGCCTATCACGACGGCACCTACTACCTGTACTATTCGGTCTCTTCGTTTGGGAAAAACACTTCGGCCATAGGGGTGGCAACCAACAACACACTGCACCCCGATGATCCCGACTTCAGGTGGGTGGATCACGGTCCTGTAGTGGAATCGGTACCCGGCCGTGACATGTGGAATGCCATTGATCCCAATCTTGCCATTGACGACAAGGGAACCCCGTGGCTCACGTTTGGCTCATACTGGCTTGGGATAAAACTGGTGAAACTGCAGGATAATCTCACGGAGGTCGCTGTTGATACCGCGGCCGAATGGCATACCATCGCTTCCCGGCACCGCTACTGGAAGCTCGATGAACGCGATGCGGGAGATAGCGAAAATGGCGATATTGAAGCCCCGTTTATCTTCAAAAAGAACGGGTTTTATTACTTGTTTGTATCCTGGGATCGATGCTGCGCTGGCGAAGAAAGTACCTATAAAGTAGTCGTTGGCCGCTCAAAAGATATTACTGGTCCATACCTGGATCGGACCAACAGGGATATGCGACACGGCGGGGGCACGCTTGTGGTCAAGGGCAACGAAAACTGGGCCGGTATCGGGCACAATTCGGCCTACACATTTGACGGCACCGACTACCTGGTGGTCCACGGGTATGACCTCTCCGACGAAGGGAGATCAAAGCTCATAATGCTGGAAATGGAATGGGATGAGGAGGGATGGCCCCGGGTAACGCCCGACTGATACCTACCTATACCAGAGCTACAAACAACGCTACCCTATACACTCCATTACGGCCCGGGATTAAAACCATTTAACCAGTTTAGTTGTTCATAGAAGGGTTTTATAGACTGTCGTACGTCGGTATTCTACTTCCGTTGGACCTTCTTTCCCCAGACCGATCGCCCGGAGGGGATAAGACCGGTGTAGGTTATGGTTGTATGGCGTGGTGAAGCCTCCCAATCCCACGCAGTGTCTACAATAAGCTCTGTACCATTTACGGTAAGCGTTCGGGAATCCTGATGATAAGACCAGGTACCCCTCAGTTGACCACCCAGCGTATAATCTTCATTAAACCTCACCATATATGATTTTTGCATGGTTTTATACTGGTAGTCCAGGATAATTTCTTCCCAGGTCCCCACGATATCCTCTTCATCTATTGCGATGTCCGGGACCCCGGCGTAACGTTCCGGTGCAACCACCGGCCAGCCACTTTCAGTCCAGTATATTTCTCTTACGTGCCCCATCATTACAGCATTTGAGACGTTGATTCCCCCGATCTCCGGCGGCAAGCGTCCCTGGGATGAGTAGAACCACTTCCCCGTCTCCGGGTCCTGAAAAACCGCACAGTGAGATATGCCCACCCACCCGTGGTGACCGTCAAATTTATAGGGATGCGTTACCATGGGCCACGCCTCTGCTCCTTTGGTAACATTGTCCCCATTGATGCCCAAATAGGGACCCGTAATGCTTTTAGATCGGGCCACGCGGGTATTGTAGGCCACGGACAGCTCATCGTAGGCCAGGAACAGGTAGTAATATCCGGTATCTCCATTATATATAATCTCCGGACCTTCAAGCCCCTGCCACCTGTTGGAAGCCACATCTCCACGACCGGCTATTCTGACCCCGTAATCTTCCAGGCTATCTAGTTCGAACGGTTTACCGGTCGCAGGATCGAGCTGGACGGCGGCAATTCCCGAATGCCAGGAACCGTATACCAGCCAGTGCTCTCCCCCGGGGGTGACCACATACGATGGGTCAATGGCGTTGTATTTGAAATAAGTACTCCAGTCTGAGCCTCCGTTTCGCTGGTAGGACGCCTCCCCATCTGCCACAGAGTGGATCACCATGCCCTTGTCTTCCCAGTTGTTGGCAGCCAGATCCGCAGATTCTGCCAGCCCGATAAAGGCCCGCTCCGTCCAGGAGCCGGTATCATCCGTTCCGGTAATCGGATTCATAGTGACCACGCTGTAATACAACCTGAACGTATCATTTACTTTTGTTACATGAGGTGCCCAGAAGCCAAAATCGGGATCTTCGATGGGAGGCAACGGAGGATCCATTTCAGCCCTTATGCTGTATAAGGAATCCTTTACCCATGAAGGAGCATCAGGAAATACGGTGCCAGAAAACTCCCAGTTAACCAAGTCTTTGGACCGGCGGTACGGGTAGTATCCATGTCCCTTGTGCACATTGCCGTAGGAAGCGTTCGTTTGATACATGTAAAAATAATCGCCGTCCTTGATAACCGTTGGGTCATGGACGTTCGCCAGATTCCATTTTGAACGATCGTCCCATGAAGAGACTGAAGTATAGTCATCAGGATAAGCGGGACCCTCAAAATCCTCAATAATCCCCTCGTATTCCTCTTCCCGTTCTCCAGCTTCATTGTCGTTCCCTGTGCCAGTACTGATGTCTCCACAACCAGGGCAAAGCCCCAGCGCCAAAAAAAGGATCAGTGTGGACTTTACTGCTTTCATATATTCCATTTCTGCCTGTAGGTGAAGCGAGAACGGGCACCCGTGACTTTTTTGGAAGGAAATCCTGGGTAAAATACATTTGAAATCGGACGGTACGTCTATCGAATTCCTTTATACCTGCCGTAGTACACCTCGTTCGATCTCAATGCCAGTTTGAAATCGTGGATATCGGTACTTTCATCAATGACAACGCATTCAATTCCCAGCATCTCGGCAAAATCGCGAATATGATCCACCCGCAGGCTCTGGCTGTATGCGGTGTGGTGGGCCCCGCCCGCCAGGATCCACGCCGCTGCCGCAGTTTTGAGGTCCGGTTTGGGATTCCACAACACGCGGGCGACCGGCAGTTTTGGGAGATCGGGCATTTCAACGGCTTCCACTTTATTCACCAGCAGACGATACCGGTTTCCGAGATCAATCAGCGAAACATTCAGGGCATCGCCGGGCGGGGCATCAAACACGAGTCGCGCCGGGTCCGCTTTGCCGCCGATAGAGAGCGGGTGTACCTCCAGTAAAGGAGTTCCTTCTGTTATCGAGGGACATATTTCCAGCATGTGGGCCCCCAGCACCTGCATCCGGCCGGGTTCAAAATGATAGGTGTAATCCTCCATGAACGAAGTGCCTCCCGGCAGCCCCTCCGCCATCACTTTTGTCGCCCGTACCAGGGCCGCCGTCTTCCAGTCGCCCTCGGCTCCAAATCCATAGCCCTGTTGCATCAGGCGCTGCACGCCGAGTCCCGGCAGTTGCTTGAGACCATGCAGGTCTTCAAATGTAGTGGTAAAAGCGCGAAAGTCGCCCTCTTCCAGGAACGCCCTGATCCCCAGTTCAATGCGCGCCGCTTCAACGATCGCACTGCTAAAATGATCGTCGGAGAGGTCATCGGAAGCGATCTCATACTGCTCTCTATACTCGTCAACCAGGTTTGAAAGATCACGCTCCGAAACCCCGTTTACATGTTCAGCCAGGTCGCCCACGCCATAGCCCCTGACATCCATTCCAAGCTGGACCTGTGCTGTTACCTTGTCCCCCTCGGTAACGGCCACATTCCGCATGTTATCTCCAAAACGGGCCACTTTCATGTTGGTAAGCTCATCTTTGCCGATCGCTGCCCGAATCCAGGTGTCGAGCTCATTGATCACTTCAGCATCCTGCCAGTGGCCGACAACCACCTTCCGGTCGATCCCCATCAGCGTATTTATAAAACCGAACTCCCTGCCCCCGTGGGCCGACTGGTTCAGGTTCATGAAATCCATGTCAATCTCCTCCCACGGAATATCGCGATTGAACTGGGTATGCAGGTGCAGGAACGGCTTGTCTAGAATTTTGAGACCCGCGATCCACATTTTGGCCGGCGAAAACGTGTGCATCCAGGTAATCAACCCGATGCAGCTATCAGAGCTGTTGGCTTCCCGACATAAACGCTGAATGGCGCCGGAGGTGGTGAGTACTGATTTAAAGACTATTTTTGCGGGAGATTGAGTGCGCTCCGAAAGTCCGGCCGTTACCTTTTTGGAGTGGATCTCTACCTGCTTCAATGCTTCCTCACCATACAGGTTCTGGCTGCCGGTGATAAACCAGATCTCTTTTTGCGCTTGACTCATAAATAGTGTTTATATTTTCAAAAAATTATATCAACATCTTCATCGGCCGGACAATAAGCACATTTATCCCGTCCCTGCCTCGGTCACTCCTGCCCGTAATAGGCGTCATCGCCGTGCTTGCGTTCCCAGTGTTTCCGGATAAGGGTCTCCTTCAGCCGGGGTGCATCGGGGCGAATCTGGAGAGAAATGTACGCCATCTTGGCCACTTCCTCCAACACCGCGCTGTTATAGACCGCCTTTTCCGCCGTCTTTCCCCAGGTAAACGGGGCATGGTTGGCCACCAGCACCATCTCGACCTCCTCATACGAAAGATCACGATCATCGAACGCATTAATAATCTGGTAGCCGGTCTGCTCCTCGTAATCTCCCTTAATCATCTCGTCGCTCATAACCGGGGCACACGGGATATCCCGGGTCAGGTGATCGGCGTGTGTAGTGCCCATGATCGGGATATCCTGCTGGGTCTGCGCCCAGGCGGTGCCGTATGTGGAGTGCGTATGTACGATGCCGCCAATATGCTGCCAGTGCTTGTATAATACCGCGTGGGTTTCAGTGTCTGAGGAGGGACGCATCTCCCCTTCCACTACATTCCCGTTAAAATCAACGATCACGATATCTTCCGGTTGCAACTCATCATAGGGAACGCCACTCGGTTTTATGGCGAACACTTCGCGATCCCGGTCCACGGCGCTGGCATTGCCAAATGTGAACAGCACCAGGTCCAGTTCCGGCAGGCGCATATTGCTTTCATACGCCTCTTTTTTAAGTTCGCTAAATTCACTCATGGAGAAACGGCTAGTTTTTGTATTGATTTTGAATTCTGGATTCGATCGCATCACCGAACGACTTGTATCGGCGGTACAGCTCCTCATACTCCTCGACTTTCCCGGATTCAGGCTGGTAGATCTTACCAAATCCGTTGCCCATCGCCTCTTTCGCCTCGGTAACATCGTCAAAAAGACCGGCGGCGGTGGCGGCAAACATGGCTGCCCCCCGGGCGCAGACCTGGTCGGATTTGGCAATCTTGATCGGCATATTCAGCACATTGGCCAGCGTCTGCATCACGTAGGGTGATTTTTTGGCCACCCCGCCGAGACCAATGATCCCGTTGATCTGGATTCCTTCCTCCTCAAACCGCTCGACGATAGCCCGGGCACCAAAACAGGTAGCCTCAACCAGCGCTTTAAAAATACGGTAGCTGTCGCTCCCCAGATCCAGTCCTTCAATAGCCCCCTTGAGCAGCTGGTTGGCATCCGGGGTTCGGCGACCGTTAAGCCAGTCGAGGGCCAAAATACCGGTATCGACAGTACCGATTTTTGCGGCGCCCTCCGACAGCCGGGCAATCAGCTGATTGTCAGCTTCGCTGAGCAGCTGTTCCTTCTGCTCATCAGAGAGTATATCGGACTCCCCAACCAGGGTTTCGAAGGGGGCCAGAAGCACGTTTTTATACCAGGCGTAGACATCTCCAAAAGCCGACTGCCCCGCCTCAAGCCCGATCATTCCCGGGATAACGGAACCATCCACCTGGCCGCAGATGCCCTGCACCAGGTTCTCCTGCACATCCTCATAGGGCGCCACAAGGATGTCGCAGGTCGAGGTTCCCATCACCTTGCTTAGGAAATAGGGTTCAATCTCTCCGCCGACCGCCCCCATGTGGGCATCAAACGCCCCGACCCCGATTACAACATCTTCAGGCAGCCCCAGTTTTTCAGCCCATTCCTCCGAAATCGTACCGGCCGGCTCATCTGCGGTAAACGTTGCTTCGTAAAGTCGCTCGCGTACCCCGGAAAGCAGCGGGTCAAGTTTCGTCAAAAACTCATCACCGGGCAACCCGTCAAACTCCTCGTGCCACATCGCCTTGTGCCCGGCCGCACAGCGACTGCGCTTCATTTGGTGAACATCCGTCCCCCCGGTAAGCTCGTAGGGAATCCAGTCGCACAGCTCCACCCAGGAGTAGGCCGCTTCGCGAATAGCGGGATCCCCGCGCAGGGTGTGAAGCATTTTAGCCCAAAACCACTCCGAGGAGTAGATTCCCCCGACATACTTCGTATAGTCGGGACCACCCCACGACCGGGCCAGGTCGGTAATCTCCTCCGCTTCCCTGACGGCGGTATGATCCTTCCAAAGGATGAACATCGCATTGGGGTTTTCCGCGTGCTCGTCGGTCAGGGCCAGTGGTCTTCCCGTCTTATCTACCGCAACCGGCGTGGAACCGGTGGTATCCACCGAAATACCCTTTACATTTTGAGCAACTTCTTCTGGAACCGCGCCCAACACTTCCCTGAGCGTGTTCTCCAGCCCTTCCAGGTAATCCAGCGGATGGTGCCTGAATTGGTTTTTAGTACTATCGCAGTATTTACCCTTCGCCCAGCGGGAATAGTGGTGTACCGCTTCCGCCAGGTTGTTTCCTTCCAGGTCCACTATCACCGACCGTACCGAGTCGGTCCCGTAATCAATGCCAATAACGCAGCCTTTGTCAGATCCCATCTGTTATCCTTTTTTATATTTTACTGAAAATGTTAAACAGCAGCCTATCCCAACAATAAGTGTAAGTATAACGCTTTTTAAATTTTGATGAAGAAATTATCAAAAAAATTGATCCAATTTAAAATTTCAGCGGTTTAAACGTCAGACTTTCGCCATTATCCACCTTGTCTTGGTATTTTTCCCAGTCAAACTCGTAGAGGTAGGCTCCCTTTTTGGAGTATTTTTTTTGCTTTTCATCCGTTTTATTCAGCACATCCGTCGAAAGTATGCGGCGGCGAAAATTTCGTTTGTCGAGCTTGGTTTCATAGATATCCTCATACAGGATCTGCAGCTCCGGCATCGTAAATCTTTCGGGCAGCAGTTCAAACCCGACCGGTTCGTGGGAGGCCCGGTATTTCAGTCTCGCTTTGGCCGCTTCCACCATCTCGGAGTGATCGAAAATAAGGTCGGGCAGATCTTCAATCGGAAACCAGCGGGCGCCATACTCCTCCACCAGCTCCTTGTCATGATCTTTTATATTGATCAGCGCGTAATAGGCAATCGAAATCGTGCGCTCCACCGGGTCTCGGTCTACCTCCCCGAACCCGTAGAGTTGCTCCAGGTATACATTTTTAAGCCCGGTCAGTTTGTGCAAAATGCGGTGAGCTGCCTCATCCAGGCTCTCCTCCCGCTTCAGGAAGCCTCCCATCAGCGACCATCGGCCCTTTTCAGGTTCAAAATCCCGCTTGACAAGCAACAGTTTCAGCCCATTTCTGTCGAACCCAAAAATAATACAGTCCAGGGCCACTAAAATTCGATCGTGCTCTTTATAATGGTTTTTCATACGTATTCGTACTGCTTAATTACTGCTGTTATTCTGATTGCGTTTTTGCATTTTATCCTTTGCAAAATCTTCCTTTATACCGGCTTTCATCATCCAGATGGATTACGTTCTGCAGCTTGCCCACCCCCGGATATCAACAATGCGGTCGTTTTCGCAACTCTACGACAATAATGGATTTCAAATGTAAGTTCAATTATTACTGAAATTAAAAAACAACAAACCTGTACAGGTTGCGTAAACCCACGGTTTTTGAAAATTCCATTCTGGTCATTCATAGTGGACCTTTGGGGTGAACAATAGCCCCAAATTGAGCAAAGAAAACGGGCTGGAACGCGTCGCTGTAAAAATCCCGCTTTGTCCAGGCCCATACCAAGCTGGTTCTGTTTGGGAATTCAAGCTAAAAATTTATTTTCAAAAAAGCTCTCGGCTCTCTCCTGGAAATAAGACTTGGACTTACATCTTTTTTCCCTATAGATTAAACCCGGTCCGAAAATGACAGATATAATCTTTTTTTGATGAATCGTACTTTCCTTTTATTAGTTGTGATAGCCATCTTTTTGCTGCTTGGAATCTCCTATAGCTGTTCCCACCAAACAGACAAGGAGAAAACATCTGCTGCAGACAATTCTCAAGCTGCCCAATTTGTCGGAGTTGAAACATGCGGCTCATGCCACCAAAAACAGGTGGAAGACTGGGAAGGGTCTCACCACGACTATGCCATGAAAAAAGCCACTGATGAATATGTGCTGGGAAATTTTGACGATGTAACGTTCACGCACCGGGGGCGGCAATACCGCTTTTACCGCCGGGCAGATCAGTTTATGGTAGAAGCCCCGGGACCTGACGGAGAGAACAACCATTATCAGGTAGCCTATACTTTTGGCTGGGAACCGCTGCAGCAATATCTGATCGACTTTGGCAAAGGAAAATTCCAGGCCCTGAATATCGCCTGGGATACGGAAAAAGAGGAGTGGTTTGCCCTGAATCCTGATGAGGATATACAACATGGCGACTGGCTGCACTGGACCGGTGGCGCGATGAACTGGAATACGATGTGTGCCGACTGCCATTCGACCAATCTTCAGCAAAATTACATCGCCGAGGCGGATTCCTTTCACACCACCTGGTCAAGCATCAACGTGAGCTGCGAGTCGTGCCACGGGGCCGGCAAGGAGCATGTTGAGTTCATGCAGTCGGAACAGGCCCGGGAGGCTACCATAGACCGAATCCGCAACGACTTGAAGATGACGGGACAGACCGGGCAGGTGGATCTGGTCAACCAGTGTGCGCCCTGCCACGCCCTGCGGGAAAAGCTGACCCCGGGATATGATCACAACGGAGCGTTCCTGGACCATTTTAGTCCCACTCTGCCACACCCCGAAGCCTATTTCGCCGATGGCCAGATCAGGGATGAAGTCTATGTTTACGGGTCGTTCCTGCAAAGCAAAATGTACAAGCAGGGGGTGGAATGCGTGGACTGCCATAATCCCCATACGCTGCAGCTGAAACAAAATGTTACCGACAATACGTTGTGCATGCAGTGCCACGAACCGAGATACAACAGCCGGGAGCATCACTTTCACGAACCAAACACCGAGAGCTCGCAATGTATCAATTGCCATATGCCCGGCCGATATTATATGGAGGTCGACTTTCGAAGGGATCACAGCTTCAGGGTACCCCGGCCCGACCTGACCCGGAAGTTCGGCAACCCCAACGCGTGTAACGACTGCCATGACGATCAGTCGGCCGAGTGGGCCGCCAACAGCATAGAACAGTGGTATGGGCCAGACCGCCCCAACCATTTTTCCCAAACCTTTCTCCGCGCCGACTCGCTGGGTCCCGAGACGATTCCTGAACTTCAGGAAGTAATCTCTGACACGGCCCAAAATGACATCGTCCGTGCAACAACAGCATGGTATCTCGGGCAGTTTGGCACCCGCGAAAGCCTGGATATTCTTGAACAATACACCACCGATGAAAGTGCGCTGGTCCGCAACAGTGCCGTGCGAGCCCTGGCCGCACTTCCTGCAGAAATGAAACAGGTCCCTTTGCAGGATGCGCTGGATGACTCGAGCCGTGCGGTAAGGCTGGGGGCCGCCCGGGGACTGGCTGAATTTTCAGTACAGGATATTGCATTTAACCTCAAGCAGGCGTTCAACGAGGCAATTTCGGAGTACCGTGAGTACCTGCAGACCAATCAATATTTTCCCCAGGGACAGATGAACCTGGGGCAATTCTATGAGAACCAGGGCCAAACGGAAAAAGCGATCAGCGCCTACAGGAGTGCGATTCAAAAAGATCCTTATTTCAACCCCGCGCGGATAAACCTTGCATACCTCTACAATCAGATCGGGGAAAACCAGGAAGCTGAACAGCTCCTGGAAAAAGTTATCGAACAGGAACCATCATACGGGCCGGCCCATTATTCCCTGGCTCTTGTACTGGCGGAACAATCAGAGATCTCACAGGCCCTGCCCCATTTTGAGCGGGCGGCCTCCCTGATGCCCGATCACCACCGCGTCCGATACAACTGGGCTATTTCACTGCAGCGATTAAACCAGCCGGAGCAATCAGAAAAAGTATATAAACAGGCGATAAGCCTGGCCCCTCAAAATGCCGAATACCTGTACGGGATCTGCACGCTGTATATTCAGCAGAACCAGTACCGGGAAGCATTGCCCTATGCCGAAAAACTGACAACGCTGTATCCGCAGAACCAGCGGTTTTCCCAGCTTCTGAACATGGTTAAAAGCAGAATTACGGATTAGACCCGGATTGAGGAACGCTTCAAACTTCCTATAGATTTACTATATACCTTTAGCGTCCAACAGAAATTTTTTGGTAGGTATACATGACTTCCCTAACTGCACAGAACGGAGGATATGTCACAAAATCATTCGGTAATTTTGTCAACTATTCTTTTGCTCGCTGCTATGACCTATTTTTCGGGATGTGCCGCGCAACGGGAAACGGTCACTCTCCCGGTTGATGCGCCCGGTTCTTTCTCTCAGACCGGGACCCCTCAACTGCCCGAGAGGTGGTGGACCTCTTTTGAGGATGAAAAGCTCAATACCATGATTGATACGGCGCTGACCACTAATTTTGGCTTAAAAACCGCCTGGCAGCGGCTCCGCGCCTCCCAGGCGGTGGTCAACCGTGAATCTTCTGCCCTCTTTCCGGATCTCGAGGCAACCGCACAGGGAGAAGTAACCGACGGTGCGACAAGCGGTCCCCCAGGCGAAAATATCGGGCTTGGCCTCAGCTCCGTTTACGAGGTCGACCTCTGGGGGCGCATACGCTCCAGCGTGGAAGCCGAAGAATTTCGCGCCGAAGCCTCATTCACCGATTACCAGGCTGCCGCCCTGTCCCTGTCGGCAGAGATCGTCAACACGTGGTACCGGCTTGTGGAGGCACATAGTCAGCGGAGCCTGGTTGAACAACAGATCGAGACCAACCGGCAAGTGCTGGAACTGCTGGAAAATCGCCTGGGAACCGGCCAGATACAGGGAGTGGACATTATACGCCAGCGGCAGCTTCTGGAGTCGACAATCGAACAACGCACGTACGCGGAAGCTGACATTCAGGTGCTGGAACATCAACTGGCCGTATTACTGGGCCGTTCTCCCCAGGCTCAACAGGTCACCGTCCCCGACAGCTTGCCGGAACTTCCTCCCCTGCCAGACACCGGCATCCCGACAAACCTGGTGCGACAGCGTCCTGATGTACAAAGCGCCTTTTACCGCCTCCAGGCGGCCGATCGCGATCTGGCTTCCGCAATCAGCAATCAATATCCGCGACTGACTCTTTCCGCCTCTGTTTCCACCGCTGCTGATAACGCCGGGAATCTCTTTGAAGACTGGGCGCTTTCGTTCGCAGGAAACCTGGTGGCTCCCCTCCTGTATGGAGGAGAACTCAGTGCCGAGGTCGATCGCGTGGAAGCGGTAAAGCAGCAACGATTATATGAGTACGGGCAAACGGTCCTAACTGCATTTCGGGAGGTGGAAGACGCGCTGGTCCTGGAACAGCAACAGTCTGAAAGTATCGACCACATTGAAGAACAAGTCACCCTAGCCCGCGATGCTTATGAACAGCTTCGTCTGCAGTACCTGAATGGTACCAGTAACTATCTGGATGTTCTCACGGCCCTGGATGAAGTTCAGCAGTTGCGCCGGGATCTTATTTCCGCAAGACTGGCACGAATAGAGTACCGGATTGGCCTGTACCGGGCGCTTGCGGGTTCATTTGAAACAGCTCGTGAGAGCGGAAATTAATCGCAATAATCCATCAATTGCAATGAAGCTGGGTCTCCAATCGATCTTTTAAATTCCGAGATCCGCCTCAAAATCAACGAACACGCTCACATGCATTGGAAAAAAACATTACTCATCTGTTGTGCAATCCTGCTTTTTGGAGGAGCGGCAACTACACTGATTTTCTCCACCGAGCCCACGGCCCAGCGTACTGGTGCCACCCAGCAGACCGCCATGCTCGTTGATGTCATCGAGGTTCAGCGGGGGACTTATGAACCGACCATCAGAGCCATGGGCACTGTAATGCCCTCTCAGGATATCACGTTAAGTCCCCGCGTGAGTGGCCAGGTTATGGAGCGTTCACCCAACTTTACCCCCGGTGGATATGTAGAAAAGGGGGAAACGCTGCTCCAGCTCGATCCCTCCGATTACGAGAACACCCTTCAGCAGCGCGAAAGCGACCTCAGCCAGGCTATGTCAGACCTGAAAATTGAGATGGGTCGTCAAAATGTGGCGCAACAGGATTACCAGCTACTCAGCGATACGCTCTCGGAAGAAAACAGAGAGCTTGTGCTCCGGGAACCCCAGCTGGAGGCCGCACGGTCTGAAGTTCAGTCGGCGCGCGCCGCTGTTCAACAGGCAGAACTGGACCTGGAACGGACAACGATCAAGGCACCCTTCGACGCCCATATCCTGAGCCGTAATGTAAATGTGGGCTCGCAGGTTGCCCCCGGCGACAACCTGGGGCGCCTCGTTGGCTTAGATACCTACTGGGTGGAGGCCACGGTTCCGTTGTCTCAACTCCGGTGGCTCTCCTTTCCATCTGACCGGGATCAGGGTTCAGAAGTCAGGATTATAAATAGAACGGCCTGGGATGAAGGAGAATACCGCCTGGGACACTTATTCCGACTGGTGGGCTCGCTGGAAAATAAAACACGCATGGCGCGCGTGCTGATAACGGTCCGCGATCCCCAGTCATACCAGACCGGCAATACCGGTCTGCCCCGGCTGATAATCGGTTCCTTTGTGGAATCGAATATCAAGGCTGATGCGATCGCCAACGTGTTCCGCCTAAACCGGGACTACCTGCGTCAAAACGATACCGTGTGGGTAATGGAGGATGGTGAGCTGAGCATACGTGATGTTGACATCGTCTTCAGGGATGCCGAATACGCCTATATCAGGGGCGGCCTCAACGAGCAGGACCAGGTGGTGACAACGAATCTTTCAACCGTAACTGATGGCGCTCCCCTGCGCCTCCAGGGTTCCGGCGACAGTGAAACAGAACAGGATTCCGTACAAACGGATATCCAGTAACACCGGGATTAAAATGCAATCTTCATGAAGGTTCAGGATAAATGAGCAATTCTGATTCACATACCAACCGGGATTCCGACTATTCGGGACCGATAGCCTATATGGCGCGTAATCCTATTGCTGCCAACCTCTTGATGATTATCTTGATCGGCGGCGGCATCTGGACGATGTTCAATATCCAGAAAGAGGTTTTCCCGCAGTACCAGCTGGATATGGTGGAAGTGAGTGTCGTCTATCCGGGAGCCGCCCCCGCTGAAGTTGAACAGGGAATTTTACGGCCCGTGGAAGAAGCGATACGGGGTGTACAGGGCATTAAGGAGGTCACCTCCAGTGCCGATGAGGGTTCGGGCGAAGTGATGATTGAACTGGTTGCGGGAACCGACCGAATGAAGACGTTCCAGGATATCGACCAGGCCGTGAACCGCATACGAACTTTTCCCGATGATATTGAAGAGCCGGAAGTACGGCTGCAGTCAAACCAGCAGGAAGTGATGACCATCGGGCTGTACGGCGATGCGGATATCTGGACCCTCCGCAAACTGGCCGAAAATGTGCGCGACCAGATGCTGAGCACCCCGGAGATCACTCAGGTTGAAATCGGGAATGTACCCGATTATGTCACCCACGTGGAAATTCCCCGAAACCGGCTCCGGGAGTACGATCTCACGCTGCAGGATGTGGCCGACATTATCGCCAGCTCCAGCGAGGATATCCCCGCCGGGGCGGTGGAAACCAACGCCGGTGAAATTCTCTTGCGCATGCAGGAACGCAAACAGTGGGCAGAAGACTACGGCACTATTGAAGTGATCTCCTCCGATATGGGCAGCAACCTGACGCTGGCAGACCTGGCCAAAATTACGGACGGATTTGAGGAGACGGGATTCCACGGGGAGTTCAACCGGCAGCCGTCCATCGATCTTGAAATTTACCGGATCGGGGAGCAGTCTCCCCTGGAGATTGCCGCTGCCGTTCGGACTGTCCTGGAGGAGGCCGAACCCTCCTTTCCCCCGGGCGTCCAATACCGCATTGACAGCAGCAGCGCCCAGGACTACAGCGAACGCCTCTCCCTGCTTACGGAAAACGGCGTTATCGCGATCCTGATCGTCATATTCATCCTGGCCCTGTTCCTTGAATACCGGCTGGCATTCTGGGTCATGATGGGGATGACGATCTCTTTTATCGGCGGACTGCTTTTCCTGCCGGTCATTGGGCTGAGCATCAACATGATATCGATGTTCGGATTCCTGGTGGTGCTGGGCATTGTGGTCGATGACGCGATTGTGGTTGGCGAAAATGTATATGAGTACCGTCAGAAGGGGCTGAGTTTCCTCGATGCCGCCATAGAGGGAGCAAAAGATATCGGCAAGCCGGTTACGTTCAGTATCTTTACCAATATTGTCGCCTTTATCCCCCTGTTGTTCATCCCCGGCACAACCGGTAAATACTGGTGGCCCCTGCCTGCGGTGGTTATCGTTGTGCTGGCCGTCTCCCTGTTTGAAGCCCTGTTTATACTGCCTGCCCACCTGGCACACAGTTCAACAGAAGAGAGCAGGTTCAAACTCGGGAAAACCCTGCATCGCTGGCAACAGTCATTTGCAGATCGCTTTAACCGGTTTATCGATACCTACTACCGTTCATTCCTGGAGCTCAGTCTCCGCAACCGCTACATCACGTTAAGCACCGCCATCGCCCTGCTCGTGGTGGTCGGTGGCTATGGCTACAGCGATCACATGGGCATGGTGATGATGCCCGAGGTCTCCGCCGACGAAATCGAGGCGGGAGCAAGTCTGCCGGTCGGTACAACCCCGGCAC
This sequence comes from Halalkalibaculum sp. DA384, assembly GCF_043951955.1. Lineage (NCBI taxonomy): Bacteria > Pseudomonadati > Balneolota > Balneolia > Balneolales > Balneolaceae > Halalkalibaculum > Halalkalibaculum sp. DA384. The sequence continues at coordinate 151,868 of NZ_JBINJE010000004.1, read as the reverse complement.
AGGCTGCACTGGTCGCCGAGGAGATCACCAACTCCACCCACCAGATGTTTGAGGAGCACAACCTTTTTGAGGTGGCAGAGGGTATCAAAACCAACGTGCGGGGACAAAGCTTTATCGATGTTGAAATTGTGATGAAACCGCCCGGGGAGCGCGACATGACGGCCCAGCAGCTTATTGAACTCTGGCGGAACCAGATCGGTGACATTGAGGGACTCGACCAGATCACCTTTGAAGCTGAGCGGGGGCCTGCGGGCTACCTGCCGGATATCAGTGTGGACCTGAGTCATTCCGACATCGAGGTACTGGAGGCGGCCAGCGAGGCTTTCATGCAACAGGTTGAATCTTTTGAGGAAACCCGCGATGTCAGTGACAACTACAATCGCGGCAAGACGCAGTTTGATTTCAAACTCCTGCCCGAAGGGCGCAAACTCGGGTTGACGCCGGCCGATGTCGGAGAACAGCTGCGAAATTCATTTTACGGCGCCCTTGCCATGCGCCAGCTGCGGGGTACAAACGAGATTGAAGTTCGCGTAAAGCTGCCTAAACAGCAGCGCGAGGACATCTACCACCTGGAGGACCTGGTCATCAAAACGCCGGCAGGGACTGACGTCCCCCTGATGGATGTGGTTGAAGTTGAGGAGGGTCAGGCGTTCACCACCATCAACCGCAGGGATGGACGCCGGGTGGTATCGGTCAGTATGGATGCTGAACCGGCCAATGCAGTAAGCCGGGTACTGGCCTCCATACAGTCGGAGGTGCTCCCCCAGCTGCGGCAGGACTTCCCGGGCATTACCTGGAGTTTTGAGGGAAGCCAGGCCGAGATGCGCGAATCCACGCAGGCCCTGTGGGGAGGATTTGCCCTGGCTATGATTGTGATCTACGCACTGCTTGCCATCGCATTCAGCAGCTACCTGCAGCCGCTCATTGTCATGGGTGCAATTCCCTTCGGCATTGTAGGAGCTGTAATCGGGCATATCCTGCTGGGCTACGACCTTTCACTGGTCAGCCTGATGGGGGTCATCGCACTCTCGGGGGTTGTACTGAACGACTCCCTGATCATGATCGATTATGCAAACAAGAAGCGGGCGGACCTGTCGGTCTTCGATGCCATTCACGAAGCCGGGCTAAGACGCTTCAGGCCCATTATCCTGACCACGTTTACCACCTTTGGCGGGCTTACCCCGATTATCCTGGAGACCTCCCGGCAGGCGTATCACCTGATACCGATGGCGATATCCCTCGGCTTTGGAATTGTGTTTGCCACCTCTATTATTCTCGTAATCGTACCCTGCCTGTACCTTATTCTCGAAGATGTGTTGGCCCAGTTCAAAACGGCCTGAAATAAATGGGAAAAGACCCTACTCATCGGCTGCAGCGGGTTCTTTCGCTGCAGCTATCTGTTCGCTGTTTTCTTCCTTCTCCTTGACAGCACGGGCCTGCTCGGCGGGACTGGCAAATAAGATCCACAAATACTCCTTCCACCCGGAGGCTTCTTTAATATCCTTCCAGATATCGATAAATTCGTGGAATACTAGGTACACCGGGTTATACGATTCGGGCGGTTTCGTTATGCCGTAATTCGGCGTATTCAGCTCGGGTTGAAACGTACCGAACATTCGGTCCCATATAATAAATGTAGAGCCGTAGTTTTTGTCCAGATAGTGATCATCCTTGGCATGGTGCACGCGATGGTGAGAAGGGGTTGTAAAAATAAACTCAATGGGCCGCGGCAGCTTGTCAATCATTTCAGTATGAATCCAGAACTGGTAAAGCACCGCAATCTGGTGACAGATAAAAAAGACCACCGGATGAAAACCCGCCATTGCCACAGGCAGAAAAAAGATCACTTTGAAACCCTGAACCCAGGAAAGACGAAAAGAAACGGAAAAATTATACTGCTCGGAAGAGTGATGAGGGACATGCGTTGCCCACCAGATCCGCTGTTCGTGGGCAATGCGGTGCGCCCAATACCGGCAAAAATCCAAAAACACAAAACAGAGCGGGTAAGACCACCAGGTATGCGGTACACGCCAAGGCATCATGTTATAGAAAAAGAGTATCAGCCCAAAGATACTTACCTTGGTGAGAGAGCTGACAATGATATTGCCGATGCCGATCGCCGTGGAAGCCCAAAAATCTTTTGTATCATACCGATCCTTCTTTTGGTAATAACTTATACCCCATTCGAGAAACACGAGGGCAAACATTACCGGGGCTGCATAAATAATGATGGGCGGCAGGCCCATGTTCATAAGTTCTTCTAGAGTAATCAGTTCTGGCATATGACTTTAAAAAATTTTATCAGGGGCGTCGTAAAATCACCGTTTTACCGGGCTCTCCGGGTATTTGAAAATTCTCAATAATTATCCGGGAATGCGATTCTGCATCCGACCAGGGATTGGCCTGAACAAACCACCGGAGATCAACGCCCTCTGTCACAAGAGTTAAAGAGGACTAAAGCTATCAGTTATAATTATGAATCAAAAAATTTAATTCCGTGGAATTTACCTGACAGGTTGCAGTGTTAATAAAACCAATTATTAAGATTAAAACATGACTATGAAAAATTTTTTACCTGTTATCGGTATCCTCCTTTTGATTTTGCCGGTTACAACAGCAGCACAAAACGCTGATGAGGACCCACGGGCCCGCGAAATATTTGAGGAGGTCGACCAGCGCCGCGAGCGGATTGATTACGAGACGGCCGACATGCAGATGATTATCTACGATGCCCGGGGTCGCACCCGCAACCGGCAAATTCAGTCTTTCAGTTACAACAGGAATGAAACAAGTCGATCCCTGCTGGTTTTTGAGGAGCCCGCCAACGTCAGGGGAACGGCCTTTCTCACTCTCAGTGAAGGAAGCGACGAAGTCCAGAAACTCTACCTGCCGGCCCTCCAGCGTATCAAAATCATTTCGGCTTCAGAACAGGGTGACCGGTTTATGGGCAGCGATTTCACCTACGAGGACCTGGGAGACCGCCAGCCGGAAGATTACCGATTCCAGATGCATGCGGAAACAGATACCTCCTACGTACTGCGCGCCGAGAAAAGGGATCAAAGTCAATATGCCTGGCTTTATTTCCATGTAGATCCTGATCGCTACGTGGTAGAGAAGATTGAATATTTCAATGCACAAGGCGACATGATCAAGCGGCTGGAGGCCACCGGTCATGAGCAGGTCCTGGAGGGAGTCTGGCAGGCCGGTGCCATGGTGATGCATGACCTGACGGAAAATCGGAAAACCGAGCTCCGCTGGAGCGACCGCACCATCGGAACCCCGATACCGGAATGGAGATTTACCGATCGGGGATTGCGGCGCGGAATAAACTGAACGAGCGGGAATTGAAAATATATGCCCCCGGGCTCACTTTTAATCTGCTTTTTTAAGCTCCTTACCGGCGGGTTTAACCGTAAGAACCGGCATATCCACGTGCTGGGCTACTTTTTCAGTTGTGGAACCGAGAAAGAAGTGGGCAAGTCCGCTGTGCCCGTGTGTGGTCATAACGATCAGGTCGGCATTGTCCGGGGCATAATTTTCAATTTCATAATGGGCTGAAAGCCCTTTTGCTATAACGGTATTCAGCTGTATGGCTTTAGGGTTTACTCCCTCTGTTATTAAAATCTGATCCTCAAATTCCCGGTCGCCCCGCTGTACGGTAATCCCATCCTGGCCGGTCTCAGAAAGGTATTCAGTCAATTTCTCAAGGATGGCTTGGTAGAGGTCAGACTCTTCGGTATTGCCGGGATTTCGTTCCAGGCTTTCCGACAAGGTTCCGTAGAGCTCCAACACATGGAAGAGCGTGATCCGGGCACCGTAGGTATCAGCGAGGGCCAGCGCCACCGGCAGGCATGCAAATGAAAGCGAAGATGCATCTGTTGGCAGCAATATATTTTTAATGCCCTCCGGTTTCAGGCGGTTATCAACCGTAAATACCGGTACCGCTGAGTAACGGATCACTTTTTCGGTAATGCTACCGCGCAGCAGATCTGAACTGTGCTCCCCCCTTGCTGCCATTACAACAAGATCATAGCCGTTATCCGAGGCGAACTCCGCTATCGCTTTCGATGGTTTCCGCTCAATTCGCACGAGCGCATCGCCCTTGTTTTCCTCCTTCAGATAATCCGCCATAAATCCCTTCAGGCGGTGCTGCGCCCCATCCTTGACATGAGGATACAGGTCTTCATCAAAATTCAGGGGAACTCCCAGTTTGTTAATACTTTCGCTAAAATATTTCAGCGTGGGCACAATATGTATCATATCTACCCGTGCCCCTAACTTTGACGCCAGTTCCTGAGCATGGGTATAAGCAGAAATCGCCTCGTCAGAAAAATCGGTGGGCACTAATATTTTTTTAATCTCCATCATGGTAATCTCCCTTTTGGATCAACACTTGAATTTACAGATGTATCTACGCAAAGTTCTTCATCAATTGGTCATTTTTTCAGTACAACAAAAAGTAACATACAAATATGAATTTACGATCAATTTTTAAAATTGGTCGTACGAGAATACAGCCTATTCCAACTCTGTTGACCGCAGGTAGTCAAGTCCCCCAACCATGGCCAGACCAATTATCATGCCGATAATGCCACTCCAAAAATGTTGGGTGCCGGCGTCTTCCCTCGTCAGGTACGGGATGTAGGGGGTCGTCTTGATCATTTTCTGCTTTATCGTCTGGATTTCAACCCGTTTCTCCGGGCCGTCGGTCTTTACTGGTCCCAGCCGCTCGTATTCCGGCCGGTTTTTATCGGGACCATGCTCTCGCAATGTTTCTGCCCGTGGATGGTCGTAATCCACAATTTCTGTTTTCCGTACCGTTTCGTGGTATGTACGGTCTTGATACGGCCAGATAACGTAAAGCGACCCGATCAAAAAACCGATAAGCACTGCCAGGGTAAAACCGTAATAACGGTCCAGCAGCCAGGAAAGCAGCCGCGAAAACAGGGCCAGTCCTACTGCCGCGCCTGCAAAAAAGGTGAGCAATACCAGTACCGGTTCCAGCGATTCGCCCAATGCCGCCACCTGCGACAGGATGTAGTCGTATTTGCGGAGTATAAGCAGAAGATATGAGCCAGAAATGCCGGGCAGAATCATGGCACATATGGCAATGGAGCCGCTAAAAAAAACGAACAGGCTCGTTTCCGGCGTATCGGTGGGTACCAGCGTCACCACCCAGAACCCGACCAGCGTTCCGAACAGGATAAACAGACCATGCCTCCAATCCAGGGCGTCTATCACTTTTACGAGAATATAGATTGATCCCACGATAAGCCCGAAAAAAAGTCCGAAAATCAACTCCGGTTTTGTGAACATGTAGACTTGCAGTGGTACCACGCGGGTAAAGAAGATGATGGCCAGGACAATGCCACTGAACAGCATAAACAAGAATTTCCAGTGCACCACCTGGAACGCCGCCTGCCAGCGGAAGGTCAACAAACGGGTGAGAAACCGGGTATTGGCACTTTTAATAGCATTGATCAGGCGCTCATAAATACCCAGGATAAGGGCCAGAGTCCCCCCGCTCACGCCGGGTACGATATCCGCCGAGCCCATCAAAAAACCCTTGACAAGCAGGAGCGGCCACTCTTTCCATGATGTGGATTCTAAGTCTGTATTTTCTGTTGCAGGCGACGTCTGAGTTTCTTCTTCTCCAACCACAATGTTAGTAACAACGACCAATGAACAGGTGCCGGTTATTCATTGCTCCGGTTTCCGATTAACGTAAATATTCAATATGGCGGTGGTAAGTTATCAAGATATGCGTAATACGCAACACCAAATTAAACCCTGAAAAAGATGGCAGGCAACCAGCTGTTCTCATCACTGATCCTCGCCTACTCGTTCCACCCCTTCTCCCCGATCAGCGGAACAAACTTGAAATCCTTGTAGTTTTCCTCTTCAAACTCATCTTCCCGAATCTTGATAATACGTTTCATCACCTGGCGTGTTGAGCTCCCCACCGGTATCACAAGCCGCCCGTTTACATTCAGTTGTTTTACCAGCTCATCGGGTACGACCGGCGCACCTGCGGTTACCACGATGGCGTCATACGGGGCATACGCGGACCAACCCATCGTTCCGTCTCCCAGTTTGAGCTGCACTTTGTACCCCAGCTCGCGGAGGGTGGAGCGCGCCCGCTCGTAGAGTTCCTTGTGCCGTTCAATGGTATACACCTCGGCTCCCAGCTCACACAAAATCGCGGCCTGGTATCCCGAACCGGTCCCGATCTCCAGTACCTTTTCGCCCGGCTTTGCTTCCAGCAGCTCCGTTTGCCGGGCTACCGTATAGGGCTGGGAGATAGTCTGTTCCTTCCCTATTGGCAGCGCCGTATCTTTGTACGCCCGGTCGGCCAGCGCCGTATCCACAAACTGGTGTCGGGGGACGATGCTGAACGCCTCCAGAACGCGTTCGTCCTTGATACCTTTGCTTCGCAGCGTATCCACCAGGCGACGCCGGCGCTGTTTGTATTTCAGATCTCCATGACCGGATCCCAAATTTAGCATATAGTATACTACTACCTATTTAGAAAATGCGTTTCAACAACTCTTCTAAACATAAGGAACTTGAACCAATAAAACGGATATTAATTTTACCGGCCTGCTGCCGGAAGACCTGTTTTCTGCAACAGCATCCCCCTCTCACGGGATAATAAACCAAGTCGATCTCTCCCCGAATCCCATAAATTTTAATGTGCCGGGCGCGGTTTATTTACTTAAATTGCGTTTCAAAAATCTGTTCATTTTTATTCTCATCATCCATGAAAACGTTTGCCAAGATATTTGCCGGAGTTCTGCTATTCATCGTTGTAGCCCTTATCGCGCTCAACCTTTATTTTACCGACGAACGGTTGAAACAGACCATCATGCCCTATGTGGATGAGAGTCTCGGTCGCCCGGTGCAGGTTGAGTCGATCTCACTGACATTTTTCAGGACATTTCCACGTCCCGGGGTCCGTATCCAGCAGCTGAGCGTTCCCGGTGATACGCCCTCCGATACGCTGCTCGCGCTGGATGAATTCGTGGCAAGCGTGGAGCTTTTCTCCCTGTTTGGGAACCAGATAAACATTGCCGAAATACGGCTGCAAAATCCCCGGTTTACCTACCGCATACATGCCGACAGCACCACAAATATCGACTTCCTGCTGGAAGGGGAAGCCGACACCACTGCCGAAGCGGAGGGGTTAGAACTGAACATCCCGCGGTTTTCAGTAACAGGTGGCAATTTTGGATTTGAGGATGCGACCAGCAGTGCCTCCATACGTATGGACAATCTGAATGCCGATATCTCTTTGCAGTATGCCGATGTAATCAACAGTTCGGTAGATATAGACCTCGGAGGACTTACGATCCAGGTCGACAGCAGCCGATACGTGAACCGGCTGCCGCTCAGCCTTGCCCAGAGCTCATCAATCGACATGGAAAATGAGACGCTTAACCTGGAAAGCGGCACCTTTTCTATCCGGGGACTGGCCCTGAACCTGACGGGATCCATCCGGAACTGGAGTGCCGACCAGCCGGCGATAGATCTCGATTTCAGCTCGTCATCCGACAACTTCGGGGAGCTTTTACGGCTGCTTCCCGATGCGTACCAGGAACAGGCAAGCGGACTCGAAACAAGGGGAACCCTCTCGATCGCCGGTCATGTAACCGGAACCGTCGGGGGTGAAGCGCTCCCCTCTTTCGCTGCCGATATTGACGTTACAGATGGATACTTGAAAAACCCGGATCTCCCGGAGCCGATCCAGGATATCCGGTTGCAGGCCAGTGCTTCCAATGAGCTCATAACACTTGAAACGTTTGAAGCCACCGCGGGTTCGAACCAAATTTCAGCCAGTGGCAAGCTGGAACAGCCTCTTAGTGACGAAGCCCCGTTCACCGCAAAGATCAACGGTGATGTAGACCTGGGAACCGTAGAGCAATTTTATCCGCTCGGGGAATTCTCCATTGATCAGCTGGGAGGAACACTAACGGTCAACGCCGTAGCCAACGGGCGGCTTGATCAACCGGAAGCAGCCACGTTTAACGGGGACCTCAACCTCTCCGAAGGGTTGCTCAAATACGCCGACGTACCGAGACCGATAGAAAATATTTCGATTGATGCGACGGCCAGTCAGGACCTGCTCACCATCAACTCCTTTAGCCTGAATGCTGCTCAAAACAGGCTTTCCCTGCAGGGTCAAATAACAGAACCACTGGACGAAGCCAACCGCTCCGTAGATTTGACGACAGACCTTTACTTTGACCTGGCCAGCATAAAGGAGTTCTACCCGATTGACGAGGATACGCTGCAACTGCGGGGAGAGCTCACTGCACAAGCAATCCTGAAGGGCTCCACCGGGCAGATAGAGCAGGCGGTCCAAAGCGGATCCATTGAACTGAACAACGGGTATATCGCACACAAGCAACTGGGACAGCCGCTGGAGGATATTACGCTCAATTCAACCCTGGAGGGCAACCGACTCTCCGTCACGCGTGCCAGCTTCCGTTCCGGGCAAAATGATCTCAGTTTATCCGGTACTGTTACCGATTATCTCAGTGAAAATCCCGTCATCGATCTTCGCGTGCAGGGAAATGCACAGTTTGCAGAAATTCAACACTACTACGACCTGCGCCCCACCATATCCGAACTCACCGGCAGTGGTCAACTTGATCTGTCGGTCCGGGGCCCCCTGCAAACGCCTGAGAATCTTATATTTAACGGCAGTGCCACTGTCAACGATGTGAACATGAGTGGTGATTCACTGGGTCAGCCTGTCAACAATCTCAACGGCGTTCTGAAACTAACTCCCAAATCCGTTGACCTGACTGGCCTCAGCTTTGATCTTGGCTCTTCAGACCTACACCTGGAGGGCTCACTTCAAAACTATATGGAATACCTCAAGCTGAAGGAAGACCGTACAGCCACGCCCGCTCTATCCGGCAATTTCCAAAGCGATCACTTCAATATGGATGAGCTTATCGACTGGGAGGACACCACCGCTGCCACCCCGATACCCATAGAACTGCCCGACCTTACAAGTTCGGTTACCGCGAATATCAGAACCCTGGTAATTACCGGCGTCACCATGAACAACCTGGAGGCACAGGCCGGGACCACGCCCACGCGGATAACCCTGGATCGCGCCTCCATCGAACTCTTCGACGGCACCGCTTCCGGCTCTTTCATTTGGGAGGTGCCACAGCCAGATCGAACAAACCTGAACTTCAAGGGACAGCTGGAGGGACTTGACCTGGATGCGTTCTTCAGGGAGTACCAGGTGCTTGGAGAAAAAAACAATTTTCACGAGCATGTCACCGGATCTTTCAGCGCCGATATCGATTACTACTCCGAGCTGGATGTCTACCTCGAACCCGATATTTCCACCACGGAAATGGACGGCACCTTCACCATGACCAAGTCGCGCATAAAGGGGCATCCGGTACAAGAAAGCGTTGCAACGCTTTTAAAAACTGATGAATTACGAAACATCGCTCTGGATGAATCACAAACGCGGTTTTCACTCAGCAACAGCGTCATGACCATTGAAAACCTGGGGCTCACCAGTGGAGATATCGGGGCCGAGATGAGCGGTACGAGGCATCTGGTTACCAATGACATCGACTACCAGCTGAAGGTCTACCTGCCGGGGCGATTCCGCGGGCGTATTGCCTCCGTTATATCTTCACAGGCGGTAGAGGCCCTTACCCAGGAAAACGGTACCATCCTGGTACCCCTTCGGGTAACCGGCACGCAAGAGGATCCCAATATCCGTCCAGACCAGGAGATGATACAACCGATACTCAAGGATATGCTTAAAGACAAGGCGGGCGATGCCATTCGGAATCTATTCGGGAATTAGCCTGCATTTCTAACCAAGAAATTGGTTTGTATGCAAGGCGATGGGAATATCGGGAACCGAAACGCATCCCTATACGTAGAGTGAGCGATTTCCATCATCAACGAAACAATTTCGCAACCGGCTACCCACTGTAATAGTATTTTTGGTGTTTAAATCATTATGCTGATTTAAACACCAACTACTGGTTTTCAGAGGGGACTCGTTTTGTGATTCCGTGTCAAGGTATTTAAAAACAATTCTTCAGGGCAAATATACGAAGGGCAAGGTTGCTTTTTTACGCATCACGCATTTTGCAAGTAAACCCAACCCCGAAATTACCGCTTTTTTACCACTTGACGCGAATGACTTCAAACGCTTCGGCGTAATCCGCTTTCACTTGCACGCCCCGTACTTTTGCGAGTCCCCTGATGAATTCCTCTGTAAAGTAGTTTCGATTCTTTTTTACCTGTGACTCATACACCGTCAAGATCTCCCATTTCTTGTCGATCTGCTCTTTTGTCAACGTGACGAACGCCTGGGCAGAAAACGTGATGTGGTTCCACGGCAGCTCATATCCCCAGACGGTAATTTCCTTAAACGCCCGCAGGCCCTCTTTATTGACGACCTGGTGATCCTGGTGCAGGTCGCTTCCCGAGGGCAATAACACCATTTCAGGCTCAATTTTCCTCTTCAACTTAACCAGCTCTTCCAGCACTTCCTGTCGGGAATAGTTGAGTTTTCGAACCTGGTAGTCATAAACATACCGGCGCTCCCCCGGAATATTTAGAATATCCATTGCGGCGTTAAACTCTTTTCGCAGCAGATCCGGATCGCTGCCGGGTGGCAAAGAGGCACGGGCCGTGGAGAATACGGCGACATGCACCTCCACGCCGTTATCCAGCATTCGCACAATCGTGCCCCCGCACCCCAGCTCCGCGTCGTCGGTATGGGGAGCCAGCACCAATACTTTATTAAGCCCGGTAATATCTGTCATGTCAAAAAATCCTCTATTTGCGTATGTTTGATTGAGCCATCACCAAAAGAAGGAAGGTACCGATTTGCATGAAAGCCATCAACGTCATAAATCCCGGTAAAAAATCATCGCTGGAGATCCGGCATGTAGCCACTCCCGAGCCTGATCCCCATGAGATACTTGTCAAAATTGAGGCCACTGCCCTCAACCGTGCAGACCTGCTGCAACGGCAGGGAAAATATCCTGCTCCAGAGGGTGCCAGCAATATCCTGGGACTGGAAATGGCGGGCATCGTGGAAAAAATCGGGTCCGAAGTATCGGAGTGGCATCCCGATGATTTTGTATTTTCCCTGCTGCCGGGCGGCGGTTATGCCGAATTCTGCGTCATTCCCGCCGATATGGCGATGCCGGTTCCCGGGAACCTGTCATTTACGGAAGCGGCGGCGATCCCGGAAACATTTTTAACAGCGTACCAGGCCCTGAAATGGGTGGGAGAGATCCGTGAAAACGAGACCGTTTTAATCCATGCAGCCGGCAGCGGCGTCGGTACCTCCGCTATCCAACTGTGCCGCCACCTGTTCAATACCCGGGTTTTGGCCACAGCCGGTAAAAAGCGCAAACTGGAAACGGCCCGGGAGCTCGGCGCCGATTTTACCTATAATTACAAGAGGAATGATTGGGCGCAACAGGTGGAGCAGGAGCTGGGCAAGCATGCTGCAGACCTGATCCTCGACTTTGTTGGCGCTTCCTACTGGAATCAGAACATCAGCGTGCTGGCAGAAGACGGGCGACTGGTGCTGCTCGCAATGCTCGGAGGTACAAAAGTAACCAGGATGAACCTCATCCCGATCCTTTCCCGGCGCTTGTCGATCAGGGGCTCCACCCTGCGGGCTCGGTCGAATGCCTACAAAATTGAACTGACCCGCGAATTTTCCAACCGGGCACTACCCCTGTTTGAACAGGGTATCATCCACCCCGTAATCGATTCAGTATACGACTGGCGGGAGGCAGAAGAGGCCCACCAGCGGATGGCTGAAAATAAGAATACAGGCAAAATTGTGCTTACGGGGATGTAGAAGAGGGATGTGCACTATTAATAAAGCGAAAACCCAATTACCCTGTAGCACTCCCGGTCGGTAAACGTTGCATTTTATGCCACCCGCCCATTTGAATTTTCTTACAAGATATTCTCCCCAGCCTCTGTTATCTTTGACCAGCTAATTGAACAAATATTATTACAAGTACTTATTCATGGCGCAACCCAAATACCGTACTCACGTTGGAATGGTAGACATCCTGCCCGGAGAAGTTGAAAAGTGGCAAACGATAGAACGAATTATCCACGAAGAAGCTCAGAAATTTAATTTTGAGGAGATTCGCACCCCCATACTGGAACAGACCGAGCTGATCGCCCGCGGCATTGGCCAGCTTACCGATATCGTCTCGAAAGAGATGTTTGCTTTTGAACGGGGCGACGACCAGTACGTGCTCCGCCCGGAGTGTACCGCTCCCGTGGTTCGGGCGTTTGTAGAGCATCACCTCGAGCAGCGCGGCGGCACCCAAAACCTGTACTACATCGGGCCGATGTTCCGCGCCGAAAAACCGCAGAAAGGGCGCCAGCGCCAGTTTCACCAGTTCGGTGCCGAAATACTGGGCAGCGACGATCCCATCGCCGACGTGGAGTGCATGGCGTTTATGATGAGCGTCTATGAAAGGGTGGGAATCACCAACACCAGTCTGAAGATCAACTCGGTCGGCGATCCCGAAAGCCGCGATGCCTACAAGAAAGCGCTTGCTGACTATTTCACCCCTCACAAGAATGAGCTGAGCCAGGTTTCTCAAAACCGTCTCGAAAAAAATCCGCTGCGAATCCTGGATTCCAAGGAGGAGGAAGATCAGACGCTGGTTGCCGAGGCGCCTGTGATCGGGGATTTCCTGAACAAAGAATCGGCTGACCATTACCGCAAGGTTAAGCAGTACCTGGATGAACTGGGGCTCGCCTATGACGAAGATCCCCACCTCGTGCGGGGACTCGATTACTACACCCGTACGGCGTTTGAACTGGTCAGCCCCGATTTGGGAGCCCAGGATGCCCTTGCGGGCGGTGGCCGGTACGATCTTCTGGTTGAGGAAGTAGGCGGGCAACCGACCCCTGCCGTGGGATTCGCAGCGGGAATAGAGCGGTTAATACTGGCTTGTGATGAGCTCGGTATCAAGCTTTCGAAACCCAAATCGGTGGACCTCTACATTGTTACCATCGGAGACAAAGCTCGCAGCTGGGCGCTTCAGCAACTGCCCATATTTCGGCAGGAGGGATTTTCCGCAACCATGGATTATGCCGGGCGCTCCATCAAATCACAGATGAAAGATGCCGACCGGGAGAACGCCCGTTACACAATTATAGTGGGAGAAAATGAACTGAATGAAGGAACATTCACCTTTCGCGACATGGAGGCCAGTGAAGAAACGCAGCTTCCAGTTGAGGAGATCCTGGACAGGCTTGAAAAGAAACTGGATCCACAGGAGTAGATTAAAGAGGTTTGTGTGCAAAAAAATTTTTCAACGACCTCTTGAACCAGGACAGCAGGAACAACAGGGGATTTTACAAAAAGCGGGATTTAACCTGCATTTCTCACCAAAAAATTGGTTTTTATGCAAGGCGAAGTAGTAATCGCAAGCGAGAGCAAGACGTATGCTGATACCTTGAGCGGGCGATCCCCAAATTCAACGCAGCAGATGTGCCAATTTCAAAGTCCGCTAACCCTGCCATAGTATTTTCGGTCGGGAAATCAATATAAATCATTGTAATTCATAGTATTACAATGATTCAAAATTATTCTCGCGGGAATGCAGGTTAGAAGCCTTTACATTCGCTAATTTTATACCTCTTCTCCTGCAAAGACCGCTTTCATATAATCTCGTCGCATTTCGGCGATAGCAGAGATTGAGATCCCTTTCGGGCAAACCGCTTCGCACTCGGCAAAGTTGGAGCAGTCGCCAAATCCTTCTTTCTCCATCTGTTCAACCATCGCCACTGTTCGCCGTTTCTTTTCAGGTTCGCCCTGGGGAAGCCGATTCAGGTGAGCAAGTTTCGCTCCCGTAAAAAGTGAGGCGGATGAGTTGGGACAAGCCGCAACGCAGGCCCCGCACCCGATACAGGTCGCATAGTCAAAAGCGGTGTCCGCTGTCGCTTTTTCGATCGGAATGGCGTTGGCATCCGGTGCCGAACCCGTTTTCGTAGAGACGTACCCCCCGGCCTCAATAATTCGGTCAAAGGCGCTGCGATCTACGACCAGGTCCCTGATTACGGGAAATGCTTTGGCCCGGAACGGTTCCACCACAATGGTGTCGCCGTCGTCGTAGTTGCGCATGTGCAGCTGGCAGGTACAAGTCATCGCCTTGGGACCGTGGGCCGTTCCGTTGATCACCAGGTTACAGGACCCACAAATTCCCTCCCGGCAGTCATAGTCAAACTCAACAGGTACTTTGCCCTCTGCAACAAGCTTTTCATTCAACACATCCAGCATCTCCAGAAAAGACATATGCTCATTGACATTATCCAGGGTGTAATCAACCAGCTTGCCCGGCTTGTCAGGACCTTCCTGCCGCCAGATCTTCAGATGTATGGTCATTGTCTCTGCCATAATTAAAATATTTTTATCAGGAAACGCGGTTCATCGTTTTACGGATCGAGCGTATTTGCGATTTACGTTGAATCCGCGTCAACTCTGTTCAATTCCGTTATTTGTAACTGCGTTGTTTCAGTTCTACATATTCAAATTCAAGATCTTCTTTGTGAAGCTCTTCCACCAGCTGTCCATTCAGGCCTTTAAACTCCCATGCCGAGACATAAGAATACTCCTCGTCATTTCGGAGGGCTTCTCCCTCTTCGGTTTGATGCTCTTCCCGCAGGTGGCAGCCAGCCGACTCATCACGGTCAAGCGCATCTTCAGCCATCAGTTCGCCGAGTTCAAGGAAGTCAGCCACACGCCCGGCAAATTCGAGATATTTATTGTAGTTGGTTGCCTCCCCGGGCACGCGAACATTCTGCCAGAAGTCCGCCCGCAGATCCCGAATCTGGCTGATTGCTTCTTTCAGACCCTCTTCGTTCCGGGCGATGCCCACCTTGTCCCACATAATCTGGCCCAGCTCGCGGTGATACTCGATCACACTTTTCTCCCCGTTCACATTCAGTAACTTGTCAATATGGTTTTGGGCATTCCGGGCCGCCTCGTCAAACGCATCGTGACGAGTATCCGCTTCCGCCAGGTCGTTGCCGGCAATATAGTTGCCGATGGTGTAAGGAATGATAAAATACCCGTCAGAGAGTCCCTGCATCAACGCGCTTGCGCCAAGCCGGTTGGCGCCGTGATCTGAAAAGTTTGCTTCGCCGGCGACAAACAGGCCGGGTACATTGCTCATCAGGTTATAATCCACCCAGAGACCGCCCATGGTGTAATGCACAGCCGGGAAGATCCGCATCGGAACCTCGTAGGGATCATCCCCGGTGATATTCTCATACATCTCGAACAGGTTCCCGTATTTTTCCTCGATCGTCTTCCTGCCGTCGCGTTCAATGGCATCCCGAAAATCGAGGTAAACCGCACGCCCCGTGGGTCCCACGCCCATGCCGTCGTCACAAACCATTTTGGCATTTCGCGAGGCGACATCGCGGGGCACAAGGTTCCCGAAGCTGGGATATCGCTCCTCGAGATAATAGAACCGGTCCTCTTCCGGTATCTGATTGGGAGGACGTTCATCATTCTTGTCGCGGGGTACCCACACCCGGCCATCATTTCGAAGGCTCTCGCTCATCAGGGTGAGCTTGGACTGGTAATCTCCCGATACCGGGATGCAGGTGGGGTGAATCTGCACATAGCAGGGATTGGCAAACGCAGCTCCCCGTTTATGGCAGCGCCAGGCCGCCGTTACGTTGGAATTTTTGGCATTTGTGGAAAGGTAAAACACGTTTCCATAGCCCCCGGTGGCCAGCACTACGGCATCGGCAATCCACCGTTTTATCTCCCCGGAAACCAAATCGCGGGTAATAATTCCACGCGCCTTGCCGTCGATCAAGACCAAGTCCAGCATTTCGTGCCGCGGATGATATTCAATTTTGCCTTCATGGATCTGGCGCATCATCGCCTGGTAGGCACCGAGCAGAAGCTGCTGGCCGGTCTGCCCGCGGGCGTAGAATGTCCTGGAAACCTGGGCGCCGCCAAACGACCGGTTGGCCAACAATCCGCCGTATTCGCGGGCAAACGGTACGCCCTGCGCCACGGCCTGGTCAATAATTTCGTTGGAGATCTGGGCCAGCCGATACACGTTGGACTCGCGCGAGCGGTAGTCGCCTCCCTTGATCGTATCGTAAAACAGGCGCCAGATACTGTCCCCGTCATTGGGATAGTTTTTGGCCGCGTTAATTCCTCCCTGGGCAGCGATACTGTGCGCTCGCCGTGCCGAATCCTGGATACAAAAACTCTGCACGTTGTACCCCAGTTCAGCCAGGCTGGCTGCCGCAGATCCACCGGCCAGACCCGTTCCCACAACAATGACATTATGCTTTCGCTTGTTGTTCGGGGCAACGAGTTTGATGTCATTCAAATGATTGGACCACTTCTCTTCTAACGGTCCCGAAGGAACTTTTGACTCTAGGTTCATGAATTAAACTCCATTTTATTTTGGAACGCTGATGATAAAGGCAGGGCTCTGCACCCGAACCCATTTCATCCGCGCTCTGTCAAGGTGATAATAATGCGCCCGATCCACCGGTAAAGTAGATGTACAAGGGGATAAAGATAAAGCCCACAGCCATCAAAACAGCGAAGATGATCCCCGCGGTATAAATAAGACCTGAAAACCTGGTATGCTTCATCGTCAGAGAGGTAAATGCGCTCCAAAAGCCATGCTTTAGGTGAAAGCCCAAAAGAATCATCACAAATGTATAGCCGAAGGCGTAAAGCGGACTTTGAAATTTTTCCACTACCAGCGCCTTCAGGTCGCGCGCCGGTTCACCGTCGATCATTACCGTCTCGGTAGCCCCGAACTTAAACGAGTCCAGGTGAACAATTAAAAACAGAAAGAGGACGATACCGGTAAAGATCATGCTTTTGGAAGCCCAGCTAACATGACTAGCTCCCCCTTTACTGTTGTATTCTTCATATCCCTCCGGCCGGGATTTCCGGCGTTTCAACCAGATCGAAACCCCGAGATAGGCGTGCAGCAGAAAGCCCACGACCAACACCGCTTCAATCAGGTACAAGATCCACCCAAGACTTTCAAGGGCATAGGTGTATTCGTTAAAGGCCTGCGGTTCCCCAAAAATCGTCAGATTTCCAATCAGGTGCCCGATAATAAAAAGAATAAGGCCAATACCTGTAACTCCGGTTAAAATTTTTCTACCAACTTGTGACTCTAGCGCTTGTAAAATTGATGGCATTGCAATCTGATCGGTGATTTTTCTTCTTAAAATAGGTAAGCCCAAACGTCGCGTTTGAACCCCTCTTCCCAACGCCTGAAAATGTAGCGAAATAACTAAAAAGGCAAGATCAGATGCCTCAAATAATTATAAACCACTTATTAAGAAAAAGTCTAAATTGGGTTTTGGTATTTGACAATTGGGATCAGTTATTTGTAGATAAAACTGATCGACAACCTTCTTTTCACCATTTAACCAACTGTTGAAGACTGTAGCCAAACAAACAACCGCCTCGTTTCGGGAGAAAGGCTCAAAATTTATCGGACACCTCTTTCCCTCGGAAACCAAAGACGAATTTAGCCGGCAGCTTTCCGGTATCACATCCCGGTATCCCGACGCGACGCATCACTGCTACGCCTACCGGGTTGACCCCACCGATCCACAGGAGTTCGCCCAGGATGACGGGGAACCTCGTGGAACCGCCGGACTCCCGATTCTAAACCAGCTCAAGTCGGCTGAACTGGTCAATGCCGGCCTGGTAGTCGTTCGCTATTACGGGGGCACGAACCTGGGAACGTCTGGGCTGATCGAGGCTTACGGGCACACCGCCCGATGCTGCGCCGAGAAGGCGGACCTGTTTACGCTCATTCCCACACTTAACATCGAGCTGCGATATCCCTACCATCGACAAAATGAGATCGATCAGCTCGCCTCAAGCTTTGACCTGACTGAACTGGACGCCACCTACCTGGCCGCCGTAACCCTTGTACTCGCATCGCCTCTGGACAAATCGGATCAGCTTACCCGGAAGCTGGACAAGATGGTGCACCTGGAAATTCAATATGAAATACTGGGAGAAAGTTTCGTGATTCATCAATAACTTATGCTTTACCCCGGGTTTTGCCAGGGGATAAAGTATTGCCACAGCCTCCTGAAAATATCAACATCCTGTTTCCCGGTTTCTTAACCAATCCGGGTTCAAAACCCGGACATCATCCCAATCCCAAATTGGAGCTGAAACTCTGGTAACCGCTCCTTACTTTAGCTTACTCAAATTCAACAATCAGATCCTATGAAGATTTATACAAAACAAGGTGACCAGGGGGATACTTCCCTTTACGGTGGCGACCGGGTGTCAAAATCGTCCTTGAGGATCGAGGCGTATGGAACCGTGGATGAGCTGAATGCCTGGGTCGGCCTGGCGCTGAGTGCCAGACTTTCTGAGAAAGGAACCGAAGTGATGACGAATATACAGGAGCACCTGTTTATATTGGGAGCCGATCTTGCCACTCCTCCTTCGGCAAAACCGCGTATTGAGCGGCTTGATGAACGTCACCTCCAATATCTTGAAACCATGATCGACGAAATGCAGAACGAACTACCGGCACTAAAAAACTTTGTCCGACCCGGCGGGGCAAAAGGTGGAGCTCACCTGCACGTCGCACGCACCATCTGCCGCAGGGCCGAACGCTCGGTCGTTCGGTGCAGCGAACAGGAAGCGGTTTCTGATTTCACGATTAAGTACCTGAACCGGCTGTCGGACCTCCTCTTTGTGGCAGCTCGCTACGAAAACCAACAGGCCGGGATCCCGGAAATCCCCTGGAAACCGGACCGGGGTGAGCAGGAATAACTTGGACCTTCCCGGCCACCAACAAAAACTGAATACCCAGACCCAAGACCCACGACTCAAGACTCAAGACTCAAGACTCAAGACTCAAGACGAAAAACACACAACACAAAACTCAAGACAAAAATATGGCCTTAATGATTTCAGTCTCGGGCATCCGGGGCATTTTTGGTACCGACTTAACTCCTGAAAATCTTGCCCGGTTTACGGCCGCCTACGGCACATGGATCGACCGCGGTACTGTCGTCGTCGGCCGCGATACCCGTGTTACCGGCCCGTTATGCGAGGACATCGTCTGCTCAACGCTGCAAGCCGTGGGATGCGATGTTGTCAAAGTGGGAGTCGTGCCCACGCCCACCGTAGCCATGTCGGTACTCGAGCAGGATGCCGATGGGGGCATTATTTTGTCCGCCAGCCATAATCCCGCCGAGTGGAACGCCCTGAAGCTGTTGAATGAGAAAAGTGAATTCCTGGATTCCGACCAGGGCCAGCAGGTTATTGAACTGTCGGAAAAGGGAACCTTCAACTACCAGCAGTATGAAACGATCGGGTCGGTATTTACCGACAAGCATGCGGTTGAAAAGCATATCGAAAAGATTCTCGATCTCCCCTACATCAATCCTGACAAAATCGCCGCGGCTGATTTCACCGTGGCGATCGACCCGGTAAACGGGACCGGGGCTGTCGCCCTCCCCCCCCTGCTGGATGCCCTGGGAGTTCATACCATTCACAAAATTAATGCGGCCCCCACCGGTATCTTTGCGCACAATCCCGAGCCCCTGCCCGAACATATGCAGGATATCTGTGCCCTGGTACGAAACAAATCATGTGACCTGGGTATTGTGACCGATCCCGATGCCGACCGGCTGGCACTGGTGACCAATACCGGTGAACTGTTCGGCGAAGAAAATACGCAGGCAGCTGCAATCGACTTTATGCTTGCCCGGCACAAAGGCCCTGTGGCCACCAACCTTTCCTCCTCGCAGGTGGTGGACGACATCGCTCAAAAATATGGACAGACCTGTCACCGCTCTTCTGTGGGAGAAATCAACGTAGTGAAGAAAATGCAGGAGATTGATGCGGTGATCGGGGGCGAAGGCAACGGCGGTGTGATAAATCCGGACCTGCACTACGGCCGGGATGCCCTTGTGGGAGTCGCCATGATACTGCAGATGCTGGCAGAACGAGGCATAACGCTGGCCGAATACCACCAGCAGCTGCCAAAATACCATATCAGCAAGAAAAAACTACAGCTCGACGGAATTGACGGTGACCAGGTGCTTGAGCGGGCCCGGGAGCGCTATGCCGATCAAAAACTCATTACTATTGACGGGGTGAAAATTCATTTCAGCGAAGGATGGGTTCACCTGCGAAAATCAAATACCGAACCGATCATCCGGGTCTATGCCGAGGCCCAAACCCGTGAAATGGCCGATGAGCTTGGAGGACGAGTTAAAAAAGAGGTATTAAAGTAAAAGTAACAGTTCTCCCTTGCTGGAGAGAAAAGTCCCCTCGGATGGGGCATGGTCAACGCTCGTTGTATATTTTGATCTTAAATTTCAATCTGCCTGCAGCTTTTTTATTTTAGATTCAATATTTCTTTTAATTGTAAATTTTATCCTCAAGTCAATTTTCCATGATAGTATCAATGACTGGTTTTGGGCGTGGCGAGGCCTCGGCAGACGGGTTCGCGCTAACCGCTGAAATTCGCGCTGTAAACAGCCGATATCTCGATCTTTCCATCCGCCTGCCACAGGAGATCCAGGAGAGGGAACTGGATCTTAAAGAAATTATCCAAGCGCAAATAAACCGGGGTAAACTGAATATTAATATCCGCCTCAACCAGGCACAAACCGGGCAGCCCGAGGTCACCTTCAACGAGGAGCTGGTTAAAGGCTACAAACGGCTGTTGGAAGAGCTCAGAGACTCCGCAAATATTGACGAACCGGTGACCCTGCGCAATCTCATGTCATTCAACGACATTTTTGTGAGTCGCGAACAGGATGAGGAGACGATCGAGAAAATATGGCATCTTGCCCGCGAAGCCACCGAAGAAGCCATCGTGCAGCTGAACCAGATGCGCCGGCAGGAAGGGCGGCAGCTGGAAAAAGACCTGCACCGTCGGGTTTCCAATATTGAAGAACTACTCAATAAAATCGCCGTACTCACCAAAGACCGCGCAGAAGAGGCGCGTGAAAAGCTCAAGGAACGGCTGGACGACCTGATTGATGATGATGCGCTGGACCCGGAACGGCTGGAGATGGAAGTGGCCATCCTTGCTGACAAAATGGATATCACCGAAGAGATCGTCCGGCTGCAATCACATCTCAAATTTTTCAGGGAGGCGCTCGAACAGGAGGAATCGGTGGGACGTCGTCTCAATTTTCTTTCCCAGGAAATTAACCGCGAAATCAACACCATCGGTTCCAAAGCCAACAGTTCCGAAATATCAAAACATGTGGTTCACGCCAAAGAAAACCTCGAACAGATCCGTGAGCAGGTGCAGAATATCGAATAGCGACTCAATGAATGTCGAATGCTTATGAAGTCGGAACAACACACCCCTGGACAGATTCAGTGCTGAATGCTGCCAAACAGATAACTTTTTGTATAAGACCATGACCTCCCGGGAAAACAAAAAAGGCAAAGTAATTATCATTGTAGCGCCGAGTGGGGCGGGAAAGACCACAATCGCGAATAAGCTGCTCAATGATATCGACAACGTAAAATTTTCAACCTCTGCCACCACCCGTTCTCCGCGGGAGGGCGAACAGGACGGCAGGGAGTATTTTTTCCTGAGCGATGAAGAGTTTGACAGGCGGGTGGAACGGGGTGAATTCCTCGAATGGGAAGCCTATGGAGAAAACCGGTACGGCACCCTGCGTTCAGAAGTTGATAAACTGGTGGAATCTGGCTATTTTCCCCTGCTTGATATCGAGGTCAAAGGGGCTTTGAATGTCAAAAAGATGTACGGCCCCGGCAGTGTTGCTATTTTTATCAAGCCTCCTTCGCTGGAAGAGCTCAAACGGCGGCTGCGCAATCGAAAGTCGGAAACCGAACAGGAGGTTCAAATTCGGCTGAAAGAAGCGCAAAAAGAACTGCAATACGCCGATGAGTTCGACCACGTTGTTATTAATGATGACCTGGATAAAGCGTATAGCCAGGTCAAACAAATTGTCACCAACTTTATCCGCTAACCGAGTAGTTTTATGTCCATACAAACATTAGATGTTGAAAAACTGAACAAAGATACCGGCAATCAGTATGAACTGATTGTTATCATGTCGAAGCGGTCTCGTCAGCTTGCCGCCCAGGAGAAACTTCAACTGGATGAAAAGCTGAAATACTTTGAAGGGTTCGAAGATGACGATGAATTTTCCTTCAACGAAGAGCAGGAAAACATTTCCAAGGAGTTTGAAAAACTGCCCCATCCCACCCAGCGCGCCGTTCAGGAGATGAAGCGGGGCGAAATCTATTTCCGTTATCCTCAGGACGAGGATTAACATATGCTTTCCGGCAAGCGCATCTTGTTGGGCGTAACCGGTGGAATAGCAGCCTACAAGGCTGCTTTTCTTTTGCGCGAATTTCAGAAGGCCGGGGCCGAGGTTCGTGTTGCCATGACCCCCTCGGCCACGCGTTTTGTTGGTGCCGAAACTTTTTCCTCCCTTTCCAGGCACCCCGTCGCGGTCGATATTTTTCCCGACAGTTCAGATTCCGGCGACTCCTGGACGCGCCATATTCAATGGGGGGAATGGGCCGACCTTTTTGTAATTGCGCCGTGTACCGCCAACACTCTGGCAAAAATTGTGCACGGGCTTGCCGACAATATGCTCACCTCAACGGTACTGGCAGCGCGTTGCCCGATCCTGATCTGCCCGACGATGGACGGGGAGATGTACCAGGCACCCGCCACACGGAAAAACCTGGAACAAGCACATAATTTGGGTTACCACGTCCTTGAACCCGAAGAAGGCTACCTGGCCAGCGGCCTGGAGGGCAAGGGACGTCTGCCCGAACCCCAGCAGATTCTGCAGTATTCCACTGAATTGATCTCTTCCGTCTATACGGGGGGAGTCCTGGCCGGCAAAACCGTCCTGGTGACGGCTGGTCCCACGCGAGAGCATATCGACCCTGTCCGGTTTATCTCGAACCCCAGCACCGGGAAAATGGGCTTTGCCATGGCCGAGGCCGCCCGGCAGCTGGGAGCTGAAGTGATACTTATTCACGGTCCGGTGCAGCTCTCCCCTCCAGCCGGAATGGAGACGATCGAAATTGAAACTGCCCAGCAGCTTTTTGAGGCGGTTAAAACGTATGCTGATGCTGATATTGTCATAATGTCGGCGGCAGTTGCCGATTTTTCCCCTTCCGAGTATCACGAGCAAAAAGTAAAGAAGGAGCAAGCAGAATCGGAGATCAAGCTCACCTCCACCCCCGACATCCTGTCCTGGCTGGGTCATAAAAAGCGAGACGGACAGGTACTGATCGGGTTTGCCATGGAGACGGAAAACCTGCTCGAAAACGCCTCCCGCAAGCTCAATGAAAAAAATATTGACTGGATTGTAGCCAACTCGCTCACTGAACCCGGAGCTGGGTTTGCCGTTGATACAAACGCCGTCCTTTTACTTGGAAACAGCCGGCAAGAGCAACTCAGCGGCTCAAAAAAAGAGCTGGCCCGGGAGATCCTGGATCTCATTTTTAATTCAAAATAGCAGTACACTGTCACAGTTTTAATTGCCCGGTTTGGCCCAGGTTTCGATCAGGTTACGGAAGGTATTACTGTAGAAAATGGCTGCTCGATCCCGTGGTACTCATCTTCTCAAAGATCAGCTCGAAAGTGGTGCCGTTTTCGGAGTCAATATGGAGTTCTCCTTCCAGCTGGTCCGTTAACTGGTCGATCAGGGTCATCCCCATGGAAGCCCGCCGCAGTTCCTCGAAATTGTCTGGCAGGCCGATTCCGTTATCATCCACCACCACATGCACTTTACAATTCTTCTCCCAGATACGTACATTCAGGTTGCCCCTCTTCTTTCCCTCAAAAGCGTACTTGAAGGCGTTCGTTACAAATTCATTCAACACCAGCGCGCAGGGGATCGCCTGGTTGATATTGAGATTGATATCCTCCACCTCCAGGTTGATCTCGATATCCTTGTCCGCGGTAGAGGTCACTTCATTGTTAAAGCCGATCAGCTTTTCTATATAGCTGCTTAGCTTCAGATGAGCAAAATTCTCGGTCTTGTAGAGGGTTTCATGCACCAGGGCCATCGTCTTAATTCGGAGCAGGCTGTCCCCCAGAATATCGGCCACATCTTCATTTTCCTCATTGAGAACCTGCAACTGTAACAGGGCCGATGTAATCGCCAGGTTATTCTTTACGCGGTGGTGAATCTCCTTGAGCAGTATCTCTTTCTCCTTCAGTGAATTCTGCAGTTTTCGCTGAACATTTTTTTGATCGCTGATATCGATGTAGATCCCAAATCCCGCCAGGGGTTCTCCCTCCAGGTATACCGGTATCGCTCCCACCAGCACGTCAACCGGGTCTCCATTCTTCGTAATACGGGTAAATTCTTTGATAAAATCTTCTCCCAATATTTCCTGTCCCGGCATTTTAGGGGCCGCGGCCGCCTCTTCTTCCGGAACAATAAAGTCATCGATATCCTCTCCCGCCAGTTCATCTTCCGTGTAGCCAAACAGCTGCTCGAATTTTCGATTAACCATTTTTACCTGGTTGTCCCGGTCCACCATTATCATGGCTACCGGCGCCCGCAAAAAGAGGTTCCGGAAAAGCTCCTCACTTCGTTTCAGATCCTGTTCGGCCTGTTTATGGCGGGTGATATCCCGCACGATCGCCTGGATGTAGACCCCGTCCTGCAGCACGATCTTGTTCAGGCTTATTTCCGTATCGATTAATCGCCCCTTTTTGGTAACGTGTTTCCACTCAAATACCTGGGGTGACCCGTTAAGTGTTTTGCGCAAATACTGACGACCTTTGCGGTCAGATTTGCTCCCGCCTGGCTGGACCGCCGGGGAAAAGACAAAGGGCGTCTGCCCGATAATTTCATCCCGGGAGCACTCAAAAAGCTCCTCCATTTTGCTGTTGCAGTCAACAATATTGCGCCCCTTGAGAATCAAAATGCCGTCATTGGCCCGTTCGTACAGTTTGCGGTACTTTCGTTCGCTGAGTTCCAGCTCCTCCCGAACACGTATGCGTTCAAGGATACGTCCCAGTTGACTCTCAACAGTCGCCATAATCTCCATCAGCTCCGGCTGCATCTCTACCGAATGCTCGCTGAAAAATTCCAGTACCACCGTAATCTCGTCCTGCACCTTCACGGGGAAGGCAAAACAGGTGCTTACAGGGAGCGATTTTCCCAGTTCTTGACGGATAAACGTTTCCTTGTGGGCTTCCAGGTTTTTCAGCCACAGCGGCTGCTCCCGGTTGATAACCGCCCCCAGGAATCCCTTGCCAGGCTCAACATCTGTTTCTTTTGACAGGTCCACGATCGCCTGGTACCGGTCGGGGTCCTTAAGGTACCATATATCCGTGCTCTCAAAACGCTGCGCATTGGCTCGCTGGTATACATGTCCCACCGGCCAGTCGATAAACGCGCAGATCTTCTTGACCGCCATCTTCAGGGCCTGGTCGTAATGGTTCAGATTCCCCACCGAACTGGAAAGCTCATTGACAAAACGGATCATCTCATTTTGCCGCGAAAGCTTTTGCTCCGCTTGTTTTTCTTGTGAGATGTCTTCGACGAATGTCAGCAGCATCCGGGCTTCTCCCTCCTCGTCGCGGAGTACCGAGGCGTGAATACGGATGTCGACCTGCGTTCCCCCGCGGTGGGTGATTCGCGTATCCAGTTGCCGGGCCGGTCGCCCGCCCTTTACTTCCCGGAATCTTTGTTCCAGTTTCTGCTTTACTTCAGAGGAAAACAGATCCATTGCAGACAATCTTTTCCCCAGCATTTCGTCGCCGGGATACCCCGAGAGCTCCTCTGCACGTTTTGACCATTCAACCACTTCCAGCCTGCTGTTCCACTTGATCATCGCAAGTGGATTTTCCCGGATGAGATGATCCAGCTCCCGGTAGGCCTCTTCCACCTCCATCCGCGCGTTTACCTCTTTTGAAATATCCAGCACCGACACCAGGCGCGAGCGGTATCCCTTGTATGGAAAAGCGTGCGAGGTAACCTGGACATGAAAAATTTCCCCATCTTTCTTTTTATGACGAAACACGCGGCTGCTGTTCAATCCTTCATTCAGGTGTTCCAGGGTATGGTGCAGCCTCTCGATCTCCTCTTCAGGCCGGATATCCTCCAGGTTCAGCTGTGTAAATTCATCAGCTGAATAACCGTACTTTTGGACGGCGGCGTGATTGACTTTCAGGATATTGAGCGTATCCATATCATAGAGCAACATGGGGTTTGGATGCCGCTCAAAGAGCAGGGCCTCGTTCTCCATCTTACGATAATAAACTTAATATTGAATTGTGTGCTGATATACCTTTGACAGGATCTGCATAACTATTTTTTAGCCGTTTACGACCCGTTATGTTTCTCCCGTTAAATACTTTTAATCCTTTTGTACCAACGTTCATTTTATTAATGCATTCACCGACACAGCATTCCTGAGAGAGTGGACGTCCTCCCGGCGATACGCTACTATCCCCCGATAATAACGTTATTAATCCCTGTCAAGACCGTCGGCAGGGCGTGGCGCCTGCGGCTCGTCTCCACACAAGGCTCGCATCGAGGCCCTGAAGCGGCACGGAATGTACCCCGCTTGGTCTTTCAATAGCCTCGCAATCTGTCGTCGATACTGTAGATGATAATGATATTCGGGAAATTCAGTATTCCCACTTGTACGTTCTGTGCGTTTTGTGATGTTTACATCCCAGCGCCTCCAGGCTGCGCTGCATAAGCCAGTTTTTTTCACTGACCCAAGCCCCCTCCAGGTATTTCATTGATGGAGCCGCTTCTTTTGTATACTGTATCCCCCGGGTAAATGTAAGCGCCTCCAGCCCCATCTTCCTGAATTTCGGACGGGTCCCGTATACCAGCGTCCGCAGATGCCTGGCGCGTCGTTTAAACCAAAAAAGCTTGGGATAATGCCACCACCGGAGCCGTCCGCCCGTTTCTTTCGAAACCTCATTCAGATCGGGCACACACACAATAAATGAAGCAGGTTCCCCATCTACAAATGCCAGCAGCACGCTTTCCGGGATAAGCACCGGTTTCAGTTTCCGGACCAGCCTGTTGATGGTCTCTTCCGTCAATTCTGTAAATTCCTGCTCCCGTTCCGGGATCTCCTGGTTGCTCCATGCATCGTTATAAATTTCACGCATGTACTGGGCATCCCGGTAGATATTATTCATGTCGATCGGGCGGAGTTCAACGCCGGGCTTGCGCTCAATACGGTCGGTGATCTTGACCATGCGGTCCGGCACCGGCTTGTCAAAATAACGGATGTAGCTCCAGTGATCGTCCAGTTTCTGACCCCCCGTCTGCTCCAGCAGGTCCTTGTAGTAGGGCGGATGGTAATACATACCGTAGATATTGGGATGTTCAAAATTTTCGACCAGCAGTCCCCAGTATGTATCATTTTCCCCAAAATTTATGGGTCCCCTCATCGCCCGGTACCCCCGCTTTTGATGCCACCGGCGGGAAAAATCGATAATCTCGTGCGCCAGCTCAGCATTATTTTCCATCTCAATAAACCCGATACCGCCCATCTTGGGCTCCAGCACTTTATCCCGCTCCGGGGTGTTCATCAGGGCAAACCGGCCCACCACCCGTGCACCGTTCTGTACGATAAAACGCTCACACTCCCCGGTTTTAAAAAAATCATTCTTCTCGGGATCAAAAATGTTCTCGAGTTCAAATCGAAATGGCGGAGCCCAGTAGGGGTTATCCCGGTAAATTCTAAAAGGCAACTCATGAAAAGCATCAATATGCTTTTCTGTTTGCACCTTCACAACATTAAAAGCCATGATATCTGTAGTATTTCCAATTTTTCAAGGCATGATAAATGTAAGACACTGCCTGCTTTTCTCAAATTTCATTTCCTAAATACGTAGATTTACACCACAATAACACCTATTTTTGAGCTCTCAAATAAATCTACAGTGAATTGGATACCAACACCGACGGGAAAACAAAAAAGAGGCTGATAGCCCTGCTGCTGCTCATCTCATGTATAACCAGCGGTGCAATGCTGTTTTATTCCGAAGAGGGATCGCCCACGCGGCTCCGAAATTTCGCACAGGCCGACTCCCTGATCGTCAGTACACTCCAAAAATTCAATATTAACCGTACCCAGTTCAGCACGGAAACACGGCCGGTTGATTCCGCCCTGGTCCGTAAAACCTATTACATCGATCTGCCCCCGGGATTTTCAAAAACCCTGCTCCACGCCGAGCTGAACCGTATTTTTCATCCCCTGGCGGTAGGGACTCCGGCCAGAGTCAACCTCCCTGAGGAACGCATGCTGATCCAGTTAACCTACAAGGGCACCGTTTTTCGATCTCTTTCGCTCAGAACGGATGACAAGCTGGTACTGGACCGCAACATCGCGAGCATTATCATCGCGTTCAGCGAGCAGCCGTCAGCGGAGATGGTTGAATCGGTTATCCGGTTTGGAGAGCCGATCCCGATAGCTCTGCAGGTTTCCAGTCCCGAAGAGGTACGCCGGCAAGTCCAGGAGATCAAGCCGGAGTACCCCCATGTCTGCTACTGGATTGAGCCAGAGATGGAGAAGGAGAACCCCGAAACTCCGACTCCACTGCCATCCCTGTCTCTGCTTGAGCACGTTCCCCCAAATACACCAATTCTCAACTTCCGGCAGGCTTCCGTGCTTTCTTCTCAGGATGCGGCCCCGATCACGGAAACCGCATCCCAAAAAAATATCACCTTCATCGACGTCAATGACGCCGTCATCTTGAACTCAAATCTCGGGGAATCGTTCTTCAAGGAAAAGCTCGAAACATTCTCAACACAAGCCCGTCAGCAAGCCCACCCGGTAGCCATTATCATGGCCGACGAGTCGGCCCTGCAGTGGCTGAGAGAAAAACTGCCCGGCTTTAAAAAGCAGGGACTCTTCCTGATTCAACCTCCCCAAATCAACTATTGATATGCTCGATCAATTCAACAGTGAAAAGTGGTTCAAAAAATTCAAGCTGAAAGCATTCCCTGAACCTGAATACATACAGTTGCGGCATCCCGTATTGCTTTGCCACGGCTATGGTGCATTTGCCTCTCTCGTCAAGCCCTCACCGCTGAACGATGTCGCCATGTTTATGCGCTCGCACGGCGTGCCGGCGTTTGCGCCCAATATTGTACCCTATGCCAAAATTGAGATCCGTTCAAAAGAGTGGAAAACGCTGATCCGGCAGCTTTCGGAGCGGTACGACATCTCCAAATTCAATATCGTTGCCCACAGCATGGGCGGACTCGACATACGCTATGCCCTTTCAAAGCTGGAGCTGGAGCGATATGTGGCCTCGCTCACCACGGTTGCAACTCCTCACCACGGCACCAGCCTTGCTGAGCTGGTATTGAAAGCGCCCGATTCCGTACAGGGCAAGCTTGGCGATTTCTTTGACTGGATGGGAGACCGCGTCTACCCCAAAACCAAAAGTGACGCCATCGGCTCGGTAAAACAGCTAACACGCAGCTACGTGCAGGAACGGTTCAACAACGAGATCCGAAACCTGGAGTCGATCCCCTATTTCTCTTTCAGTGCGGCCGTTGGAAAAGGCACAACCGCTCCCATAGAGACGGTGATCCGTTTTCAAAACAATCACATCTACGAAAATGAAGGAATCAATGACGGACTGGTTTCCGCCCGAAGCGCAATTTGGGGTGAACATATCAAAACCGCACCGATTTCACATTTGGAGCAGATGAGCCTCCGCACCGACAAAGATCGGATGCCGGTCGTCAAGTCGTTCTGGCTGGATGTGCTGAAAATGCTGCAGGAAAAAGGCTTTTAACCCGCAAACAAAAGACGACTCGGGGAATTAGCCCGGATTTATCACCAAGAAATTGGTTTTTCAGCAAGGCGAAGGGCAAATGGCTGCGCAGACGTACGTTGGTACGTTGAGCCGGTGATTTATTTGCCCTTCAACGCAGCTGAAAGGCCCATTTCGCAGCCTTTTACAGGCTGTAATGATAATTTGGCAGTAAAAAATGGTATAAGGTATGGTCATCCATAAAGTGACATGATCTTATCCGAAATACTCGTGAGAAATCCGGGTTAGGCATGACGTACTGATTGAAGAGTTGCTCCAATCCCGTACACCCGCTCTTTCCCGGCAACGGGCCGGCTGCCGACTGTGTACTGCTGCTAAAGCTCGAGGTCTTCCGTGTTTTTGAGCAGCGTATAGGCGGTCATGTCATATTGAATGGGCGTAAGAGAGGCATATCCCTTTTCTAGCACACTCAGGTCCATGTCATCCCCCTCATCCAGCAGCTGCATGCGGCCGGTCATCCAGTAGTAGTTCCTGTTGTTGGGATCGACCCGTCCCTCAAACTCCTCCACGTATCGACTGTTGGCCATGCGTGCCCATTTTATGCCTTTCAACGGACCGGAAGGGGCATTCAAATTCAGGGTCACTCCTTTGGGCAACCCTTCACTCAGTATCCACCCGATAACCCGGCGTGCGGCGTCTTTAGCTCCACTCAGGTCTGCATCCTCGTCATAATCCGTGCAGCTAACCGCCAGCGAGGGATATCCCAGGATCGTACCCTCCGTAGCCGCACTTACGGTGCCGGAATACAGGATGTTAATACCTGCATTGCTGCCGTGGTTGATACCGCTGACCACCAGGTCCGGCTTGCGCTGCAACAGCTGGTCATGTGCCAGCTTCACGGAATCGGCCGGGGTGCCGGATACGGCCTGTCCGTTGAAACGATGGTCGATCTGGAAAGCGCGACTTCGGAGCGGGGTGCTCACGGTAACCGCGTGCCCTACGGCGCTCTGCTGCCGGTCGGGAGCGATAATCTCTACATCGCCGAATTCATCAGCGACCTCTGCCAGCGCTCGAATACCCGGCGCAAAAATGCCGTCGTCATTGCAAACCAAAATGAGGGGCTTGTCACTACTCATAAGACAGATTCCTCGATTGAAAAATTATCATAAAACGCTTTTAAGAATTAACAACCTGTTTTAAGTCATCCGATTCTGGGTCCCTCCTCCTGCTCTCCTTCCTCATGGAGGAAAGCACTGAGCCTGTAAAGCAGGTCATTACCACTTTTGAGGTCGTATCCTCCTCTTCCCGAAGAGGAAATGCAGGGAGATTAATTCTATGGCTAAAAAGCCGATTCTACATTAATCATACTGTTCATCTTCGCTGGGGAAATCTCCCCGCTTAATGTCTTTGATAAACTGGCCTACCGAATCCGTTATTATGCTGTGGAGATCGGCATAGCGCCGCAGGAAACGGGGCTCGAACTCTTTGTTGAGTCCCAGCATGTCGTGCAACACCAACACCTGCCCGTCACAAGCAGCCCCTGCACCAATACCAATGGTGGGAATGGAAAGTTGTTCCGTCACTTTGGCAGCCAGATCAGCGGGAATTTTCTCGAGTACAATGGAAAAACAGCCTGCTTCTTCGAGCCGCCTCGCATCCTCCAGCAGCTCTTTGGCTTCCCGGTCCTCTTTGGCCCGCACTTTGTAGGTGCCAAACTTGTAGATACTCTGCGGGGTGAGCCCCAGGTGCCCCATTACGGGGATACCGGCATCCACAATTTTCTTCACCGTGTCGATAATCGGCTTGCCCCCTTCCAGCTTGACGCCGTGCACGCCCGCTTCCTTCATCATACGGCCGGCATTGATCAGTGCTTCCTTGGGCGTAACCTGGTAGCTCATAAACGGCAAATCCGCAATAATCAGCGACCGCCCGACGCCCCGCACCACGCAGGAGGCGTGGTAAATCATATGCTCAAGCGTCATCGGAACAGTGGTCTCGTGCCCTGCCATCACATTGCTGGCAGAATCACCCACCAGTATGACATCGACACCGGCCTGATCTACAATACGCGCCATCGTGTAATCGTAGGCGGTAAGCATGCTTATTTTCTGTCCCTCCCGTTTCATGTTGACCACCGTCTGGGTAGTCACTTTGGGAGGTCGACTCTGTTTCTGTTGCGTGCTCATGCTTCCTCTCTGGGTACAATCGCCGCTGAAGCTTCCAGTTCGCAAACTACATTTCCGTCTACTGTTGAAAGTCCGTCCATCGTTACAAAATTGCGGCGCTGATTTTTAAGAATTACCTCCATTCGAATCTGGTCGCCCGGCTCTACCGACTTCCGGAACTTGGCCTTGTTGATTCCGGTAAAGACCACCAGATTTTCCGCGGGATTCTCCACCTGGTTTTTCATCAGCATGATTCCTCCGCTCTGGGCCAGCGCCTCTACCTGCAATACGCCCGGCATGATGGGGGCACCCGGAAAGTGACCGTTAAAAAACTCCTCGTTGACAGTCACATTTTTAAGCGTAACAATACGTTTCTCTTCCAGCTCCAGCACGCGGTCAACCAACAGGAATGGATACCGGTGGGGAATATACTTTTTTAGCTCTTCGACTTTCATTTCAGCCATAAACAATCGTCATTTCTTGCAGTTTCAGCTCGGGGCGTAATATAGCAGATTTATTGAACGGTACCCACATATATATAGGCGATACCGCTTGTCAATTTTTTATATTCTCGCCTTGAAAAAGCGTTGGCCTGATCCATCAGGGTTAAAAACTTGTCGCCCGCAGGGAAGGCTGCGCTTGTTTTGGGAAGATAGGTATAGGCTTCGCGGTTGCCGCTGATCCACCCTCCTATGGCCGGCATGATATACTGGCTGTAGAGTTCATAGGGAAATTTCATGATCCCCTCTGGCTGGCCAAATTCAAGCACGACCACACTCCCCCCCGGACGAACCACCCGGGCCATCTCACCCAGCGCGGTCACAGGCTCGTCGACATTGCGAATTCCAAAGGCGATACTGCAAATGTCAAATTTGTCATCCTCATACGGCAGGTTCATTGCGTCGGCCACTTCAAAATCCACGACAAGATTCTGGGCTTCCGCTTTTGCGGGTGCGTGTTCAATCATCTCTTTGCAGAAGTCGGTACCGAGCACGTAGCCGTCGTCCCCCACTTTCTTTTTAAACTCCAGCGCCAGATCGCCGGTGCCGGTGGCACAATCCAGCACTTTGTCACCAAGCCCGGCACCGCTGAGCCGCACCGTCTCGGTCCTCCAGGCGTGGTGAACTCCAAACGAAAGGATGGAGTTGATGCGATCGTAATCATCGGCGATATCGGCAAACATATTCCGAACCTTTTCACTCATATTCTTCCAATTGTTAAATTTATCGCTTGATTCTCCCGGTAGCCGGACATTCTGTCCGGCTCGGCAACCGATGTCCGTCCGGGTTATATTTCAGCGTCATGCCCTGGTCAGTATCTTGTCAAACTCGATTCGAGCAACAATATCCCTTCGATCCCCCGGGGAACAGCCCTTTCAGTAATCATGGGTCAGCATGCAACGAATGTAGTGGTAACAGCACTAGGTATCCACCTTTGTTGACATATTTTTCTCCAGGTGATTTGTCTTGTCCAGGCAGACAATTTCAAATGATTCGCCGTTCCATCGCAGGTGGTTGAGCGAACCGTTGCTGTGTTTGATCTCGTGCATCCGCTCCAACCCGTATCCCAGCCAGCTGGAAAGCAAAATACGTATTAGCCGACCATGCAGTACCGTCAGAATATTTTTACCGGCGTGCTCTTCTATAATAGAATCCATCCGGCCGCGCACTCTCGAGAGCGCCTGGGACGGACTTTCTCCTCCCTCAATAGCCAGGTCAACTTCCCCGTTCCGCCAGCGTCTATGAACCGCTTCCAGATCGTCCTGGATCTCATCGGAGAATTTTCCCTCAAAAATACCAAAATTAATTTCGTCAAGCTCACGGTAGGAGACCAGCTCCACCTGAAAGCGATTGGCTGCTACTTGTGCCGTTTGGATAGAGCGTTTTAAGCTGCTGCTTACCGCCAGGTCTATGCCGAACTCTTCCAAGTAGCTCGCCGTGGCTTCGGCCTGCCGTCGCCCCGTTTTATTCAGGGATTTATCGATGCCCCGGCCCTGCATACGCCCCAGCCTGTTGTACTCGGTCTCACCGTGCCGGACAATAAACAAATTGGTTTCAGACATCAGCTCTGATTTAGTTGTTCTTTTTCCTGCTGCTTGCGAGGCTAACTATTTGCTCTTCCATTTCCCGGATATCATCCGGTACCAGGTTCTCCCTGATCGAAAACCGGAGAATAACCATTTTCATGACCCGGTCATTCAGTGTCAGCAACACTTCCTGCCGCATCTGGAATAATTTATCCCAGAGCTTTCTGAGGAGGCCGAGTTTAAGTACAAAGAAAAAGAGCAGTCCAATACTTGCTGCAAAATATTCGCCCATAATCCCCAAATAGCTCAGTACAACCAGGGAAGTCACCAGCTGGGTTCCGTCTTTGTAGAGATACTCCATCAGGGTGTTCAGAGAGATCATTACAAAAGAACTCTTGTTGAAATACCAGGCCGCGTGAAACGCCACCGCCAGCAGGGCCGCAACCAAAGGAGGAACAAACAGCAGCAGCCCCAGCAGCAGCAACATGGAAAGGCTGTCAGCACTTTTCACCCACGCCTGGGCTGCTCGCACCAGCTCCTCCAGCTCCACTTCTTCCAGCAAACCGGGGACAAACTCCTCGATATAATCGGTGGTGGTGTGGAACCAATCGCCATACCGGGTGACGATCCCCATCCGGGTTTCTGCAAACAGTCGATGAGGGACTTTTCGTTTGTGCTTCATGAGCATTCCAATACTTTTGAAGAGGACGGTCCTCCAACGGCTGGTGCCTGGTGCATCCTCGCATTAAACATTGAGCGTTAATTTATTTAACATCGATCAAATCTGTAAATCATTCAGCGTATTACCCAATACCTCTAAAAAGGTTGATTTAGACAAAAATCCATTTTGCAACGCCTTCTTAAAAGTAACATTCCGATCAGAGAGCACACAATGTTCTTTTAAGATCGAAATTTACAGAACTGCATTCCAGCCAAACCGGGTATACGCGTGATTGCAGGTTTTTCCCGGTTATTTGAAAAAGCTCACCTTGAGGTTGGTAATAAACCAAGAACTGTGAATAAATGCGAAATCTTATCCCAGGCAGGATCCAGTTTCAAGCTGATGCCACTGGGTAGTATCGTCAAGCCTGCGCTACAGTCAATATGATGACGCCATCTGCACCGGCTTCCAGCAGTTTTCCCGCGAGTTCAAAAGAAGTTGCGCCTGTCGTAAAGACATCGTCCACCACGATGGACAATTTATCCGCTATCTCCTCCCCGTTTTTTACTCGAAACGCATCTTTCATGTTTGCATTTCGCTCTTCCAGGTCAAATCCCGTTTGGCTCCTGGTGTTTTTCTGCCGTACCACATCACTGATTCCGCAGATCGGGATGTCCAGCTTTTTTTGCAAACCCTGCGCAATCGTAAAAGCCTGGTTAAAGCCCCGTTGCATAAATTTGATATAGTGCAGCGGTACCGGTACCAGTAAACTGTTTGACGAATATTCTTCCATCATTGCAGCGATACCGGGATGCTGCAGCGTGCGCCAGCCCAGCCGCTCCCCCAGCTGTACCCCGATCTGTTTCAGGTGGTTGTATTTCAACTGGTGCATGAGGTCCTGAAGCGCCCCGCCCTTGTCAAATTGCCAGAGCGCATGCTGAGCCCATACTCCATCGGGAAGCAGCTCGGCCGCCGAGGTGTCTGTATTTTCCGGATTTGCATCCTCAAAACGCTCCATCAGGCAGAAAGTGCAGATCTGCCGCTGCTGTTCCGTTACTTCCATCCCGCAGCAGACACAAACGTTGGGAAAGACGATGCCCGCGAGCCCTGTCTTGATAAAATTTGATATCCCCATAACCGTTTAATACGTGAGTTTTTGCACGTTCTTTTATTGAATAGACCTGCTCAATCCGGGATCCTTACGCAGTTTTGGAGAAATCGGTAAAAAATTTTTGGCATCAGCCATATTTGATTAGATTTACTTGAATATTCTGGAGTTCCTTTTACAAATTTGACTGACTACGTCTCTCTGTTATTTTCAAGTTCTCTTTTATCTATTTAATCACAAATAATACTCATGGCTTCACTTGGTAAAGACCTTGCTACCATCCGAGAGCATCAGAAAAAAACGCTGGAGGATATACATGATGAAACGAAAATTCCGGTGCATATCCTCCAGGCAATAGAAGATGGAACCATTTTTACCGATTTTGAAGAGAACAAGACCTATATTCGCAGCTATATCCGGAGTTATGGCAAGGCCCTGAAAATTGAAGAGGAGCAGGTCATTGAAGCCCTGGATCATTATGAGCTGGGAACCTACGACGGCCACCTGATGGAACAGAATGAAGTTGAGTCGTTCTCCTTTCCTCCCGGGGATCTAACCGCTGAAACAGAAAAACCGGAAGAGTCGTCTGATGCGGAACAGCCTGACGCGGAGCGGCCTCCAGAGATCTCCGCCCGCTCTGCAGATCGGTCCGCCCGGCGCCAGTCCGCGACCGCTCCCCCTTCTGTCAGTTCCGTCGACTGGGCTGACCTGGGGCGCAAATTCAGGCCCCTTGAAAACAGGTCCCGCATATGGATCGGCATTGCCGTGGTTTTGCTTGTAATATCGGGAGTTATCGGATACTGGTTTTACCAGAACAGCAGTTTGGAAGGGCTGGAAAACAGCGATCAAAATACGCCGCAAAACGTCTCGCAACCGGCTATCGTGCCTGATTCCCTGCAACTGAATCTTTCCGATTCCGGCGATACGACTGCCGTTGAGATGCAACAAACCCAGCCAGAAACCACCCAGGCCCTGTCCGACACGCTAACCCTGCTGGTGTACGCGGCCTACGACCGGCTGGACCCTGTCCGGGTATACACGGATGTTATGGCCGAATTTAATCCCTACTGGATTGAAGAAGGCCAGGCGTTCCGATTTGAATTTACTGATGTTGTTCGGATACGCGGACCCTACAGCCGCATGGAGCTGCTGATGAACGGTCATCCGATCGAAAATTTCACAGAGCGGTTTTTAACGACTGTCAGCCCCGATTCGCAATATGTCGAGCTCTCCCGCTCTCTGTTTGAAGGCGATACCATGTGGCTTCAGCCCGCGCCCGATTCCACGGAACTAAACTTTCCTCCCCCCTCCACTGTTTTAGACCGACCAAGCTTTCCAACTGATAACTGACCCTACTGCAATACCATGAACCGAGAGCAAGCGGAACAACGGGTTCAGGAGTTGCGCGACCTTCTGGACCGCGCCAATAAGGCCTATTACCAGGAGGCACAGCCGTTTATTTCTGATCGCCAATTTGATGATTACCTGAAAGAACTGGAACAGCTGGAACAGCAGTTTGACCTACAGGCTCCCGATTCTCCAACCATGCGTGTCGGCGGCGAACCCTCCAGTGACTTTCCCACTGTAGAGCATCCGGTTCCCCTGCTAAGCCTGGACAACACCTACAATGAAGCTGAGCTCAACGACTTTGACCGGCGGGTGCGGGAAATCCTCGGACATTCCGATTTTACCTATATGGTGGAGCTAAAGTTTGACGGGGCGGCGATCCGACTGCGGTACGAAAATGGGACTCTTGTATTGGGAGCAACCCGGGGCGACGGGGAACGGGGTGATGATATCACCCGGAATATCAAAACCATTCGCGACCTGCCGCTGACATTGAGCAACGATTACCCGGAAGTGGTGGAAGTGCGGGGAGAAGCCTACATGGAACGAGAGGCGTTTATCCGGCTGAATGAACACCGCGACGAGCAGGGACTCAATGAGTTTGCCAATCCCCGCAACTCCACGGCGGGCTCCCTGAAAATGCAGGATCCGCGTGAGGTATCCCGGCGGCCCATCCGGCTCTTCTGCTTCGATCTGCTGCTCGACGGAGAGGATGAAACGATTACCCAGTTTCACAAAATGGAGCTCCTCAAAAAGTATGGACTTCGCGTCTGCGAGCACTACACCGTCTGCCAGGGTATTGAGGAGGTCCACCGCCAGATTGAGGAGTGGAAAGAGCTGCGCCACGAACTTCCGTTTGAAACTGACGGCGTGGTCATCAAGGTCAATGAGGCGCGATTCCGCGATCAGCTCGGCACCACCTCCAAGGCGCCCCGCTGGGCCATCGCCTACAAGTTCGAAGCAAAGCAGGCGACCACCACTATCCAGGGCATCACCCTGCAGGTGGGACGGTTGGGCAAAATCACGCCTGTTGCA
This sequence comes from Halalkalibaculum sp. DA384, assembly GCF_043951955.1. Taxonomy (NCBI): domain Bacteria; kingdom Pseudomonadati; phylum Balneolota; class Balneolia; order Balneolales; family Balneolaceae; genus Halalkalibaculum; species Halalkalibaculum sp. DA384. The sequence goes on along the minus strand of NZ_JBINJE010000004.1, from coordinate 113,722 downwards.
GAATTGAAACCGGTACAGCTGGCAGGAACCACGGTTAAACGGGCCTCCCTGCACAACGAGGACGAGATCCACCGAAAGGATATCCGGGTGGGTGACCAGGTGGTGGTGGAAAAAGCCGGTGAGATCATTCCCCAGGTGGTAAGTGTAGTAAACCCCGGTCGCGACAATCGCGGCGCAAAATTCAGGATGCCGGATAACTGTCCCGCCTGCGGAGAAGAACTCGTGAAATTTGGGGATGAAGTAGCCTGGCGCTGTATCAATCCGCAATGTCCCCCGCAGGTGCGCAGCCGGATTGAACACTTTGCCTCCCGCGATGCCATGGACATTGAAGGCCTGGGAGAAGCGGTCGTGGATCAGCTGGTGAGCAACAACCTTATCCGGACGTACGCCGACCTGTATGACCTTACTGCAGATCAGCTGCTTCCGCTGGAACGGATGGCCGAAAAGAGTGCGCAAAACCTCCTGGGTGCGATCGAGCAGAGCAAGCAGCAACCGCTCGACCGGGTCATCTACGCCCTTGGCATTCGGTTCGTCGGGGCTACCGTCGCCCGGGACCTGGCCCGGGGCCTGCGCTCCATGGATGCATTGATGAATGCCCGTCAGGAAGACATGACGGCCATTGATGCCATCGGGCCGAAAATAGCGGCCTCTGTTTCCGCTTTCTTCCGTAACGAAAAAAACCGGGAAACCGTGGAAAAACTCCGTTCTCACGGACTCCGTTTCCAGATGGAGGAAGAGGAACAGGCCTCCGGTAAACTGGAAGGCAAAAAATTTGTACTCACCGGATCCCTTCCCACGTTAACACGTAAAGAAGCAACCGAGTTGATTGAAAGTCACGGTGGCAAGACGACCTCATCCGTAAGCTCAAACACCGATTACCTGCTGGCCGGCGAATCGCCCGGCAGCAAGTATGACAAGGCACAGGAGCTGGAAATTCCCGTAATCAGCGAAGAGGACCTGCGCAATATGATCGGGGAATAGGCGTTTGTCTCCTGCTCATTAAATTTTTTCTATATAACCTGAATGATTACTTTAACAGAGTTGCAGCTTTATGTATTGTTACAATTTGCAATGTAATTGCTCATAAAACCTTCTTTCATGGGGTTATTAGACAAATTGGGACTCGGCCAGAAGTCCAATACAGGTGCACCTGTCATTGGAGAAAAGAAAAAAAGGAAGGAAGAGGCCGCCTCTCTCAAAAGAAATAAATATGTACGTGCACTCATACTGGTCGGTTTTCTGGGAGTACTGATCAGCTCCGTACCCCACACATCGTTCAAGGAGCCGATCAACTACACGGTGGGCGAACCCTGGCGCGCAGAGGATTTAACAGCCCCCTTTACCTTCCCGCTTCAAAAAACCCAGCAGGAGATCGACCAGGAACGGCAAAACATAAGGCAGAGCACCCCCCCGATTTTCCATATAGATCACAAGGCGAAAATTAACATTCAGAGCCGGCTGGATTCTCTTTTTAAAGATATGCAGCCGGTTCTGCAGTCATACCTGCAGTGGCAGCAGTCCAAAACTCAAGACAACGGCACCACCTCCAATGACAGCCTCCGGTTTGTCCGGGAGATGAATCTGGCGGAGGTCAACCTCTCCGAATCGTCTTGGCGGGCCCTGCTTGAAAACTATGCCAAGGTCAACGGGGTGGGCACACAGCAGAACGGCAGCGCACAGTTTGTGGGAGATGACCTCAAGCAGCAGCTCGAAGACCTGATCAACGAAGTGCTGCGCGACGGAATCATAAACGCTGAAAAAGACACCCTCTCGCTCGATGAAATTACGGTTCGCGACCTGAGGGAACGCACCGAACGTACCTACAGCGTGGCAAACGTCCGCGACATGGACGAGGTAAAAGAGTTTGCCCGCTTCCGGCTCTCCCGCTCCTATTTCGAGGAGATCGCCTCTGCCGGGTCGCAGCTGTTCAACCAGGTGATTCAACCCAACTATATTTTTAATAGGAATGACACTGAATCCCGGGTTGACGAGGCCCTGGCCAATATCTCCACCACCAAGGGGGCCGTCTCCCAGGGGCAGGTGATCATCCGCAAGGGTGACCTGGTTAACAGGGAGAAAGCCAACTGGCTGGAAAGCCTGGCCGAGGCCCGGGCCCAAAATGCGAGTGATACTGAACGATGGCTGCGCTACTTCGGGGATGTGCTGGCGATTATGGCCATCATCACCGTATTTATCTTTTACCTGTACCTGTATCGGCGCTCCATTTTTAATGACAACTCCATGCTCCTGCTGGTGGTAATCGCCATGAGCATTATCTGTATTGCCAGTTCCATCTCCTACGGACTCAATGATATATCCCCCTACATCGTACCTGTGGCCGTGGCCCCGATCATTCTCACCATCATTTTCGACTCGCGGGTGGGTTTGCTGTCCACAATCAGCCTGGCCCTGTTGACCGGCCTCATCATCGGGAATAATTTCGAATATGTCGCAGCCACCACGGTGGCCTGCAGCCTGGGCCTGTTTTCGGTGCGCGACATCAAAAAACGGTCCCAGTTCTTCTTTATAACGCCGGGTATCGTCTTCGTTTCGTACGCGGTCATTCTTATCGGGTTTAATATGACCGCCTTTGAGGGGTGGAATGAACTTGCCACGGACCTCCTGTTTGTTATTATTAATTCTGTCTTTATCCTGTTTACCTACCCGTTGATTCTCTTTTTTGAAAAAGTGTTTAACGTCACAACCGACTTTACCCTGCTGGAGCTCAGCGATACCAACCTGCCGCTGCTCAAAGACCTGATGACGAAGGCCCCGGGCACGTTTCATCACAGCCTGCAGGTAGCCAACCTTTCGGAAGCCGCCGCCGGATCTATCGGGGCCAATGGTCTTTTATGCCGCGTCGGGGCTCTCTACCACGATATCGGGAAGATGGAAAATCCCGGTTATTTTGTGGAAAACCAGTCCGGACCCAACGAGCATGACAAGCTCAAACCGCGCATGAGTGCCCTGGTAATCAAGGCACACGTAAGCAACGGGGTAAAAGTGGCCCGCAATCACGGGCTCCCGGAGATCATTGTTGACTTTATAAAAACCCACCACGGCACCTCGCTGATTAAGTTTTTCTTTGAGAAAGCCAAAGAAAATACCGATGAAGAGAAGGATGAAATCCAGGAAAAAGATTTCCGCTATGACGGTCCCCTGCCCCGCACCAAGGAAACCGGGATCCTGCTGCTGGCCGACGGGGTCGAAGCCGCTTCCAGGGCCATGAAGGATCCAAGCTACCAGAAGTTGGAAAACCTGGTCAACAAGATGGTGGACGACCGGGTTAATGAAGGGCAGCTCAGCAATTGTCCGCTTACGTTCCAGGATCTCCGCTCTATTAAGGAAACCTTCCTGAATATCCTGATGGGTATCTATCACAGCCGCGTTGAGTATCCGGAAGACAAGAAAGATAAGGGAAAAAAACAGGTCGAAAAGATAGCTGCAGACACCACAATCACCGACGACAAATCGACCGACGTTACACTTCCCGAATCCGAAACCCCGCCACCACCCAAGGTGGATGACTATATTAACACGTAGGAGTCCCGCAGTCAGTATTTTCAGGGAGGAAATTGAAATACCGGGATTTGGATGAAATCCGGGTTAAAACCTCTTTATAAATCTTTTTTTGATTATCCCTCATGCAGTTTGACAACGAACTTCGTCGTTATCTCCAGTTTATCCGGGTTGAAAAAGGACTTTCCGAGCACTCGGTTGAGGCCTATAAAAATGACCTCAACCGGTATCTGAAATTTTTGGCGCAGGACCTTCGCATCAAGGATCTTGCCGGGGTGACGCTCCAACATATTGAGGATTATCTGGAGGAACTTTCGGCAATGGACCTCTCCACCAGCTCAATCGTTCGGAACGTCTCGAGTATCCGCAACTTCCACGAGTTTGCCGTAGTCGAAAATATGACCAAGACTAATCCCGCAGAGCTGGTAGATCTGCCGAAAAAAGCGCAAAAGCTTCCAGAGGTCCTTACCCCGGATGAGATTGTGCAAATCCTGGAAGTTCCGGATCGAACCACTGACCAGGGCATCCGCAATGCGGCCATCATGGAGTGCTTGTACGCTACCGGCATGCGGGTAAGCGAATTGACAGGCCTGGAGCTTGACAGTCTCTTTTTTGAAATCGGCTTTATTCGCGTAATCGGGAAGGGCAATAAGGAACGGTTGGTACCGGTGGGAGAAAAGGCACAAGAAGCCCTGGAGCACTATATCGAATATATCCGGCCGAACTACCTGAGCGAGGAGAATCCTCAGAAATCCAATAACCGGGTGTTCCTGAATAACCGCGGGGGACCGCTGTCACGCATGAGTATATGGAATATTGTGAATAACGCAGCCGAACGGGCGGGCATCAAAAAAAATGTGTATCCCCATATTTTCAGGCACTCATTTGCCACCCACCTGCTGGAGGGCGGAGCCGACCTGCGCGCCGTTCAGGAGATGCTGGGACACACCTCCATCAACACAACAGAAATTTATACCCACGTAGACCGAAGCCTGCTGCACCAGGTACACAAAGAATTCCACCCGCGGGCGTAGCTTCCCGTGGAGTTCCTTTCAATATACCTGAGGGTTACCCCTTCATTCATCTGCCTTCAAGTCCGGGATATGGCTGAAAATCTGCGGCATCATTTCTCCCGGTTTCCTCATTCCCGCGCAAACCAGAGCATATTTTTTTATATTCCCGTTTAAACCAACACTCGCAATCACACCTGTTTTTGATGAGGTACCCGCTCCAACTTCTGCTCTCATTTTTCCTGCTCTCCCTCCTCTTTGTTAAACCAACCCATGCCCAGATCGGATGGACCAAATCTTATGAACAGGGCACGGTCGTAGCGGCGGAACAAAAAGCCGCCGATATTGGACGCCAGATCCTGGAAGAGGGAGGTAATGCGGTTGACGCTGCCGTGGCCGTTCAATTTGCCCTTGCCGTAACGCTGCCACGCGCCGGCAATATCGGGGGCGGGGGATTTATGGTACTTCACCTGGCCGGTGGCACAACCCGTGCGCTGGACTTCAGGGAAGTCGCTCCCGACCGGGCGAGCCGTGACATGTTTATCCGTAACGGGGAATACCAGCCCGACTTGAGCCGGCGCTCGATCCTGGCCTCGGGCGTTCCCGGCGTGGTAGACGGCATGATCAAAGCGACCAAACGGTATGGCCGCCTCCCCCTTGAGGCAGTCATACGCCCGGCCATTACGCTGGCCAGGGAAGGATATGCCCTTTCCTGGACCCAGGCCCAGACGCTCAATAACCACGCATCCTCTTTTAAGCAGTACCAAGGCTCCCGCAGGTATTTCACCAAGCAAAGCGGGAGACCATTTGCCGAGGGCGACCGGTTTGTCCAAAAAGACCTCGCGCAAACACTGGATCGTATTGCCCGTTTTGGGCGGGAGGGTTTCTATTCGGGGCGCACCGCGGATATGATTGTCCGCGAAATGAACCGGCACGGCGGATTAATTACACACCGGGATCTCAAAAATTACCAGAGCACCTGGAGGGATCCGGTTGAAACACATTTCCGGGGCTACGATCTGCATATCATGCCGCCGCCCAGCAGCGGCAGCATCGCCATCGCACAGATCCTGAACATGGTTGACAATTATCCTTTGCGCGAGCTGGGCTTCAATTCAACTGACTATATTCACCTGCTTACCGAAGCGATGCGTCGTGCTTTTGCCGACCGCGCCCATTTCCTGGGTGATCCCGATTTTGTGGATATCCCCGTCAGCCAGCTGATAAGTCGATCCTACAGCGATCGACGAATGCAAAGTTTTGATCCCATGCAGGCCACCGAAAGCGACAACATCGATCACGGTTCGATCCCGGGGTTCCGATCATCCGAAACTACGCACTACTCCATTGTGGATGACGAAGGCAACGCCGTGGCGGTAACCACCACGCTCAACGGTTCGTTTGGGAGCAAAATCAGTGTTGACGGGGCCGGATTCCTCCTCAATAATGAAATGGATGACTTTACTGCCGAACCCGGCGAGCCAAATATGTTCGGCCTGGTACAGGGCAAAGCCAACGCAATAGAACCGGGCAAACGGATGCTCAGCAGCATGTCTCCCTCCATCGTCACCCAAAAAGGAGAGATCCGCATGGTGCTGGGGGCCGCGGGTGGGCCCAGAATTATCACGGCCATCCTCCAAAACTTTCTAAATATCGCCGTATTCGGAATGAATGCACAGCAGGCTTTGAGTGCACCCCGGTTTCACCACCAGTGGCTGCCAGACCAACTTTTTTATGAACCTTACGGGCTCACGCGGGATACGCGGGAGGAGCTGGTCAAAAAGGGGCATCGCCTGACTACACGAGATACGATCGGGCGCTCGCACATTATTTATGTTGATGAGACAGGAATACGGCATGGGGCCGCTGATCCCAGGGGAGACGGCTATGTGAGTGGGTATTGATGGTTGTGGGTCGTGGGTCGTGAGTTTTGGGTTGTGGGGAGTGTGTTGCTTGGGGTTCTGCCGGAGAAAACTCCAAAGGGCGTATTCCACTCAATATGTAATCACAGCTAAAAAATTGGAAAGCCGGTTAAACCGGGTCTTGCCACATCATCTTTGCACTATATCTGTCATTAACACTTGCGCACAAATTGGTATATTCAGCATACAATAACGCTTCGATCTATAAACGTTTAACAACATTGTGAGGAACAGCATACCGGATCATTGATAGAATACGGATTGCAATGAGAGGAGTCGAAAGGATTGAATCCAACACAAAAAGATAAAACAAGTTATGGCCAACGATACCGAGACCACTGTACAATCTATTGAATGGCGCGGCGATCACCTGCGAATTCTGGACCAAACCTACCTTCCCAATCGCGAGGTATACAGCGACATTGAAGACGTGGGCCGCATTTGGGAGTCTATTAAAAAGCTGCGGGTACGGGGAGCCCCGGCGATCGGCATTGCAGCGGCATATGGATTTTACCTGGGCATTAAAGACCTGCCCGAAAGCACTTTCGAGAGCTTTTGGGTAGAGGTGGAACGAATCGCGGATTACCTGGAATCGGCTCGTCCCACTGCTGTAAACCTGCACTGGGCGTTAAACCGGTTGAAAAGTACCATACAGGCCCACAAGGAAAAGGAAATTTCCGAGATCAAGGATATCGTCCTTAAAACGGCCAAAACGATCCATGACGAGGACAAGCGAATCAACAAGAAGATCGGTGAAAACGGGCTGGATCTGGTCGGCGATAAAGCGAATATCCTGACTCACTGCAATACCGGTAGCCTGGCCACCGCACAATATGGGACAGCACTTTCGGTCATTTTCCACGCTCACGAGGCGAAAAAAGATATCCACGTTTGGGTAGATGAAACCCGGCCCCTGCTGCAGGGAGCCCGGCTGACCTCCTGGGAGTTGATGAACGCCGAAATACCGATGAAGCTGATCACCGATTCCATGGCGGGGTCGCTTATGCAGCAAAACAAGGTCGATATGGTCATCGTGGGAGCCGACCGCGTGGCAGCGAATGGAGATACAGCCAATAAAATCGGTACGTACCCCCTGGCGGTTCTGGCCAGTGAGCACGACCTCCCGTTTTACGTGGCGGTGCCACTGTCCACCATCGACATGGAACTCAAAGACGGTACCGACATTCCGATTGAAGAACGGGAATCGGACGAAATCGCTAATTTCAACGGCTCGCAGGTGGCCCCTGACAAAGTCGAGACCTATAATCCCGCCTTTGATGTGACGCCCCATAAATATATTACCGGTTTTATCACCGAAAAGGGGATCATCAAACCGAATTTTGAGGATAACTTTAAAAAACTTTTTAAGGATTAGGGAAACTCTGCAAACCGGTTATGTTACCCGGTACCGGCATTTTCACTTTACGGTATGATCGAAAAAATACACCACTACGAGATTCATCAGAAGCTGGGATCCGGCGCGCAGGGTACCGTATACCTGGCAACAGACACCAAGCTGATGCGGCCGGTGGTGATTAAAATCGTTCACCCGGAACGCTCCTCTGAAAAACGAGTACGGGTTGAAATTCTGGAGGAGGCACGGCTGGCCTCCGCTATCCAGCATCCGAATGTCTGTACCATCTATGAAGTCAGCGAATATGAAAAGCGTCCCTATATGGTGATGCAGCATGTACCCGGCAAAACGCTTGAAAAGCTTGTTGAGGAAGAGCCGCTCAATATGCAGTTTGCCCTCTCCGTAGGCATACAAATATCGGAGGGGCTCGAAGAAGCCCACCGCCTGGGCATCTTGCATCGCGATCTGAAACCGGCGAATATCATGATCACCGAAGCCGGACTGGTAAAAATCCTGGATTTCGGGCTGGCCCGCAAGCGCACAGATGAGGAGAAAGAGCCCAGGCCAGTCCATGAGTCTGAATTCGGATTTGGCCCATCTCCCCAAGGAGCGCAGGGATCCCGGACCAAACAGATGGGCACCGTTGCCTACATGGCACCTGAACAATTCGTAACCCTGCGAAGTACCGAGCAGTCGGATATATTTTCGGTCGGCGTTATCCTCTACGAAATTACAACCGGTCGCCATCCTTTCTGGGTCCCTGAAAGTGCCGGACAGGGCGGACTTATTCACCAGATTAAAAATACTGATCCGATCCGGCCGCAGACATTGAGGGATGAGGTGCCCGAATCGCTGCAGAACGTAATTTTAAAGGCTCTGGACAAACAGCCTTCAAACCGTTTTAAATCGGTCACCGAGCTGAGCGAGGGGCTGAAGACCATTATGAAAAGCATGGACTTTGAGGTCGGAACCGTACCCGGCGAACATTCTGCAGTTCTGCCTTCTCCGGCCCCGAGCACCAGGTCGGAGTCGCGCCCGCGCAGCAGCCTTTTATCGATACTAACCGACTTTTTTGACCAGGCTGAAAACAAGGAGATACCGGAAAACTCTGTCGCTGTCCTTCCATTTAAACAGGCCGGGGAGGCTGCCAGACGGAAAAATCGGTATTTTGGCCTTGCCATGACAGATGCGATTGCCAACAGGCTCGCACAAAACTCATCGGTTCGCATTCGCCCGCCCGGTGCCTTTCTGTCTCTTTCCGACCGCAGCCTAGACGAAATACAGGCCGGTCACCGGCTGGAATCGGAATATATTCTTACTGGCTCCTATTTCAGGTCAGATGAAGGCTTCAACCTCAACTGGCAGCTGCTGGAGGTGGCCGGCAAATCGATCGCAGCCGGAGATACCATCGAGGTTCCCTCATTCGACCTGGTGAAAGTTCAAAGCGATATTACCGACCAGGTTGAACAAGCGCTGTTCAACCTGGAAAACCTGGAAATGAAAAAACCCGAAAAAAAATCGCCGGCACTGGCCGACCACCTCTCGGAAATATACCTCGAAGCCCGCGCGCTGCTCTCCAGGTTTCTCTGGGGATCCAGCAACCCGCGTGACCTTGAGGAGAGTAAAAACAAGTTCAAAACCGTGCTTGAAACCGCTCCCGATTTTGCTCCCGCCCAGGCCGGATTGGGGCGCGTTCATTTAAATTATGTAGTCAACGGTTTCGGCGGGCACACCCATTTTATGGCTGCCCAGCGGCATCTTGAAAAAGCCCTGGAGATCGATCCCTCCAATACAGAGGCCAAGCTGCAGCGCGCCTACACCTACCTTTGGCGTGGCGAAAAGGAGCAGGCGCGGCGCGACATCCAGGTTCTCCTCAAACAGACGCGGCACGACGCAGAAGTATTTCTGGGAGCCGGCATCATCTTTCAGCTTGATGGAATCTATGAAGATGCCCTTCGCCTTTTCGGGATGGCCCTGCAACACAATCCCACAGCGGCAACCCAGATATACAACCGGCGGGCCCGCATCTATCACTACAAAGGGGAACTGGAGCTGGCATGGGAAGAGGTGAAAAAAGGGCTGTCCCTGGAACCTCAACATTCGCTGCTTCAGACCACGGAGGGATACCTGTACTTTCGCACGGAACAATACGGGAAAGCGATTCCGATCCTCGAATCGGTGATCCGGGATGACCCCTCCCGCCGGATGACCTACCCCACACTGGCGATGTGTTATGTAAAAAACGGAGAGCCCGAAAAAGCAGCCAAACTCATAACCGATGAGCTGCTGGCCATTTCGGCGACCGACTGCGAGATGGCCTACCGGATGGCCACTTACTGCGTGGTGGAAGAGAACAGCTCGGAAGCCCTGCACTGGCTCCGGAAAACGATCTACCTGGGTTATGAAAACTATCCCTGGATTGTGTCAAATCCCGCCTGGAACGAGTTACATAATCACCCGGAATTTAAAAAGCTAACCTCCGACCTGAAGCGGGTGTATGACAACAATAAAAAGAAGTGGAAAAATTTTATGAGCGATTACTGGGACCAATAAGCTGGTGCGGCGACCACAGGAAAATGCTGCTGCAAGATACCTCAAATGATTTTCGGGAATTCCATCCCGCCTTCGGTTCAACAGGATTTTAATCCCCCAGACAGATACCCACGTCCCGGGCCGTTTGCACGATATCGCTGTCGAGCGGCACATATTTCATTTTCCCCGCCACTTCGCTGAGAGGGATGGTCGTCAGCTTGTTATCCTGCAATACCACCAGCTCGTTAAAATCACCGTTTTCCACGCACCGGATTGCCGAGGCCCCGTAGCGCATCGAGATCAGCCGGTCGTAGGTCGTCGGTGATCCCCCGCGCTGGAGGTGCCCGAGGACGACCGAGCGCGACTCCTGCCCGGTCCGTTCGGTTAACTCGGTGGCCACCTGGCTGGCGATGCCGCCCAGCTGCTCCTGTTGCCCCAGCGTCTTTCCCTTGGTCACAATATCCCCGCCCTTGACCTTGGCCCCCTCGGCTACCACAATCATCGTGTAGTTTTTGCCTTTGGACTTCCGCTCTTCAATCTTTTCGATAATCGCTTCGTAGGTAAACGGAATTTCAGGTATCAGGATCACATCGGCAGTAGAGGCCAGCCCGGAATACAGGGCAATCCACCCGGCGTAGCGCCCCATTACCTCCACAACCATCAGCCGCTCGTGCGACTCGGCCGTGGTGGTAATCCGGTCGATCGCCTCGGTGGCGATACTGCGGGCGGTATCAAACCCGAGGGTTACATCGCAGCCCCACAGGTCATTGTCAATGGTTTTGGGCACTCCAACTATCTTGATCCCTTTCTTGGTCAGCTTGTGGGCTATATGCATGGATCCGTCGCCGCCAATAGCCACCAGGGCATCGATGTTGTACTCATCGAATTTTTTTACCAGGTGGTCAGAGACATCTTTCAGGCCCATGCTTCCATCCTCTTGCCGGCAGGGCATCTCAAACGGATTCCCCTTGTTGGCGGTCCCCAGAATGGTACCGCCCAGCAGGGTAATGCCCCGCACCGACTCCTCCGTCATCTTGATAAAGGGGGTATCGGTATAGATTGAGCCGTACCCGTTCTTGATCCCAAACACTTCCCATCCTCGTTTCAGTGCAGCTAGTGTAGCAGACCGAATGGCGGCATTCAGCCCGGGTGCATCTCCCCCTCCGGTGTTAATCGCTATTCTCATTCTGCAGCAACCTCCCGGAGTGGTTCACCCTGGCTTCGGAATACCTGTTCAACCTGCTCGGCACCCAGCCCGCTGCGCAGCACTTTTGCCTGGTCATCCGTCATATCCAATATGGTCGTCTCCCGGCTGGGCAGCTCCTGCTGGTTGTCAATAATGATATCCACGAGCTTTTCAAATTCTCTCAAAAAAGGCTCGCGCTCGTAGTTGGCCAGTTCTTCATCCCCGATGTTCGGTTTTTTTGCGGTAATGGAGACCAGTGGGTTGCCCACCTCCCTGCCCAGCAGTTCACAGATCGGATAATCGGGCACCCGAATGCCCACCGTCTTTTTCTTGGGATGCACCAGCAGCTTGGGAACCTCTTTGGTGGCCGGCAGAATGAAGGTATAGGGACCGGGTATCAGTCGTTTGATCAGCTTAAAATTATGATCGGAAATGTGGGCAAATTTTGCGATCCCGGAGAGTGAATCACACAGAATTGTCAGGTGGTCGTCATCATTCATCTGTCGAATATTCCGGATCCGTTTAATTCCTTTTTTATTCGTGTATTCGCATCCCAGCGCATACTGGCTGTCGGTCGGAAACAGCGCTATACTCCCCTGTTTCAGCATATCAGCAATTTCAAAAATTCGTTTTACGTGGGGGGTTTCGGGATGGAGTTTTATACGTTCGGCCATAAAACCTACCTCTGTAATTTAAAAGGTTAACTTTGGCTGTTAACATGGATCTAAGCGGTTATATAACATGCCAACATCAGATTGCAACGCTTGTTCTGAAACTGTTAAAAAAGAAAAGCTGTTAAAACCATAAGCTTGTTGTTGAATACAATAGATGATATATAACCGGCTGATTTATTAATAACATATTGAGTCAGGATAGTCAACTAAAATTTGAAAAGTTAATTAAAAATCATTCACACCATGAACAATTCTGTCAACGCGTATTGGTTGGGACATTCCGCTTTCAAAATGGAAAGTCCGGAGGGCAACATCATTTACATCGATCCCTTTTTGAAAAACAATCCCACGACCCCCGATGAGTTTAAATCCCCCTCCGAGGCCGATTATATACTGCTCACCCACGGCCATGAAGATCACGTGGGCGATACCATTGAGATTGCCAAGCGGACCGGATGCGATGTGGTTTCGATTGTGGAGCTCTCGGGGCTACTGAAAAAACACGGGTTGTCGGAAGACCAGGCTGTGGAATTCAACAAGGGAGGGACCATAGAGTTTGACGATTTCAGCGTAACCCTGGTTTCGGCCAATCACAGCTCCTCGTTCGGGGGCGAATATGCGGGCGACCCCGGCGGGCTGGTAGTGGAATTCGATGATTTCACCTTCTATCACCTGGGAGATACCAATATTTTTGCGGACCTGGAACTGTACGGCGAGCTCTACGAGCCCGACCTGATCGCCGTTCCGATGGGAGATCACTACACCATGGGGCCTGCAGAAGCCGCCTGGGCTTGCGAAATGATCGATGCGGCATATGCAGTACCGATCCATTACGGCACTTTTCCCGTCCTTACGGGCAGCCCGAAAGATTTCAAAGAGCTCACCGAGGAATCTTCCGACACCGAAGTTCTGATTCCAGAAGCGGGTGAAAACTTCCTGAAATAAAAAACTACGGCAAACCGTGCTTTCGCCCGATTGGAAGCACGGTTTTTTTGTACAATGCACAACCGCCGCCACTGTTAAAAAAATGCTAAACCTGTGGTGAGCCCCCTATCAACCGGCTTATTTTATTATATTGGGATAGGGAACTTAGAAAACCGATCCTGCGAAAAACTAGATACCGCTGCGTGATCTTGCCGGCAATCCAGAGCTACACGCTAAAACAGCAAATGGGTACCTGCTTCAGGCTGTTGAACCGACCGGAAAACACGGTGAAAATGGTCCGGCAACTGAAAGAAGCACACAGGTTTTGGTAAAGTCCTGCAGCAGTATCATTTAATGCTAATAAATTAATCTCCAACAAGTGTCCAAATCCAGCTCAGAAGAAATTGCCGTCTGGCTTATCAACCTGATCAAAGACAAGGGAGAATTAAAACGGGAAGAAGCGGCAGAATTTGTCGAATCTGCATTCAGCAGCGACTTTATATCGCATACAGCAAATGGAAACCGGTCGTTATCGAAGCAACTGCTCCATGATTTTCGCAATCTCAGGGACGAAACGATCCGGTGGAATGCGGGAAAACAAGCCTGGTATTTTACTGCCAACGGCAGCGAGGAGGCGGAGCGGGAACAGCGCGAGATTCCACAAATCCCCACGGCGGTGGAACCGAAGGAACTGCCAAAGGGAGCATCAAACGTGCACCCGGCTCTCTACCTGAACCGCGAGCTCGGGTGGGTGGACTTTAACTGGAGGGTTCTCTACCAGGCGATGGATTCGCGTAATCCGCTCCTGGAACGCGTTCGCTTTTTGGGGATCACCGCCAGCAACCTGGACGAATTCATCCAGAAACGGGTAGGCGGACTTAAGCGGCAGGAAGCTGCGGGGGTAGATGACCTGAGCCCCGACGGGCGTACCCCGCAGACACAGATCCAGTTGCTGCAGGCCAAGACCAAGCAGATGCAGCAGCGCATGACGGAGGTCTGGAACCAGCATTTGCTGCCCAAGCTGGAAGAGGAGGCCTCGAACAAAATATCGGGATATGATGCCCTCAACAGCCGGCAGAAGAACCGGCTGAACGAATACTTCCTGGATCATATCTATCCCACCCTTACCCCGCTGGCCGTGGACCCGGGCCATCCCTTTCCTTTTATTTCCAACCTCAGCCTGTCGCTGGCCGTCAAGCTCAAAAAACCGAACCGGGATGCATTCAATTTTGCCCGGGTGAAGATCCCTTCCAATCAGCCCCGGCTGCTGCAGGTGGAGAGCGAATCCTATGCCTACCACTATGTGCCGATCGAAGAAGTGATCCGGAAGAACATCGACAAACTGTTTCCCGGCATGAAGGTTGAAAGCATCTGCCTGTTCCGCGTCACCCGCAATGCCGACCTCCGGAGAAACGAAGAAGAGGCCGAAGACCTGTTGTCGATGATTTCGGAGGAGCTTCGGGAACGCCGATTCGCCGAAGTGGTGCGCCTTGAGATTGAAGAAGAGGTCGACCCCGAGGTTGAAAACCTGCTAAAAGATGAGCTCAAGCTGGATGACAGTGACATACACCATGTGGAGGGAGAGCTCGACCTGACGGTCTGTTTCAGCCTGGCCAATCTCAATATCCCGGGTCTCCGGTATGAAAAATGGAATCCGCCGATCCCCAAGCCCCTGTATCACGAGGGGGAAACCGAACAGGAACAGACAATTTTTGATATTATCCGCAAGGGAGACATCCTGGTTCACCATCCCTACGAGTCATTCTCGGCTAGCGTGCAGCGCCTGATCGAGGAAGCCGCCAACGATCCCGATGTGCTGGCGATCAAGCAAACCCTGTACCGCACCTCCGACGATTCACCAATCGTAAAATCACTGATCAAAGCGGCCGAACAGGGCAAACAGGTAGCGGTACTGGTTGAGGTAAAGGCGCGGTTTGATGAAGCCAGCAACATAGAATGGGGAAAAATGCTGGAAAATGCGGGGGTACACGTGGCCTACGGCCTTGTGGGATTAAAAACGCACGCCAAGGTAGCCCTTATTGTCCGCCGCGAAGGCGATAAACACGTCACCTACTGCCATATCGGTACGGGAAACTACCATACCCAAACGGCGGAAATTTATACCGACCTGGGGCTGCTTACCAACGATCCCGAACTGGGATATGATGTAACGAATCTCTTTCACTACCTGACGGGCTACGCCCCGGATCAAACATTTGAAAAACTGATGGTCGCCCCGCACAGCCTGCGATCCGATTTTTACGGCCTGATAGACCGGGAGATCGAACTGGCCAAAGCGGGTGAAAAAGGCCGCATTATTGCCAAAATGAATGCACTCGATGACGTGGGCATCATACAGCGACTTTATGAGGCCTCTCAGGCAGGAGTCAATATTGATCTCATTGTCAGAGGCCACTCCCGCCTGCGCCCGCAGCTTGAGGGATACAGTGAGAATATCCGTATTATCAGTATTATCGGGCGGTTCCTGGAGCACGACCGGATTTTCTACTTCGGCAACGACGGGGAGCCGAAAATCTTTATCGGCAGTGCCGACTGGCGGTCGCGCAACCTGAACGAACGGGTAGAGGCGGTCGTGCCCATCACGCTACCCTCGCTGCAAAAACGGATCATCTCTATTCTGAAAAAAGCCCTCAATGACAACCGTCTGGCCTGGGATATGCACGCCGACGGAAGCTACACCCAGCGCCGGCCCGCAGAGGGACAAAAGGAGAAAAACTTCCACGAAATGATGATGAAAAATGCGTGGAAACGGGCGAAGCGGTAGTTCTGGGTCCTGGGTCCTGGGTTGCCCTGGCGCGGGGTCCTTCGCCCTGATCTATTCGTCATGGATTAAAAGTATTCAGAATCAGGAAGATAAGAACGCCGGTCACCGATACATAAAGCCAAACCGGGAGCGTGATTCTGGAAAATTTCCGATGATAGGTCAGCTTTCCTGAAAATGCAAAATAGAAGCTGGTCAGAATAAATGGAACCACCAGTGCCGAAAGCACGATATGGGTAATCAGGATAAAAAAGTATATCGGCCGGATAAGCCCTTCTCCCTCGAAGGGGGTACTCCCGTGAAAATTGTGATATATCACGTAGCTGATCAGGAAGAGCGAAGAGGTAAAAAACGCTGTAAGCATCAGTTTCATATGCTTCCTGAACTTTCTTTCACGTATCGCCTTGTAGCCCAGAACAATCAATACAGCACTGGTCGTATTTAACAATGCATTCAGCGCAGGCAGACTCGTGATCAGGGCTGAGCTGTAATCACTACCTCCCTTGAAATAAATCAGCCATATCAAAAAGATAAAAGCTGCACCGCTTATCAGCAGAATAACGCCCAGTGCTTTGGGCAAGCTGAGCTCTTTCAGAAACTCTATGGTAAATTGGTCGCCGGGATCTGACATAATCAATATTTTTTTAGTGGCTAAGATATAAAAAACCGGGGTGTTAATTCCAGTAAACCCTGACTAACAAACCGTTTATCGTATTCATTCAACGAGCGATATTCAGGTTAATTTTTTTAGGCATTTTATCCAATAGATTTTATTTTAGCTTCTCGTTTAAATAGCGTTTCGTTATGGTTGCCGGGAACTTTATTTAGATTCGATATAAATACTTTTATCGTCTCTGCCGCGGTTCTTTAAAACCGATTTTTTCCATACATTCATGCCGACTCGACGACCCGTCGGGATTATTATATTACAGTGAAAATCAGCAACTGATAATTCGATCTTCTATTGATTTATGGCTCAGATTTTTCCAAAGTGGGCAAATGAGATTCCAAGACGGCTTTTAATAGGGGCAGTGGTCTTTTTAACTGCAATCGTTGCCGGGGTTTGGTATTTCTTTTCACCCGAATACACCGATGTGGGGTACGCACCAACACAACCTATTGACTACAGTCACCAGGTCCACGCAGGCCAGCTGGGGCTCGATTGCCAATATTGTCACTCAGAAGTCTTTAATTCCAAGCAGGCCAATGTACCCCCTACCGAAACCTGCATGAACTGCCACAACCAAATTGACTCCCAGCGTCCCGAAGAGATTCAAAAAATTCGCGACAGCTGGAACTCGGGAGAGCCCATTGAATGGGTTCGGGTGCACAATCTGCCGGATTACGCTTATTTCAGCCATGAAGCCCATGTAAACGTGGGCGTCGGGTGCGAGTCGTGCCATGGCCGTGTAGACAAAATGGCGGTGGTATCGCAGGAGGAGCCTCTCAGTATGAGCTGGTGCCTCGATTGTCACCGGGCTCCCGAGCAGCATCTGCGCCCGGTAGAGGAGGTTACCACCATGGGGTACGAGGTGGAAAACCAGGCTGAACTGGGTAAAAAGCTCATTGCCAAGCACAATATCCACGCTCCCACCAATTGTCAGGGCTGCCACTATTAATAATTGTATTATCAGTAAACGGAATTTCTAAACCAAGCAGATAAAGCAATCGATGAGCGACGAAGTAACTCAATTGAACGGTGAGGGCAAAAAAGCCAATTATTGGAAAAGCCTGAATGAACTTGCCAAAAACGACGAGTACCAAAAGTTCGTCGACCGTGAGTTTCCCGAAGATGCAACAGAACTGAATGACAAGGTATCGCGTCGCAGCTTTCTGCGTGTTATGGGAGCTTCCATCGCCCTGGCTGGATTTGCCTCGTGCCGGCGTCCCGTACAAAAGATACTTCCCTACTCAAACCAGCCTGAAGAGATCGTGCCCGGAGAACCACTCTACTATGCTTCGGCCATGCCCTTTCAGGATGCACTGACCGGGATCGTCATCGAAAATCACGAAGGACGTCCCACGAAGATCGAGGGCAATGAGATGCATCCCGCAAGCGGCGGTTCTTCAAGTATTTTTAACCAGGGGGCGGTCCTGAACATGTACGACCCCGACCGCTCACGCTTCGTACGCCGCAATGGAGAACGGTCTTCCTACAATGAATTTGTCAGTTTTTGCAACGAACATTTTAGCGACACCGGCCGGAACATCGCCTTTATTTCGGAAGCGAACTCTTCTCCCACCTTTAACAGGTTGAGAGACCAGGCCCTGAACACCTTTTCAAACGCGCGCTGGGTGACCTATGAACCTTTTGGAGAAGACAATGCCCTTGAAGGCACAAGCATCGCCTTTGGCCAGCGGCTCCGAGCGATCAACCATTTTGATCAAGCCGATATTATCGTAGCTCTTGACAACGACTTTCTAAACCCTGCAGCCAACAAAAATTCGGTGCAGGACACCCTCAACTATACGCAGGGACGGAAGGTTGAATCTGCGGAAGAGGAGATGAGCCGGCTTTATGCCGTTGAAAGCACTTTTACGATGACCGGCTCCAATGCCGACAACCGGCTGCGGCTGAAATCGAGTGAAATTGAACTTTTTGTATACGCTCTTGCGGCAGAGCTGGCCTCCTCTTTGGGTGGTCTTACCGAATTCAGCGGATACAGCAACAAGTTTTCTGACCATGAATGGATTCCGGTCCTGGCGGAAGATCTTCTTGCCAACCGGGGAACCTCTGTGGTCACTGTTGGAAATGAGCACGCGCCATCTGTTCACGCCACCGTTGCCGCCATTAATCGCGAACTGGGCAACGCCGGTCGTACGGTTACATACCATGAAGTACCATACCTGCAAGACCAGTATAACCGTGAAGCTTTAGAACAGGTGATAGCGGATCTACACGATGGAGGTATTGATACGGTCGTGCTGGTGGGTACCAATCCCGCGTTTACAGCACCCGCGGACCTCAACTTTACCGAAGCGATCCAAAATGCTGGGACGGTTGTCCACCTGTCTGACTACTATGATGAAACATCCAAACTGGCCCAGTGGCATGTAAATCGGGCTCACTTTTTGGAAGCCTGGGGCGATGGATATTCCTTTGCGGGCACGCGGTCGGTAGTGCAGCCACAGATTGAACCCCTGTTCTCGGGTGTCAGTGACATTGAGTTTTTAAACAGTGTTGTAACCGGAGAAAAAACAAAAGGTTACGACCTCGTACAAACCACGTGGAACGGCTTTATTGACGGGAGCTTCAGCTCCGGTTGGAACCGTATTCTTCATGACGGCCTGGATGATGAGGCGACCTTCCCCCAGGTGTCGGTTGATATCAGCTCAGGCTTCCAAAGCAGCGTTAGCAGTTTTCTGAATAACGTCGCGGAAAGCGGTGGGATTGAGGTGGTCATCCGCCCGGACTCCAAAATATTTGACGGCCGCTATGCCAATAACGGCTGGCTGCAGGAGTTGCCGGACCCGATGACCAAGATCACCTGGGACAACGTGGCATTGATGAGTAAAAATACTGCTGAAGAGCTCGGCATCCAGCAGGCGGGACTGGGAGTGGCCAAAGTTCAAAAAATTGCTATTACAATCGACGGAACCACCGTTGAAGTACCCGCGTGGGTTCAGCCCGGCCACGCCGATGACAGTATTACGGTAACCGTCGGTTACGGTCGCGAAGGGATCGGGAAAGTGGCCAATAAAACGGGAGTGGACACCTATCCCCTCCGCACCACCAATTCCATGCACTTTGCCACCGATGTGACTATAGAAAATGCAGGCGGATCGTATGAAATTGCCTGTACGCAGGACCACAACAGTATGGAAGGCCGTTCACTGCTTCGCCACGCCACTCTTCAGGAGTATCGCGAAAATCCCGAATTCGCCTCCTATGAATCGGCTTATAATGCGGAACTTCCGGGCCAATCCTATGCCGAGGAACAAGGCAGCAATCGCCCGATGACCCTTTTTAATGCCCAGGATGATGAAGAATATCCTGACTACGAGCCCCAATGGGGAATGACGATCGACCTCAACAGCTGTATCGGCTGTGGGGCATGTACAGTAGCCTGCCAGGCTGAAAACAATATTCCGGTAGTAGGAAAACGGGAGGTTAGCAACGGACGCGAGATGCACTGGATCCGAAACGATCGCTATTTTGAAGGCGATGTGGATGACCCCCAGGCCCTGCATCAGCCGGTGCCCTGCATGCACTGCGAGCTGGCGCCCTGCGAGCAGGTATGTCCGGTGGCGGCCACAACCCACAGCGATGACGGGATGAACCAGATGACTTACAACCGCTGTATCGGTACCCGGTATTGCGCCAATAACTGCCCGTACAAAGTTCGTCGATTTAATTTCTTCAATTATACCAAGGAGTATTTAACCACCGGCGATGATCCCGAAGTAGTACAGATGGCAATGAACCCGGATGTGACGGTACGCTTCCGCGGTGTCATGGAAAAATGCACTTACTGTGTACAGCGGGTCAACAAGGCAAAAATTGAAGCCAAAAAAGAAACGGGATCTCCCAAACCGGAAGATGGTGCGGTTAAAACCGCCTGCCAGCAGGCCTGCCCCGCAAAGGCTATCGAATTCGGCGACCTGACCGATGAAAACAGCAACGTCGTACAGGCTAAAAACAATGAACGCAACTACCTTCTGCTGGAGGAGGTCAACACGCGGCCCCGAACCTCATACCTGGCTAAATTGAGAAATCCGAATCCCAAATTGGCATAACACGAAATCTCTTTTCTTTAAAATGAGTAAATCTTACGAATACGTACCAGAACCTGCGCTTGTAAAAGGTGATCATTCGTTTTCAAGTATCACCTCCATGATTGCCAAAACGCCGCTTTCCCCGGCACCGAAGCTGTGGTATCTGGCCTTTGGACTTGCAAATTTGCTGCTGATCGCCATGCTGGTGGCTGTCGGGTACCTGATTTGGGAAGGAACCGGCATCTGGGGTCTGAACAATCCCGCCGGGTGGGGATGGGCTATCATCAACTTTGTATGGTGGGTCGGTATCGGCCACGCCGGGACACTTATTTCCGCTATTTTATTTCTGTTTCGGCAGGGCTGGCGGACTGCTATTAACCGCTTTGCGGAAGCAATGACCATTTTTGCGGTAATGTGCGCGGGCCTGTTTCCCGCTATACACGTGGGACGTATCTGGGTGATCTACTGGGTCTTCCCGATTCCCAACCAGATGGCCGCCTGGCCCAATTTCAGCAGTCCCCTGCTATGGGATGTTTTTGCGGTCAGTACCTATTTCACCGTTTCACTTCTTTTCTGGTATGTCGGCCTCATCCCTGATTTTGCAACCCTGCGGGATAAAGCCAAAAGCAAAATTGCCAAAATGTCGTATGGTATAGCCTCTCTGGGCTGGACCGGCAGCTTCCGCCACTGGTGGAACTACGAGAAAGCTTACATGATCCTGGCCGGCCTCGCCACTCCCCTGGTACTTTCGGTACACACCATTGTATCGTTCGACTTTGCCGTCTCCGTCATTCCGGGCTGGCACAGTACTATTTTCCCGCCCTATTTTGTTGCAGGGGCGATCTATTCCGGCTTCGCCATGGTATTGACCCTGATGCTTATTGCCCGAAAGATCTACGGCATCGAGGATATCATGAATATCGATATCATGGAAAAAATGAATATCGTAATGATGGTGACCGGTAACCTCGTGGCCTTTGCCTACCTGATGGAGGGCTTTGTTGCCTGGTACAGCGGCTATATTTATGAACAGGCCATCTTCTGGTTGTATGCTACAGGACCATACGCGTGGGGTTTCTGGATACTGATGTTTTGTAACGTGGTGACACCCCAGTTCCTGTGGAGCAAATATATTCGCCGCAACGTGGCATTGACATTTATTATCTCCATCATCGTAAATATCGGCATGTGGTTCGAACGCTTCATGATTGCAGTGGGATCGCTGGCAACCGACTTTATGCCCTCAAACTGGGACTACTACTCTCCCACGTTCTGGGATATTCTGACGTACGTCGGCACATTCGGGCTCTTTTTCACGATGTTCCTGCTATTCCTGCGGTTCCTCCCGATGGTGGCAATTGCCGAAGTCAAAGGCGTTATGCCGCAGGCTGATCCCCACAACTACGATGATGAGACCAAGGAATTTATTAAACCAAAAGCTGAACCTGTGGTTGCAGAACAACCGGAAACTGCTTAGAATTGAACCACTATGGATACAAATAATACCAACATGTACGGCGTTCTTGCCGAATTTCGGAACCCAAAAGAGCTTATTGACGCAGCTTCCGCTGTAAAAAAGTCCGGCTACAATGATTTTGACACGTACGCCCCATTCCCGATTCACGGGAT
Source organism: Halalkalibaculum sp. DA384 (assembly GCF_043951955.1). Lineage (NCBI taxonomy): Bacteria > Pseudomonadati > Balneolota > Balneolia > Balneolales > Balneolaceae > Halalkalibaculum > Halalkalibaculum sp. DA384. The sequence continues at coordinate 91,474 of NZ_JBINJE010000004.1, read as the reverse complement.
GGAAAAAGCGATGGGGCTGAGTAAATCACCGCTGGGCTGGATCGTTTTTGGAGGAGCATTGATCGGTTTTGTTGGCGCTATCGCCCTGATGGTCTGGGTCATGGCCTACGAATACCCGATGAATATCAGTGGCAAGCCGTTGATCAATCCGCCTGTCTACGTTCCCATTACTTTTGAACTGACGGTTCTGCTTTCCGCATTTGCCGCAACGTTTGGGATGATTGCCCTCAACAAGTTACCACGCTTCCATAATCCGCTGTTTAACTCAGAGCGTTTTGAAAAAGCTTCGGACGACGGTTTTTTCGTCTGCATAGAAGCGGGGGACGACCTTTTTGATGAGGAGAAAGTAAACAAGTTGTTTAAAGATGCGGGGGCTACCCACATCGAAACGATCTACGACAAGTAAAAAGTCGTATCTTAAACATTTTTTAAGAAAATTTTGACTTGATATTCAATATGAAAGAAGGAGCCAACATATCAGAATCAGCTGTTGTTACCTCTCCCCCCCGGTGCGGGAGACAGCGGAAAAGGGGTTTAATCAGTCCGGCAAAGATTCTGAGCATCTTTATTGTCATTTTGGTACTGGGAGCCTGCCGCGGGCAACGATTTGAGCAGGAACCTGTCCATCCGGTTATGAATATGGATCAGCAGGAACGATTCGAAGCCCAGGAAGAGAATCCATTTTTTGCCGACAACCGTTCCATGCGGCAGCCCGTGGAAGGAACGGTATCCCGCGGAAACCTGCGCGAAGATGCCGTCTACTACCAGGGAATCAACGATGACAGCTCATTTGTAACCGATATACCGGTAGAGGTTGACAAATCGTTTTTGTACCGGGGTAAAGACCAGTATGAAGTGTACTGCACGCCTTGTCATGGTACGCTGGGCGACGGGCAGGGAATCATTATGACCGGTCAATATGGATACGTTCCCGCTCCAACCTTTCACCAGGACCGACTTCGCGAGATCGAGAACGGGTATCTGTATTCTGTAATTGCCAACGGCATTCGCAATATGCCTGCTTATGCCCATCAAATAAAGGTGAAAGACCGGTGGGCTATCGTAGCATACATGCGCGCCCTGCAACGAAGCCAGTATGTGCCTGAAGATGAAGTGCAGGCGTATGATGTCGATCTTGCCAGTCTTCAAGCAGAATTTACCGAGCAACAACAAAAAGAGCAGGCTATGCAGGAGGCCGAAGCCGCTGCAGGTGGAGGTGATGTGTCTGCAGCCCGGGGTGAAGAACTTTTCGTAGCCAACGGTTGTCAGGCGTGTCACTCCCGCGATGGATCTGATGGAATAGGACCTACCCTGCAAAATGTGATGGGCAAGTCTGAAACGCTGGCCGACGGCAGCACCATTACGGTCGACGAAGATTACCTTCGGGAATCGATCACCAACCCATCGGCCCAGATTGTCGAAGGCTATGACCCGGTAATGGCGCCTTATGGTCATTTAAGCGATTCCGACATTCAATCGCTCATCGAATACATCAAATCATTAAGTGATAACCAGTAAGAACTTTTGATAACAACATGAGCAAGCCCAAAATAACTGACACACTGGAGTTTCCTTCCGATCAAAATTTGACCAAAGGCCTGTTTGGGGTCGGTATAGTAGGTCTTTTGGCCAGCGGCGTGGGATATTTTATAAACCACGACCAGTTTTTCTTCTCTTACCTGGTCAGCTTTACCTTTTTCTCCAGCATAGCGCTGGCAAGCCTCTTTTTTGTGATGCTGCAGCATCTTACCCGCTCGGAATGGAGTGTTGTATTGCGCCGTATTCCGGAAGCGATCTCTTCCAACCTGTATATTTGGGCACTCTTTCTTATTCCTGTTTTCTTTGGGATGCACTCGCTGTTTCACTGGACCCACGAGGATGCTGTTGCTCACGATCCGGTACTCCAGGGCAAAGTGCCTTACCTTAACGTGCCGTTCTATATCGTCCGCCAAGTGATCTATTTCGGCATCTGGAGTTTCCTGGGATACCGGCTCTACAAAAATTCCGTTAAAATGGATGAAACCGGCGACTGGGGACTTCAAACCCTGCTGAGACGTACCAGTGGGCCAGGACTCTTCCTGTTTGTTATTACATTTGCATTTGCCTCGTTCGACTGGCTTATGGCTCTTGATCCGCACTGGTATTCCACCATTTTCGGTGTTTATTACTTCGCAATGAGTTTCCAGGGACTGTTTGCTTTCTTTATACTCCTTGTATTTTTCCTCTGGAACAGGGGCATATTGAAGAACACCATCCAGGAGAGTCATATTTATGACCTGGGGGTGCAGATGTTTGGTTTCACCGTATTCTATGCTTACATCGCATTCAGCCAGTACCTGTTGATCTACTATGCGGCTATTCCGGAAGAAACCCTGTGGTATATGCACCGTTTTGATGGAGGATATGAATATATGGCCTGGATGCTGCTCTTCGGACGATTTGTGATTCCATTCGTCCTCCTGCTTAATAAAAATATGAAAACGAATTACAAGGTCGTTTACGGCGTATCCATACTGATATTGGTTACACATTTCGTGGAACTGTACTGGATCGCCATGCCGGTGCTGCATGAACACGGTATCCACTTTAACTGGCTGGATGTAACAACTTTCCTTGGTCTGGGTGGCATCTTCTTTGGCCTGTTTTTCCGCCGGTTCAAGCAGCAAAAAATGATTCCGGTCAACGATCCAAAACTGGGAAAATCTCTACGCAAGCATTAACTGGCAGAATCGTTTATAGTTAGTAAAACAACAGATCTTTATGTCGAACGAAGACAGAACATACAGCTCCGAATTTAAAGCCAAGGTTGCACAAGCTGCAATCGACCAGGGAAAGCAAAACCTGGACCAGCTTTCTAAAAAATATGATGTGCCGGTGTCGACGATCCTGACGTGGGCCGTTCAGCTCGAAAAAGACGCAGAATCGTTTTATCAGGGCAGCGAAGAAACCGAAAAAGCGGAAGAACATATATCCGACCAGGAAGAGGTGGACGTGGAAGTCACCGACAAAGAGATTATGGACTCCATCGATTACGGGGTCATGTTCGACCGACTGAACATTCGCCGACTCGTCTTCTGGAGCGTGCTCGGAACCATCCTCGTGGTAATATTTGTTTTTGCGCTGCGTGAGATGTACGAGTACAACCGGCTCCTTTCACAGGATGCGGCCTCCGGCAGTACGGAATTTTACCAGGTAAATCAACAAAAGCTGGAGGCCACTGAAACGTTGAACTCCTTTGGAGTTGTTGACTTGGAAAATGGCATATACAGAATTCCAATCGACAGTGCTATTAATGAGATGGCTGAACAGCAATAACAGCGAAACACGTTTTTTTTATTCATTTACCGGGTCGCTACTCCTTTTGGTGTATTTGTTCGCCCTTCCGGCAGCAGCGGAAGCGCAGTTAAATAACAAAAAGCCAGATGATGTGCAGAACGTAGATGTTCAAGAGCATCTCGGGGAGAACATCCCGCTTGATTTGACGTTCGCAACGTCAAAAGGTGATTCCGTCACAATCCGGGAGCTGATGGAAGGTGACAAACCGGTCATACTCAACCCGGTATACTATAACTGCCCCATGTTGTGCAGTATGGTTACCGATGCCATATACACCGGGATTAAAGATTTGAAATGGGATCCCGGCAACCAGTTTGAAATTATTACGTTCAGTTTTGATCCGGATGAAGACACGCCATTGGCTGACTCCACCAAACAGGTGTACAGCGAGAAGCTCGGAGAAGACAGGGTCAGCAGTGGCTGGCATTTTTTAACCGGCAGGCAGGACGTTATTAAAGAATTAACCCAAGCGGTCGGATTTAAATACGAAAAAGTTGAGCGTAATGGCGAATACGCGCACAGTGCCGCAATAATTTTTTTAAGCCCTGACGGAACCATTACGCGATATCTTTACGGTATCAAATTTGACGAGTTCCAGTTCAGGAATGCGCTTTACGATGCTGCAGACGGAGAGATCGGCAGTGCCGTTGACAAAGTTGTTATGTACTGTTACCAGTACGACCCGAGTTCCCAAAGCTATGTTCCGGTTGCCTGGCGTATTATGCAGCTCGGTGGCTTGGCAACAGTTTTAATTCTGGGTATATTCCTCGGTTTATTATGGCTGAAAGAAAAAGGTTCTAAACACGACAGGAAGCTAAACAATTAGAATGGACTTATTTAAAGACCTCTTATTACCTCCCGCTAAATCGACAATAGCGAATAGCCATGATCAGCTATTCGAATTTGTACACATGAGCAGCCTGATCCTCACCATCGGTATCCTGGTTGCCATCATCTATTTTATTATAAAATACCGGCGTAAATCTGAAAATGAGGTTACCCCGGTTATTACCCACAACAACGCCCTTGAAATCACATGGTCCGTGATTCCACTGGTGTTGGTACTGTTCATATTCGGATGGGGCTTCCAGATATTCCTGAATATGACCTCCCCGCCCGACGATGCCTATGAAGTGCAGGTCACAGCACAAAAATGGCTCTGGAGATTTCAGTATGAAAACGGGGCGAGCTCCACGGGAGAGCTGCACGTTCCCGCCGACCGCCCGGTAAAACTGATCATGAGCTCGAATGACGTTATCCACTCCTTCTCGGTGCCCGACTTTCGAATCAAGCAAGATGTAGTTCCGGGTCGATATACTTCGGTATGGTTTAACGCCCCGGAGACCGGAGAATCGATCATCTTTTGTACGGAATACTGCGGGACAGACCACTCAAATATGACCGGCAGTGTGGTTGTTCAAAGTGAGGAAGATTTTGAAACCTGGTTGAGAGAAAACGCGGGGGGCGGCTCCCAGCCTGATGATATGACGCCCGCCGAATGGGGCGAGCAGCTGGTACAGGAAAACGCCTGCACTACCTGTCACTCTGTGGACGGAACCGAAATGACGGGTCCTTCATGGCAAAATAAATTTGGTTCTGAAGAACCGCTTGCAGATGGAACGACTGTAACTGTTGATGAAAATTATCTCAGAGAGTCAATTTTGGACCCGGGTGCTCATATCGTGGAGGGCTACAGCAACGTAATGCCCCCATACCAGGGTGTTCTCTCGGATGAACAGATTAATGCAATTATCGAATACATAAAAACACTGTAGTAACATGGCAACGGCAGAATCTAATTCCGGTTCTTTAACAAAAAAAATGAAAGTTCGCCGGTATAAACCGGATGAACGGGCTGAAAAAAATTATCTTAATGTTGAATCTGGCCTGTGGTCGTGGTTGACAACATTAGATCACAAACGCATCGGGGTACTGTATCTCATCGGTATATCTGTATTTTTTGCTGCAGGTGGAATCCTGGCCCTGCTGATCCGGATGGAACTCTGGACGCCCGGCCCCACACTGGGCTTCCTCACCGCCGACGGGTATAACCAATTGTTTACGCTCCACGGCGTAATCATGATCTTCCTGTTCCTGGTCCCCTCGGTGCCGGCCGTACTGGGCAACTTTATCATGCCGATCCAGCTTGGGGCCAAAGATGTGGCGTTTCCAAGGCTAAACCTGATGAGCTGGTACCTCTACATGGCCGGTGCAATCGGAACGCTATATGTCATTGTCTCCGGCGGGCTCGATACGGGCTGGACCTTTTACACCCCCTACTCTGCAACGACTGGAGGTGCGGTTACTGCCATGACGTTTGGCGTGTTTATTATCGGCTTTTCCTCTATTTTAACGGGGGTTAACTTTATTACCACCATCCATAAAATGCGGGCGCCCGGCATGACCTGGGGCAAGCTGCCGCTGTTCTGCTGGGGATTATATGCCACCAGCATCATTCAGATTCTGGCCACCCCCGTGCTGGCCATTACGCTGCTGCTGGTTGGCATGGAGCGGCTCCTGGGTGTTGGAATTTTTGATCCCGCACTTGGCGGAGATCCCGTGCTCTACCAGCACATGTTCTGGTTTTATTCGCACCCTGCTGTTTACATCATGATTGTACCCGGCTTTGGCATCGTTTCCGAGGTTGTCTCCACCTTTTCCAAGAAAACGGTTTTTGGTTACTGGGCTATCGCCCTCTCTTCGCTTGCGATCGCCTTTATCGGCTTCCTGGTTTGGGGACACCACATGTTTACTTCCGGTCAGGCTTCGCTGGCCTCAACGATTTTTTCATTCCTGACTTTCCTCGTCGGTATTCCCACTGGTATTAAGATGTTCAACTGGCTGGCTACCATGCACAAGGGTTCGATCTCACTCCAAACGCCGCTCCTGTATATTTTGGGATTCTTCTTCCTGTTTCTCATCGGTGGCTTAACCGGAATTGTACTGGCTACAATTGCCCTTGACATCCACCTGCATGATACATATTACGTGGTCGCCCACTTCCACTTTGTCATGGTGGGAGGTATGGTGATGGCGTTCCTTGCCGGGCTCCACTACTGGTGGCCCAAAATATTTGGAGTCATGTATAACGAAACGCTTGCCAAAATTGCAGGTGGTCTTATCACACTCGGCTTTAGTGTTACGTTCCTCCCGCAATTCATTATGGGAGCACAGGGGATGCCGCGCCGCTACTACAACTACGTTGAACAGTTTACCGTCTACCACCAGGTTTCAACGGTAGGAGCATTTATCCTGGGTGGAGGCTTCATGCTGGTCCTCGTCTATCTTTTATACTCCCTGTTCAAAGGCAAGAAAGCGGGAGCAAATCCGTGGGGAAGCCGTGCTATGGAATGGCAGATAGCCTCTCCGGCCCCGCCCCACAACTTCGAGCACACTCCAGTGGTTATTCACGGTCCGTACGACTATCACCAGCCGATGGAGGATTTCCAGCTGGGTCTCATTCAGAGTGAAAATGGCCATGCGGCCGAACATGAGGCGGGCGTTCCCTCAGGCACCGACCCCGATCAAGTGGAAGCCGAGGAATAACGACTCCGACACCCGAAAATCACCAGACAACAAGCGAATTTAACACAGAAAATAAACAGTAATCATGGCGAATCATTCAACAGCAACCCACGTTCAACATCACTTTGTTGACAGTGAGCAACAATTTGATTCAGCAAAGATGGGAATGTGGATCTTCCTGGTAACCGAGATTCTCTTTTTTGGCGGACTGTTTGCTGCCTATATCATCTACCGGGCATGGTATCCTGAACTGTTCACCCTGGCATCGGAGGAACTTGATACCCTGTGGGGCGGCGTTAACACCATCGTGCTGATCGGCAGTAGCCTGACGGTGGCTATGGCAATTAAATCGGCCCAGCTCAACCAGAAAAAAGGGATTATCATCAATCTCGGCATCACCATTGCGCTTGCTTTTGTTTTTATGGTGATTAAATATTTTGAATACACCCATAAATTCCATATTGGTATTTTTCCAGGTGAATTTTATGCCTATGAGGCTATCGACCACCCGAAAGCCCACATCTTTTTCAGCCTCTACTACATGATGACCGGCCTGCATGGTATCCACGTAGTAATAGGAATTGGTTTAATGGTTTGGCTGCTGGTCAAGGCCTCAAAAGGAGCTTTCCACAGCGAATATTACACACCGGTGGAGATTACCGGGCTTTACTGGCACCTGGTCGATATCATCTGGATTTTCCTGTTCCCACTTTTCTACTTAATTGACTGATACTGATAACTCAAAACGTTTCTTTGATCCATGAGTGGACATCATATTTCATCCGACAAAATACTTCTTTCTGTAGCGGGCGCCCTGTTCATTTTAACAATCGTTACGGTGGGAGTTCACTACCTGGCACTTCCTCATCCCTGGTCTATCATCGTGGCCATGATTGTAGCCGTAATGAAAGCGAGCCTGGTCGCCCTCTTTTTCATGAACCTTTACTGGGATGCAAAATTTAATTCCATGCTCTTTATCGCTTCCATCCTGTTTTTGGGATTATTGGTGGGGCTCTCCATGCTGGATACGCTCTTCCGGGCAAATCCGATCCCGGGCTTTTAGATTCCCGTTCCGTAATCTATATCTCTTAAGCCGGTTTGAATTTAAAAAAACCGGCTTTTATTATTTTGGAAGGGTTTAGCAGAACCTACAATGTTGTTGGAGGTGGTTGTTCCACCGACATTGGTGACTTTAAAACGGGAGTAGAACTCTCAAAACGAGAGGATATCAGGCTATTGTAAAGCCTCTTTGAAAAATTTTTCAAATGGAACAGGCAGTTCCTATGCCGCGCTGACATCATTTTTTAATATCAGCAGCAGTAAAAACTCCGCGCATATTAAAATGGCTACTCCCACCAAATGCATGACCTGGTAAACAGGAGGCATGCCAAGGTAATACAGGCCCACACCAATTAATATCTGGAAGAGAATAAGGCCAAATATCACCGATGCCAACCGACCAAGCAGTATTGAATCGCTCTTCCACTTTGCAAAATAAAAGATTCCTCCCCCCAAGAGGAAAAGTGTCCATGAAAAACTTCGGTGTATTTCGTCCCAAAATCCCACTTCCTGCAACCAAAGTTGCCGGGGCGGGGGAGCTGCACTGTTTTTAACGACATCAATCGCCTCTCGTACCTGGGTTCCCATCACCAGCTGTACCATCGTAAAGGCAAGCAATGCTACGCCGGACCAAAACAGCCACCTCCTGTGTTTGGGTTGAATTTCAACACTCCACTCCTTCCTGGTTGCGCGGAACGCGGCAAACAGCAGTATCGTCATAATAACCATTGCCAGTACCATGTGGAGCGTAATCAGCCACTCACTGAGTCCCGTAATTACAACCTGTCCTCCCAGCCACCCCTGTACGAGCACCAGCACGAAAGCGGCACCCGAACTGTAGAAAACTTCAGGCTGGCTTTTCCTGTACCGAAACGAAAGAAGGAACGTTGCCGTGATCAGCAACCCGATGATCACGCCCACCAGCCGATTCAGGTATTCTGTCCATGTTTTAAGCACATTAAACTGGGAGGCATTGAACTCGGGGGGGAGCTCGTCGAGACTGGTAGGCGGAATCCACATGCCGAAACATTTTGGCCAATCGGGGCAGCCGAGTCCGGCTCCCGAGGCACGAACAAGTCCACCCACGAAAATAAGAAAAATAGTAGCTCCAACCGTTGTTATAGCCGTCTTTTGGTAGGTATTCAGCGTCATATTTATATAGAATTTCAGATACTTAAATAAACGTGGCCTCCACGTCTCTAAAGATAACAATTATCCTCTTTCCCAGTTCCTTTAAAGTGTAAATCAATTTTAAACGGCAGATAATTTTGAAACAAATAACCGGGTTTGACCAGTCTCCTGCAGTCCCAATTCAGGTAACAATTCTACAAATTATTCCCTAAATTTAGCCTGTTACAAAATCAGAAAATCCGCATGAAGTTAAGTACCGACACCACCCTTTCGAAATGGTTTAATGTTGAGACGCTGTCAGCATACTACGAGCTGACCAAGCCCGGAATCACTTTTACCGTGCTGGCCAGCATGCTGATAGGATTTGTGTTGGGTTCGGCCGGCAGCCTGAATTTTGTGCTTATGGCCCATGCCGCACTCGGTACCTGGTTGATCGCTTCGGGCACCGCCGCCCATAACCAGTTCCTCGAATGGCGACTGGATGGACAGATGAAACGAACCCAAACACGGCCTCTGCCTTCCAGCAAGATAACCCCCAAACAAAGTGTAACATTTTCACTGGTATTGATCCTTGCCGGTTCAGCGTATATGATTTTTATGGTTAATCTCCTGGCCGGCATGATTTCCATTGCCACAACCATCATATACCTGGGAGCTTACACTCCCATGAAACGTGTTTCAGCGGCCAACGTCTTTATCGGGGCAGTACCCGGAGCCCTGCCACCTGTTGGCGGATGGGCAGCGGCCACCGGGCACCTGGGAGATGCCGGCATGTGGTCGCTCTTTGCGATTGTATTTCTTTGGCAAGTGCCTCATGTGATGGCCATTGCATGGGTATGCAAAGATGATTACCGTAACGCAGGGTTCCGTATGCTTCCTAAAAATGACGAGAACGGCACCAAAGCCGTTATGCTTATAGTTGGGTGCCTTGTCGCCCTTTTACCGGCTACCTGGGCTTTGTATGCTGTTGACTTAAGTGGTCTGACCTACCTGGCTGGAGGAATGGCCTGCGCCATCGCCTTCCTGTGGTACGGTATCCGTTTCGCCTTCGACCGCACCAAGGAGAAAGCAAAAAAACTGATGTTTGCATCCTTCTTTTACCTTCCCGCCGTCTGGATTATCATATTTATCGACCAACTGCTCTCCTGAATCGGTATCCCTTGACAAGGTTTTTCTTCAATAATCAGTCGAATTTTCACTTTCCGGTTACTTGAATTTAAACTGTCACCCATGACAGGATGAAACCTCCTAAAAGCAGGACACCTTCATTTAACCCGGATTATTCACGAAGTAGAACAAATTTCTTGGTGAATAATCCGGATTAACACCTGACTTCTATTCGGGAGTAAGTTATCGGGACCTTTGCAGAACCTGCTATTTTGTTGGGAGATGGTTGTACCACCGACTTTGGTGACCTTTAAACGGGAGCCCCCCTCAAAACGAGGATTTGAGGATTTGGGATTTTACAACGCCCTCTTATAAACAGGTATAGAAACCAAAAAATTGCCGTAGCTTCTTGTGGAAGCCTGTAATCTGTTGGAAATGCGAAGTGAACGTTTTTACCGGCAAGGGAAAGCACACGTTCGTGCTATGCGGTTAATGCCCAACCTCGTTGTTATAGATAGCAGGATACGCTTCAGGATTGGCCTCATTCATAATCTGGTACACTGCCTCAAAAATGTCATCGGTGTTCGGCTTGGAGAAGTAGTCGCCATCGGATCCATATGCAGGCCGGTGCTCTTTGGCGGTCAGGCACAAGGGCTCAGAGTCCAGATAAAAATACCCTTTTTGCTCCTGCAGCACTTTCTGCATCATGTATGCGGAAGCACCGCCGGGGACATCCTCATCCACAAAAAGGATACGATTGGTCTTCCTGAGCGAACGAATGATCTTGTGATGGCGGTCAAAGGGCAAGAGTGTTCGGACATCAATAAGTTCAGCAGAGATACCTGCCTCATCCAGCTCCGGAAGCACATCTTCACACACATTACAGGTAGATCCATAGGAAACGATGGTAATATCGGTTCCCTCTCGTATCACTTTGGGCACTCCCAGCGGGATGGTAAACTCCCCGATATTCTGGGGCATTTTCTCTTTTAGTCGGTATGCATTGAGGGGTTCAATAACCAGGGCGGGATCATCGCCCTGTAGCAGGGTGTTATACATACCCGCAGCCTCCGTGAGATTGCGCGGCACGCAGACGTGAATTCCACGAATCCCATTAATAATCATGCCCATCGGTGACCCGGAATGCCATATACCCTCCAGGCGATGACCTCGGGTCCGAACAATTACGGGAGCTTTCTGGCCACCGGCACTGCGGTAATGCAGTGTGGCAAGATCATCACTCATTCCCTGGAAACAGTATAGAATATAGTCGAGATACTGAATTTCAGCGATCGGGCGGAGTCCACGCAGCGCCAGCCCAATACCCTGGCCCAATATTGTAGCCTCCCGAATCCCGGTATCTGCCACACGAATTTTCCCGTATTTTTTTTGAAGTCCCTCCAACCCCTTGTTCACATCCCCCAGCTTTCCACTGTCTTCGCCAAAAACCAGGACCTCCGGGTATTTTTCAAACAACTTGTCAAAATTATCCCTCAAGACAATGCGCCCGTCAACCTCTTCAGCATGATCGGCATAGGTTGGACGCACTGCCTTGACATTCAGCGGTGACTTATCAGATTCGCTGTACAGGTGGGAATGATAGCGTTCAAAATTATCCTGCTTGGTCTCCCTGATCCAGTCGACAAGCTCCTGTTTCGAATCAAGCTGCTGATCGCGCACCACGCGCAGCGCCTTTCGCACCCCTGCCATAACATGCCTGCGCAGGGTGACCATCGGGGTATTCATCTCTTTTTTAACGGCCTTGAGTGACTCCGGGGCTTCACTTTCCGCGATCATCTTGTCAATGATCTGAACAGCCGTACGCTGCTCCTTCTTAATTTCGCTGGTAAACGCCTGCCAGGCCGCGTCCTGTTCACGTTTTACATAGCTCTCCGCTTCCTCCTCGATGGCATTCAGCTCGGTTTCAGCGGCCAGCTCCTCTTTGAGAATCCATTTTCTCATTTGAGCTACACAGCAATATTTCTCTTCCCACTCCAGCCGTTGTTCCGATTTATAGCGCTCGTGCGAACCGGAGGTGGAATGCCCCTGTGGCTGGGTTACCTCCTGGACATGTATCAGCACCGGCACATGCTCTTTTCGCGCAATCCCGGCAGCCGTTTGGTATGTGTCAACAAGGGCCGGGTAATCCCAGCCCTTGACCGTCAGAATTTCGAGACCGTTTTTAATTTCCGTCCGCTGCATGCCGGAAAGCGCCTCGGAGATACTGGCTTTTGTAGTCTGGTATTTTCGGGGGACGGAGATGCCATAACCATCATCCCAGACCGAAAGTACCATCGGAACCTGCATGACGCCGGCCGCATTTACCGTCTCCCAAAAAACACCCTCCGAGGTACTGGCATCCCCGATTGTTCCCCATGCAATCTCGTTTCCGTTAACTGAAAACTTTTTAAACCTCTCATCTTGGAGGACTTCTTCATTTCTGTAGACTTTAGAGGCCTGTGCCAGCCCAAGCAACCGCGACATCTGCCCGGCCGTGGGAGAAATATCTGGAGAACTGTTTTTTTGGGAGGTCAGGTCTTTCCAGCTTCCATCCTTGTCCAGGCTATGTGTACTGAAATGCGCATTCATCTGGCGCCCGCCCGAATGTGGGTCCGCTTTCGTATTGGGATGAGCGTAGAGCTGGGCAAAAAACTGGCGAACAGTCACTTTTCCTATTGCCAGCATAAAGGTTTGATCTCGGTAGTATCCCGCCCTGAAATCCCCGTCCCTGAAATATTTGGCCATCGCAAGCTGGGGGAGCTCCTTTCCATCGCCAAAAATTCCAAATTTTGCCTTGCCGGTCAGGGTTTCCTTTCGCCCGAGGTAAGAGATTTCACGGCTGACAACGGCTAAACGATAATCTTCAAGGATCTCTTTGATTTTTTCTGATTGATCAGAGCGTTCTGCTCCACGCCTGGAGTTTGTTCCATTCTGTGAGATACCTTTAGTTGTGTGAGTATCAGCCATTGTCACTCATTTTCTTCACGTTTACCGGCAGTAAAAGTCACATTTTGGATAAGATCACTGGAGCAGAACTGCTATTACAATAATAAAAGAATCGGCTTTTATTTACAAAACTGAAGCCGCCCTTCGGCAATGCTGTAACATTAGTGTCAATTCATGTAAACATTTTTTCCTTTCTCCGGTACTCCGTAGTTACGAACTGAATCCCCCCCTGGTCAGTTTGATCGGGTCCAGCGCTTCATCCAGCTCCTCGTCAGAAAGATCCGTCATTTCACGGGCCACCTCTTTGACCGGCCGTTTCTCAGCAAAAGCTTTTTTGGCAATTTTTGCCGCTTTATCGTACCCGATAATCGGATTTAGTGCTGTAACCAACACCGGATTTCTGCCTACTATCTCGTCAATCCGCTCCTTGTTGACATTCAGGCGGGAAACACTTTTTTCGGCTTCAACCCGTGCAGCATTTGACAACAGCGCGATCGATTCCAGCAGGTTTCGCGCAACAACGGGCAACATCACATTAAGCTCAAAATTTCCTGCCTGTCCAGCTACCGTAACAGTGGAGTCGTTGCCAATAACCTGCGCACAGACCATCGCTACCGCCTCCTCTATCACCGGATTCACCTTCCCCGGCATAATCGACGAGCCCGGCTGCAGGGCCTCAAGCTGCAGTTCCCCGATACCGCTGTTGGGACCTGAATTCATCCAGCGCAGGTCATTCGCAATTTTCATCATGCCTACGGCAATCGTTTTTAACTGGCTGCTTAATTCCACCGGTGCATCGACCGTAGATTGCGCCTCAAAATGGTTTTCGGCCTCGCTGAATTCATACCCGGTTTCCTCAGAAACCGCCCTCGCAAATCGCTCTCCAAATTCCGGGTTTGTATTTAGTCCTGTACCCACAGCCGTACCGCCTTGCGGGAGCTCCTGCAGGCGCTGAACCGTCTGTTCCAACCTCTTGACCCCCAGCTCAAGCTGCCGCGCATACCCGCTGAATTCCTGTTCCACTGTTACCGGCATCGCATCCATCAGGTGCGTTCGGCCCGTTTTTACGACTTCGGAAAGCTCCCGACCCTTGTCCAAAAAAGCACTCCGCAGTTTCTGCAAGGCCGGAATCAGCGCACTGCGAACCCCGGAAACCGCGGCAAGCCGGATCGTCGTGGGAATAACATCGTTTGAACTTTGCCCGAAATTGACGTGATCGTTGGGATGGACCTTCTCCGCTCCCAAAATCTCATTGGCCCGGTTGGCAATCACCTCATTGGCGTTCATATTGGTTGAGGTACCGGATCCCGTTTGGAAAATGTCGATGGGAAAATGCTCGTCTAGTTCACCCTCCATGACCTCCCGGGCCGCCTGCTGTATCGCCTCAGCCAGGTCGGCATCAATCATCTGAAGTTCGGCGTTAACCTTTGCAGCGGTCTTTTTTACCAGACCCAGGGCTTGGATAAACTCACGTGAAAACGTATATCCACTTACCGGGAAATTTTCAACAGCCCGCTGTGTTTGCGCCCCGTAGTATGCATTTTCGGGAACTCGCACTTCGCCCATTGAATCCTTCTCAATACGAAATTCACTCATGACAGAAACATCCTCATCTTTATTTACTGGTATTATGCATGCCTGCAGTCCAGATTATCACGCAGAGTACAGGCATTCAAAGGTAGGTAAATTCTATGAATAAAAAATGAATCATCGTAGTACCTTACATACTACATGTGGAACGGTTACATTTCTACGTAAACCGGGAGTTGAGTCCGTCCATCTTGTACATGCGATAGGTTTTCTCCCTCTCCGCTCCCAGCCGCTCCGCCACCCGCACCATGTTGGTATTGGTCTCGAGTACCCAGCTCAACTCAGAAGAGTAGATTCCCTTCTCCCTTCCATTAAGGATTGCCAGCCGGTGAAACAGGGCATCAAATCCCTTTCCCTGGTATTCAGGAAGAACGCCCATTAGCGCCGTTCGGATCTGGTTAATATTACGCTTATGCCAGAGCAGCTTAAATATACCAAATGGAAACAGGGTCCCGTCCAGGTGTTTCAGGGCCTGGTTTAGATCCGGCAGACCGATCGAAAAAGCCACGGGTTGCCCCTCAACTTCCGCAATATGGGCAAAATCGGGATCCAGAATCAGCTTCAAGTCATCTGCCAGTGCGATCAGCTCTTCCCTGGTAAGCGGAATAAACCCCCAATTCTCTGACCAGGCTTTGTTAAATATCTCGCGAACGATTTCGACTTCCTCTTTAATATTCTTCAAATCGACACTGCGTACCGAAAGCGACGGATATCTCTTTTTCATGATCTCCGCAGCCCGATTCATCCGGTCCAGGGCCACCCCGTCCTGGTCTACCCGAAAGGCATACAGGTCCATCTCTTTTTCAAAGCCGACCGATTGGAGCAGCTCATCGTAGTAGGGTTTATGATAGGGCATCATGATACTTGGGTCGTACTCAAATCCGTCCACGAGGATCCCGATTTCATCCATCATGCTGGGGCACGTTGGCCCCATCAGCGTAGTCAAATTTTTTTCCTTGAGCCAATCCACGGCCACCTTAAAAAGGAGCTCGACCAGCGACTGGTCGTTAATGCATTCAAAAAAGCCGAAAAAACCGGTTTTGGTATTGTGATAATCGTTGTATCGGCGATCTTCGATAGCTGCGATGCGCCCACAGACCTCCCCGTTTTGTTCTGCTAAAAACAGGGCGATATCCGCATTGTTGTAGAAAGGATTTTTATCGGTATCTATCAGTTTTTTCTGCTCCATTTTGAGCGGTGGGATCCAGTGCTCGTCATCGGCATAGTGCTGATAGGGAAATTCGAGGAACTGCTGCCGCTCCTCGTTGGTCGTTACAATGCTGACCCCATTGGTTTTTGTCTGTTCCGCCACAGAATCACTCGACATCTATAAGTGAATGGCCGTTCCGGTCAATCAATCCCCGTTTTATCCCGACCGTTCTGAATGCTTCAAGAATTTTGTTGAGGTGATCGTCAGTATGAGTAGCCATATAACTGGTTCTCATAAGCGACTGTCCACGCGGCACGGCGGGAGGAACCACGGCATTGACGTAGACACCCGCTTCAAAAAGATCTTTCCAGAATTTAAAACATTCGAGCATCTCTCCAATCACTACCGGAATGATGGGCGTTTGGCTGCTCCAGACATTAAATCCCATTTCACGGAGTTCCTTGCGCATGTAATCGGAGATCTCCTGCAGGCGCTCCAGCCGCCAGTGTTCTTCCTGAAGGATTTCAAGCGCTTTCAATACCGTAGCCACGTTGGCCGGGGGCATGGAGGCACTAAAGATATGAGCCGGGGAGTGGTGGCGAATATATTCAATCACCTCTTTGTCCCCAACGATAAATCCACCGAGCGAGGCAAAAGATTTGGAAAAGGTACCGCTGATCAAGTCAACTTCATCCATCAGGTTAAACGTAGAAGCAGACCCCCGGCCGCCCTCCCCCACAACACCTATGGCATGGGCATCATCAAGATACAGGCGGGCGCCAAACTCATTTTTCAGTTCAACCAGTTCGGGAACTTTTGCAATGGTACCCGACATAGAAAAAACGCCGTCACTGACGATGAGCTTGCCCGCATCCTCATCGGCACGTTCCATCAGCATGCGCAGCTGATCGATGTCATTGTGTTGGTAGCGCATCGTCTTGGCATTCGAAACAAGCGTTCCGGTTACGATGCAGGCGTGGTTGTCCTTGTCAGAAAAGATAATATCCTTGCGGCCGGCGATGGTTTGAATCGACCCTTCGTTGGTCTGGTAGCCGGTACTAAACAGTACGCAGGCGTCTTTCCGCATAAAATCAGCGAGCTTTTCCTCAAGCTCCAGGTGCAAGTCAAGAGTTCCGTTCAGGTACCGGGACCCCGTACATCCGGTCCCGTAGTCAGTGATTACATCCTGGGCGGCTTTGATGACCCGCGGGTCGTTTGTTAACCCGAGATAATTGTTGGATCCGGCCATAATCAATTCACGGCCTTCAATTTTCACTGTAGTTCCATCAGTAGCCTGAAGGGGTTTAAAATAGGGGTACAGCCCCTCAGCTTTTACTTCATCGGCTTTTGTAAAATCAAAAGCTTTCGAAAAAATATCGTTTTTCTTAAGATCGGTGTTAGATTCAGCCATTCCTTCCAGATTTCGGCTTCTGATTGGTGCTTATCTAGGCAAATATACCTCCAATATAAGCACCAATCAAATTATGATTATGATAATGTTAATTTTGCGTTTTCACAGTCGAAAACTGCCTGATTACATGTTCAATAAATCCAATATATTTTTGTGCCACATTGTTCCAGCTGAACTGCTCCTGCACAAATGAACGCGCCTGATCAGAAAAGGCGGATAACCCGTTGTCCAAAATTGTATTAATCTTTTCTGCAAATGCTTCCTCATCCAGGGGAGGGAGACGGTACCCGTTCTTGCCATCGGTAATAACATCCTTGATACCTTCCAGGTCGGCGGCCACAGCGGGAGTTCGCGCCATGTTGGCCTCCAGCAACACAATACCAAATCCCTCCATATCCCCTTCAACCGGTATATTGGGCATCATAAACAGGTCGGCCGCCGAATATATTTTCTCCAGGATCGCATCTGGCTGCCGGCCCATCAGATAGATGCGGTCGCTCCCCGTACTTTCTTCGGCTGCCGCACGGATGTTTTCCTCCTCGGGACCGTCACCCACTGTCACAAAGACGAGGTCTTTTCTCAGCTTTGGGAACACCTTCCGTATAAACCACTCATGTCCCTTCCGCTTAACCTGGCGGCCGACAGACAGCAGCAGAAACCTTCCCTCCAGATCTATACCAAACTGCTCCTGCAGTTCATTTTTTGATATCTGCTTGTTGGGGAAGTCTCCCAGCCGCTCCATGTTGAAGCCGTTCCCCAGGGCAACGCCCTTGGCGGGATCCATGCCCCGTTTTATGCACTCTTTCCGGGTGGCCGAAGAAACCGATATCACTCCGTCAAGACTTGAGAAAACACGGGGGACAAACCTCTGGTACAGGGGGTTCGACAAGGTTACATCCCGCCCGTGGTTGATCGTCACCATGGGAATCTCGATCCTGTTCCTGATAAACCAGGCCAGGCTCGCCGTAACCATGGAGGAGAACAGGATGACATCCGCATTTACCTGCCGAGCCCTGGCGGGCAGCCCGACCAGGTTTTTCATCAGAAAGGCAAACGTGCTGAGGCCGATCCACCCCTTGCCGGATGCGTTGATTGTCTCCCGGAATACCGACAGGTCTTCCCGCTTTTCCAATTCCTTGATTAATTGCAGGCTGACGCGCTGCATCCCGCCCACATTTTCCAGTATCGCACCCTCGGGCGGATGCGTATGTGATACGTACAGAATATTCAATGGTACTGATTTCTTTAAAATTTCAGAGAGGGTTTCGGCTCCCGCAGGGCATCTCGATAATTATCCAGGAGCTCGCCATTTACATTATCCCAGGAATAGGCCAGTGCTTTTTGACGTGCTGCCGCGCCCATCCTCTTTCGAAGTTCATTATCTTCGGCAATGGCAAGTACGGCACTCGCAAACTCACCGGTATTTCGCGGAGATGCAAGGAGCCCGTTGACTCCCGATTCCACCAGCGACCTGCTGCCCGTGGCATCGGCCACTACGCAGGGAAGTCCGCTCGACATCGCCTCCAGGGTGACATTTCCAAACGTTTCGGTATCGGAGGGAAACAGGAAAATGTCGCTGCTGGCATATGCCTTTCCGAGAGTTTCACCGGTGATAAACCCGGTAAAATGCGCCTCCGGAAGCATCTGCCGTAGCTCTTTTTTAGCGGGTCCGTCGCCTACTACCATCGGTTTGATCCTGACATCACTCTCCTTCAGTTTTTTAATGGTATCCACATACGTTTGCAGATCTTTTTCCCATACCAGCCGGGAAACAAACGTCACAACCTGCTCATCATCTTCAATACCGATCGATCTCCTCCATTCCATGTCGCGGTTCTCCGGGCTGAACTGATCGGTATTTACTCCCCGTGTCCAAATCCTTATTCCCTCCTCAATTCCCTGGTTGTTCAACTCTTCGGCCATCGAGGGGGACGGCACGTACACATGCCTGCACTGCTTGTAAAACCACACCAGGTATTTCCATGCGAGCACTTCCAGCATTTCCAGGTTGTAATATTTGAGGTAGCTCGTAAAATGGGTGTGATAGGATGACACAAATTGGATGTTGTGAGACTGGGCGTATCGCATCGCACGAAATCCCAGCAGGTCGGGAGTGGCCAGGTGAATCAAATTTGGATTGAACTCCGAAAGGCGCTGCCGGGCCGATTCCGGGAACCCGACCGTCACACGGTATTCCGAACGCCCCGGCATCGGTACGGAGGGAACCGCAACCAGCTCCCCGTTGTGGTCAATCGGGGGATTTTCAATAGTGGGACCAAACACCAGTACCTTTACCCCCTGCCGTTCCAGAAAGTCGACAAGACGGTTTAGGGTCAGTGATACCCCGTCTCGGATATGATTGTAATTGCCGGTAAAAATTGCGACGCGTAACTCACTCATAAATTTTCAAAAGGACCGGTGTGATTCGTATCTTGGTGACGCTTTGAATGTTCAAATTCTGAAATCTGGAATATACGAAATTTGATGAAAGCCTTTATTACTGGCGGTACCGGATTTATCGGCAGCCATTTGGTTGATACGCTTATCGAAGACCAGCGATTCTCCGAAATTCGATGTCTTGTGCGTAACAGTGAAAAGTGGTTGAAGGGAAATGACTACATAAAAGTTCCCGGCGATCTCCACGACATTCCCACACTCAAAAGTGCTGTTGCGGGCACAGATGTCATTTTCCACGCGGCCGGCGTAGTAAAAGCCCCGACCTGGCAGCAGTTTGAACAGGCCAATGTGGAGGCGACCGAGCATCTTCTCCGGGTAGCTCAGAAACAGGGCGTCCGGAATATTGTCGTCCTCTCCTCCCTGGCTGCCGCGGGACCAACCCCCGAAAACGGTACACCCGTCACCGAAGAAGATCCCATGAAGCCGGTCAGCATGTACGGGCGATCAAAAAAACAGATGGAAGAGATGATACACCGGGTGGCTTCCGGAGATCAGTCGATAACGATCCTGCGCCCCTCGGCGGTATACGGCCCCCGCGAAGACCAGATCTACTCCTTCTTCAAGATGGTTGACAAGCACATTTGCCCGATCATCGGGGACGGGGAGCATCCAAAAATTTCGATGGTGTACGTAATGGATGTGATACAGGCCATCCTGAAGGCAGCTGAACGGCAGCAGCCCGGTGTTCACACCTACTTCATATCCGGAAAACAGCTGCACACCTGGAATGAAATCCGCGAAACATCCACAAAGGTTTTAGGTAAAAAAGCCATTCCCATTTATATTAAGCCCAAGATCGTAAAAAAAATTGCCGGTGCAGTTGAAAAAGCGGCATCATTTTTCGGAACCTATCCCGTTATAAACCGCGACAAGGCAAACGAGCTGGTTTTGGAATGGACATGTAATATTGACAAGGCCCGGGAGGAATTGGACTACAGCCCGACATACACCCTGGCGGAAGGGATCTCCAGGACCATCCACTGGTATAAAATGCATCATTGGTTATAAATCAGCACTCAGTATGAAGAAATTACCGTTCACATTTTTGCTTGTTTCATTTTTTGGAGTCCTCATTGCCTCCAATGCGAGGGCCCAGCCTGAACTCTCCAAGGATTATTCCTACGTCATGGAGATCCCGTCGGTCATCGCCGTGGAGAGCTCTCCCGCCCACCTGTATGTACTCTCTGAAACGGAGGGGATGGTCCTGTTCCGCACCCGCCCAGATTCTCTTCAATGGCTCTATTCCTCGTCGGGAATGGCCCGGCGCGGGTACAAAATGACGAGTGATATCCGTTTTGCATATCTTTTTGGTGATTCCAGGCGGCTTACGGTGCTCGAGCCGACCTCTGTGCTCGGCGTTTACTCCTCCACCCAGTTACCGGCTCCCCCCCTTGACGCCCGGCGCATGGACCAGTTTCTCTACATAGCGATGGGGACGGATGGACTGGGCCGCCTCGATCTTTCCACCCCCGCATCGGTGGATTCGGCCGTCACCCGCATAGAAACACGGCAGAAACCGGTTGTAGATCTCGAAACCAGCAGCAGCCAGCTGTTTGCCTTGGCCGACGATGGCACCCTCCTCATTTTTACCGAAAATGACGGGAATGGCGAGATATCCCTCTCGAACCAACTGCAGCTGGAACATCCCCTGGAACATATCTTTGTCATTGATGAACAACTTCTGGGTTCTGATCCATCCGGACGCATTTACGAGATCGACGGGAGTGGGGATCTCTCTGAACTTGGTTCCATTGGAGAATCGGTCAAGAAGATTGAGTCCTGGAACAACTGGTTGATCATCAGGGGGGAATCCAACCGGCTGTGGACCTCCTACCGCAGTCGTGCTCCCCAGCTTTGGAAAAAAGACCGGGATGCCGGCAACTATTTTACCGTTACCCAGGATCAGCTGTGGCTCTCTGAGTATAACCAGCTGAATCCCATTACCGTGGCTGAAGTTGCCACTGCCGAAGAAACGGACTCTGCCCAACCCGAAGCTTCCTCCACCCTCGCGCTGAAACCGATTCAGAATATAACTGTTCCCTATCCCAAGCCCGTTCTTCAGGCGATTGAGCTGGAGGGCAGCTACCCCCTTGAAAACCTGCAATTTGCCTACCAGTCCAACATCCAGAATGCCAACATCCGGGGGAACGGCTTTTACTGGCAGCCGCAATCCAACAACACTGGACGGCACCACTTTAAGATTATTGCCAGCTCACTGGATGGGCAGGTAGACAGCACCAGTTTTACAGTTGACGTCCGATCTTTTAACGCGCCCCCGCGCTTCAGTCCCGTCAGGCAGATTACCATTCCGGTGGGCGAATCATTCACACTGCCCGTGAATGCGACCGATCCCGACGGCAATGATCCGGACCTCATTCGGTATATCGGAGTAGATCTTCCGGAGGGAGCGACCGTGGACGAAAAAAGCGGGCGGTTCCAATGGACCCCCACCGCACGGCAGGTTGGCGAAAACAGCTTCCAGGTGGTGGCAACCGACCAGTTTGGAGCCGCCTCCCAGATTGATATTAACATCAGGGTAATTGAGATACAGCGGAGCGAGGAGTCCGGGGAATAAAAATTTCTTGGTGAGAAATCCGGGTTAACGGTTATCGGCTCAACACCGCCGGTTCCGGTTCGCTACTTGGGGGAACCGGTTCATCAACTGCTTCCAGCTCCTGTTGCAGGTAGTTCCTGACCTGGAAAAACTGATCCATCTCCTCTTCGGGAACAGAACGTGAGGCGGGGAGATCGATCGTAAGCGGATTGACCGGCTGATCGTTCTTGTATATCCGGTAGTCCAGGTGGGGACCCGTTGAGCGCCCGGTGCTTCCCACATACCCGATCACTTCTCCCTGCTCCACGGAGGCACCCCGCCGGATGCCACTCGCAAAACCATTCAGATGCAGGTATGCCGTCTCGTAAGTGCTGTTGTGGCGAATCTTTACAATATTTCCGTTGGCGCCCCGGTACCGCGCTTCTGTAACTGTCCCGTCACCCACCGAAAGTACCGGCGTTCCGGTTGGAGCGGCGTAGTCGACCCCGTAATGCGGCATCCGCCGTTTCAGAATCGGGTGAAGGCGGTTGTGGCTGAATCTCGAACTGATGCGCTGGCTATAGGTAAACGGGGCTTTTAGCAGCGCTTTTTGCACGCTCCTCCCCTCCTCGTCAAAGTAGCCGTCTATGTCGTCGCCTTCATATTTATACGCTTTATGCGTTTCACCCCGGTGCGTAAATTCCGCGGCCAGTATATCCCCCGTGCTGTAAAATGTCCCGTCAACAAATTTCTGCTCATAATAAATTTTAAATCGATCACCTTTGCGAAGAGCAAAAAAATCGATCTCCCAGGCATAAATTTCGGAGAGTTTATTCGCCATCAGCGGACTCAGATCCTCCGCCATCATGGCGTTGTACAGCGAGCTGGTGATTTCAGCGGAAGCGGTCGCCCGTTTGGTGGTAATCTCTTTCTGTTTCTTGTAGACATTTAGCGAATCCTGCCAGTCGAATACGACATATTCAACCGGTCCGGGCTGCCAGACAAGACGTGAAATTTTGCTGGATGAATCGGCAGAAGCATAGACCCGGTACTCCTGTCCCGGCCTGAACGAGCGTAAATTCACCACTTTCTCGGCCTCACGCGTGATGGAATAGATCTGGCGGGGCGAAACGTCGTATCGATCCAGGATTTCGTACAGGCTTTCATTCGGCTTAATCTCAAAATCGCTCACCAGGGATGAGTCATACGGAAATCCATATACATCGTAATTGACGTTTGCGGGTTTGACCGAACTGCTGTCCGGTTCCTCCACGTCAGTTTTGGCAGCCGGACTGCGCTTCGATTCGGGTGTGTTGCAGGCGAACAGTAAAACGGTGGAAATCGTAAACAAAAACAGCAGGCTGCGCATGTAAGTCCTGAATTTGAGAGCACTTGTTTAGTGTGACCCTGTGTTAATCCCGAGACAGGGAATAAATCGACCAGTAAATAATAAGTGGTATCCTCCTTTTTTACAACGACTAGATTTTTCTATTTTTGCTCCACATTTCATCTTTCGGTCCGCTCCGGCAAAAGACCCTGATGGTGTTTGAAATGGTGCTCTCTACCGTATTGATTTCTTTTTCTGAAAATTGTACGCTCCGAACGAGCAAGTCATCCGGCATGACGATTATCCTGAATTCCAATTTTTAAATACAATTTCTTCGTGTCTGAACTGAATTTTCGCTCCAATTTGCTTTCCTGGTACGACCAGCACAAACGTGACCTCCCCTGGCGCAGCTGTGGAGATCCGTATAAAGTGTGGATTTCTGAAATAATGCTGCAGCAGACGCGCGTAGACCAGGCGATGCCCTATTATTACCGGTTTGTGGAGCGGTTCCCAACCGTTCAGGACCTGGCTGCGGCCGATCAGCAGGAGGTGCTGAAGGTGTGGGAAGGACTGGGATATTACAGCCGGGCCCGGCATCTCCATCATGCGGCCCAAACAGTTGTGAATGATTTCGACGGGCAGCTTCCGGACACCTGGAATGAGATCACATCGTTGAAGGGGATCGGTCCCTATACCGCGTCCGCCATACTCAGCATCGCTTTTGAGAAAGAATATGCCGTGGTAGACGGCAATGTAATCCGGGTGTTGAGCCGGTATTTCGGCATCGAAGATGATATCCGCCGCACAGCCACAAAAAATGAGATCCAGCAGCGGGCGGATGAGCTCCTTGATCCCGATCGCCCGGGTGATTTCAACCAGGCCATGATGGAGCTCGGGGCCACCGTCTGCGCACCCTCCAACCCGGATTGCAACCACTGCCCGGTCAGCGCGGAATGTATTGCCTATAAATCGGTCAAAACGGACGATATACCCTATAAATCGCCGGCCAAAAAGAAGCCGCATCACCAGGTCGGAGTCGGAATTATCCACAATGAGAAAGATGAAGTGCTGATTGCACTACGCCCCGAAGACGCAATGCTTGGCGGACTCTGGGAGTTTCCCGGCGGCAAACAGACGGAGAATGAAGACATTGAAGAGACCGTGGTACGCGAGCTCGAGGAAGAACTGGGGGTAAGAGTGAATATAACCAAGCCTTTTATGAAGCTGGATCACGCCTATTCGCACTTCAAGATTACGATGCACGCTTTCCTGTGCGAGCTGGTGGATGGCACGCCGGAGCCCAACAGCAGCCAGGAGGTAAAATGGATTGCCATAAGCGATCTGGAAGAATACCCTTTTCCAAAAGCCAATAGAAAACTGACCAAAAAACTGATGCAGCTCGGTACCGGCCAGCAACAGCTGGATATTTAACAACTCTGCCGATATTATTCACGGGACATGTATAGTGTGTAGGTCTTCCTTTTTAGCAGACGGACTATCTGTGTACCAGGTTTTTATAAGGGATCTTTGCAGAACCTGCTATTTTGTTGGAGGGGGTTGTATCACCGACCGTATTGTCCTTTAATCGTGAGTACAATTCCCTCAGAACGAGGAAGTTAGGGTCTTGCAAAGCTCTCTATAAATGCGTGCTCAGGATGCAAGGTTCTCAGCTATTTCTCCAAGTAAGTGCCATTTGATACGGTGTAGTACCCGCCGGGACTCCATTCAAATAACCACCTTCTCATAGGTGGTTTTGATCATCCCCCTGCCCTCCCTTCGTTCATCACTTCCAGCTTTTCAATCAGTACTGCCCCAGCGGGAAGATAGGCCAGCACTCCCGGTCCTATCTGATCGGAATTCATAATTCTTCATCCGTCTCCGGCCTGAAGAGTTGTGAGCCCTGCAAACAAGCCGGGACAACGGCGACTAAAAGCGAGTGGCAGATAATACGTCGAACAGGCAGGTAAAATAAAAAAGCCCTTACAGCAACCTGTAAGAGCTTTTGTCGAGAGCGGGAAACCGGATTTGAACCGGCGACCCTCACCTTGGCAAGGTGATGCTCTACCACTGAGCTATTCCCGCTTCAGAAGACCCAAATATAAGACCCTTGCACAGTATATTTCAAATAAAATATAAGGTTTTTAAAATTCTCCTTTCGTTGCCGTTTCGATACACTACCGGAAGAAATACCTGCTTACCGCTTGATCTTTTCCCGCACCTGGCCGTCCGTAATCTCATTCTTGATAAATTCATCACCCGGCAGCGTCGGGCGGTCGCGATAGCGATCCACAATACAGATAAACCCGAGAGGATCCTCACCGGTGGCGTGAAACTGGTGCGGGGTTTCCGGCGCTACAAATATTACATCGTGGAGGCCGACCTGATGCAATTCATTGCCAAGTACAACCTCTCCCGCTCCCCGTATGATAATTACCGAGTGCGGGTGCCGGTGTATTTCAAAACTGGTATATCCCCCCGGCTCCACTTCAAAATAGCGGGTTTGAAAATTGAGCTGCTGTTCATCATCGGCCTCCCCCAGCAGCGAATACCGATGGACCCCGCGGTAGCACTGGCTGTCATCCTTATACTCTTTCCGCGGTACAGCGTCCCATTGATAGTCAGAACATTTGATCACTTTTGAGCGGTTTTTATTCTTCATCATCCTTTATTTTAGTCAGTATTTCGCTGAATTCACTGGCTGCAGTCTCTATCCCCCCGGGGTGCTTGTACAGGCTGCCTCCCATTAAAAACACGGTGTCGGGTCCATAGGTTTCAAGCCAGTGGTCGATATTGCTGATCTTGAGTCCGCCCGCCGGAACGGGGAATGAAGACTTGAATAGTCCCCTGTTTTGTACTCGGGCGGCCCTGTTGATCGACCGGCACTCATCCAGCGTAAAGGAAAAACGGCCGCCTGCATTGGGATAAATCACAAAATCCGCTCCCAATGCGCGCCAGAGCTGGCCATACAGGAAGCCGGGTGACAGCCCTTTTCCCGTAACGGTGGTTAGCGATCCGGAAAAAGCGGGATGGGCCATGATCGGCAGCTTAATCTCCATACGCGCCAGTTGATGCATCGTTTCAAGGCCGGTGATGTGGGGACAGATAAGGACGCCATCGGCCCCGAGATCGGCGGCCATCTCGTACCGGTCCACGGCGTCCGACGCCAGGGCGGTAATATTGGGAAAGTACCATGATCGCCGGCCGGATTCTTCCGCCGCACGTTCAACAGCCTGCACACAAGCCGGTACCCGTTCACGGAATGGAGCATACACCTGGTTTGCAAGCCCGTGATCGTCTTTAATGATATCGATTCCCCCTTTTGCAAAACGGTAGCACAGGTCGGCCAGCTCCCCGGCACTTTTCCCCACCGGCTTAACGGCTGTTGAGGATATTGCTCGTCCGGTAATATTCAGCCGGGCTCTCAGCTCCTCAATGCCCAGCGCCGGCCCGCCAAAAAGGGTCTCCGCCAGTGGTCTCCAGCTGGCATCCGTGACCCGTATTCCGGGTTGGAGTGAAATGTTTCCATAAAGGATATTGATAAAATTTGATATCTCTCCACCAATATTTTGGAGAGGCCAGTCAATCTTTACGATGTAGGTCTCTTCATCGACCTGCTGCCGGAAGTTCGGTTTACCCACAATTTTATCCGCCAGCGATTCTGAGAGGACCTGCAGGGGTAGCTCTGCACTCTGTTCCAGGCAGATATTTTCCACTTTTTGATCGATATCCTCGTCATCAGCCACCTGCACCCGGTATGTCAAGGTAAAGAAATGCATCTATTCATTTATAGGTGCTTTGAAAAGCCATAGCCCATTAGCAATGTAATAAGGTTAGAAAAAATCAGGCCATTGGGTTTGGATAGCATATCGGGGTGAATCGAGTGTAAAACCGAATAGCCGCCTGTATTCCAAAGATAGCTATTACCAGGGACCTTTGCAGAACCTGTTATTTTGTTGTGAGGTAGTTGTACTACCGACCTGGTGACCTTTTAACGGGAGTATAACTCCCTCTGAACGAGGAATTGAGGGTTTTGCAAAGCCCTCTACTTCTGAATCAAAACTACATTCCGAGCCACCATCTCAATCGAGTACAAGCGTTTCGGATCGCTTGGGTCCGCTGGAGAGTATTTTGAGCTCCACGCCAAGATAATCCTGGATAAAACGCAGATACTCACGGGCTTCCGGGGGCAGTTCACTCAACGAATTGCACTTGTTGATGTCCGACTTCCATCCCGGAAATGTTTTATAAACCGGTTCCGCGTTTTTGATTTCATAGAGGTCAGGGGAAAATTCTCGTATCTTTTCTCCGCCGACCTTGTATTCCGTACAGACTCTGATCTCCTCGAAGTTATTCAGGATATCGATCTTGGTAACTGCCAGCTCGTCAATTCCGTTGATACGAACAGCATACTTCAGGGCAACCAGGTCAAGCCAGCCGCAGCGCCGGGGACGCCCGGTTGTTGCCCCGAACTCCTGTCCCTCTTTACGGAGAAATTCTCCCGTTTCTCCGGTAAGCTCCGTGGGAAACGGGCCGTTGCCCACCCGCGTGCAATAGGCTTTGGTTATGCCCATCACATGATCGATTGCACGGGGAGAAATACCGGTACCGGTGCAGGCGCCTCCGGCAGTAGGCGAAGAAGAGGTTACATAGGGATAGGTTCCGTGATCAATATCAAGCAGGCTTCCCTGGGCTCCCTCCAGCAAAATGTCTTCCCCGTTTTCAATTCCCCGGTGCAAAAGAGTCGCTGTATTGGTAATATAGGGACACAATTTTTCAGCTGCCTCCAGGGTTTCATCCAAAATTTGCTCCACTTCCAGGGGATCTTCCTTGTAGATATGCACCAATGCTTCATTGATGTCGTCAAGGTTGCTTTTGAGCTTTTCCGCCAAAATATCTTCATGAAAAAGATCGGCCATGCGGATTCCCACCCGCGAAACCTTACTCACGTATGCGGGACCGATGCCGCGGCCGGTGGTACCGATGGCATCCTCTCCGCGGTGCTTTTCCTTGACCTGGTCCAGCAGTTTGTGATAGGGAAGGATGGCATGGGCGGAACTGCTGATGAATAACCGGTTTTCCAGGTCGATATCCATACCCTGAATGTTTTCGATCTCATCCAGCAGCGCCCGGGGTTCGATGACCACCCCGTTGCCGATCACACATTTTGCAGAACCATTGAATATTCCGGAGGGAACCAGGTGAAGAACGATCTCCTGGTCATCGAATTTAAGCGTATGGCCGGCATTGGCCCCACCCTGATATCGAACGACGTAATCAGCCTCCTTGCTTAACAGATCAACAATTTTACCTTTGCCTTCGTCACCCCACTGGGCACCTACAACTACTCGAATTGACATAGACTATATTTTACACAAAAAAAGGGGTGTATGTGAACACCCCTCTTTTCAAGATTGGATTATAACATTAACTTTCTTCGGACTCCGACTCATCATACGACTCGATCGCCTCGTCAAGCGACTTATAGTGCTTAAACACGGTGATAAGTTTCGTGATGACCAGCAGGCTTTCGATCTTGTCGGTCGCATTTGCGATACGAAGGTCGCCGCCCGCTTTCCGCATGGTGGTCAGCCCGCCGATGAGCATGCCAAGGCCGGATGAGTTCATAAATTTGACTTTTCCCAGGTCTGCCACAACATTGGTTTTTTCCTCCTCAATCAGCTCATGCAGCTTCTCATTGAGCTTGACAGCATCAGGTCCCCCCATCACGTTGCCTTTAAATTCAAGCACTACACAATTGTATCGCTCCGAAACATTAAAATTCATCGTATGAATCTCCCTATTTAGATTATCTGTTAGGAGTTGTATTTAAGCTTTTTTTGCCCGGGTTTCAAGCTCAACAACCATTGAACTTGCGACAAACAGCGAACTGTATGTACCCACGATAACGCCAAGCATCAGGGCAAAGGAAAAGCCTTTTAACACCTCGCCGCCAAAGATAAACAGGATTGTAACTACAAACAAGGTGGTAACCGAAGTAATGACCGTGCGACTCAGCGTGTCATTGAGACTTTTATTCACCATCTTGGTATACTCCATCGTTTTGTAGAGAAGCGCATTTTCGCGAATACGGTCAAACACGACAACGGTATCGTTGAGGGAATAACCGACAATGGTAAGAAAGGCGGCAATAATAGCCTGGTCAATCTGCATGCTGAAGGGCGCCAGGTCCGAAAATATGGTGAATATGCCGAGCACCAGCAGCACATCGTGGAACAAGGCGGCCACCGCCCCTGCTGAAAATGTCCAGTTTTTAAACCGGATCAGGATATAGACGAAGATGACGATCAGCGCAAATATAATCGCCTGCAGCGCCCCCGCTTTCAGATCCTCCGCAAAGCGCGGGCCGACGACGTCGGTCTTGATCACCGTGGTTTCATTACCAGGGTAGACCTCTGCCATCGTGCCGGTGATAATATTTTGGACATCGGTAATATCACCGGGATTGTCGGTACGGATCAGAATTTCCTCGGGAGAACCAAACCGCTTGACTTCCGGGGTGCTGCCCAGCGGTTCAGACAGCTCGCTGCGCACCTGCACAACATCCACTGCCTCCTGGAATTGCAGGACATACTCTTTTCCTCCGCGAAAATCGATCCCGTACTGCAGTCCCTTTGCAAGGATTGCGATGATCGATATTACGAGTAACGTTCCTGAAACGATGTAGCCGATCTTGTGGGCTTTTATAAAATCAAAACTTGGTGTTTCAAACCATCTCATAATTCAGATTCCTCAAATTAGATCTTTCGTTAAAATTTTCTGGGATATCGATCAGCCGAAGCTGATTTCAGCCGAACGATCGCGTGTCAGCCAGTCGATCACAACCCGGGTAATAACAATGGCGCTAAACAGCGACGCCACAATTCCGGCCATCAGCGTAACAGCGAATCCCTTGATCGGGCCAACGCCAAAACTGAACAGGATGATACCCACGAAAAAGGTCGTCACGTTGGCATCGACAATGGCGCTCATCGCGTTCGCGTACCCGGCATCGATGGCGGCGCGGAGCGTTTTGCCGGTTCGCTGCTCCTCCCTGATTCTGTCAAAGATCAGCACGTTTGCATCTACCGCCATACCGATGGTTAAGACAATACCGGCAATACCCGGAAGGGTTAGTGTGGCGTTGAAAGCGGCCAGGATACCCAGTATAAATATGATATTCAACAAGAGGGCCAGGTCAGCGATGGCTCCGCCGCGATGGTAGTAGACGATCATAAATACCGCTACGATGACCAACCCGATAAAGACCGAGTAAAAACCGGACTGGATGGAGGCCTCTCCCAGCGTAGCACCCACTGTCCGCTCCTCAACAATATTGAGTGGAGCCGGCAGCGCACCGGAGAGCAGGATATTCACAAGGTCTTCTGCCTCGGTGACCTCCCCTATGCCCTCGATAACCGAACGGCCATTAGAAATTTTGGTGTTCACATTGGGATAGGAGTAGACATAACCATCCAGCACAATGGCAATCGGTTTACCGATATTAGCTCCTGTGATACGGGCCCAGCGGCGGGCGCCCTCGCTGTTCATGGCCATGGAAACCTGCGGGGCATTGGTTGTCGGGTCGAAGGTAACCTGCGCTTCTTCGATCACTTCGCCCGTCATTTCCACCGATTCGCGAACCCCGATCAGCTCAAAAAGCTCGGTTGCACCCTCTTGGGAGGTCTGAAACGGGGTTGCTCCCCACATCAGCTCCACATTACGCGGGATCATCTCCTGCACGTCGGGCCTGCCCAGCAGCTCATTAACGCGGGCAGTGTCGGTTGCGGCCGCATAGCCAAATACATATTGATTTCTCGGCCGTGGATTCAGCACCTGCGACAACGGGTTGGGCCCACCCGACTCCGAGGCGGTCGTGTCCGTCGTGTCTCCTCCGGCCGTCCCCTGCTGATCAAAATAACTCATGATCTGTTCCCGGGCAGAACCCAGGTCGTTGGGATCCGCCGCCAGGCGAAACTCCAGCCGTGCCGTTCCCTTGAGCAGGCTTCGCACGCGCTCTTTGTTGGCCACTCCCGGCAGCTCTACGACAACCCGGTTATTCCCCTGCTTCAAAATGGAGGGCTCGGTAACACCGTATCGGTCAACCCGGGTCCTAATAATGTCGATCGCACGATCCACGGCCTCATCACGCTGGTTCTGCAGGTACTCCTGTATCTCCTCGTTGGTGGATCGGCGGGTGATATTGTCGGCGTCAGAGCGGAAATAGCGACTGAGCCGCGCATTTGAGTCGCGCTGCTCAAACTCCTGGACCAGCTCGTCAATAA
Organism: Halalkalibaculum sp. DA384; assembly: GCF_043951955.1. Lineage (NCBI taxonomy): Bacteria > Pseudomonadati > Balneolota > Balneolia > Balneolales > Balneolaceae > Halalkalibaculum > Halalkalibaculum sp. DA384. The sequence goes on along the minus strand of NZ_JBINJE010000004.1, from coordinate 59,620 downwards.
AGTCGGTACCGTTTTCGAGGGCCCGTTGATCTGCAATATTGATAATGTTTTGCAGCGTCGTATCGGCGTATTGACCGGCCAGCTCATACACCAGCTGAGGGGTACCCACTTCCAGTGTAACGTGCATCCCCCCCTGCAGGTCGAGTCCCAGGGAGAGCATTTCGGTGCGGAGGTTTTGCAATCGCGCCTGATTCTCTTCTACATATTCAGTACGCTCGGCCTGTGGCAAATCCTGTATGTAGTTCTGTTCAAGCCAGTATGCCACGGTTGGCCACAGGTAGTAAAAGGAGATAGCTAAAAAGGCTACAATAGAACCTATTTTAAAACCATTGTCTTTCATGGTAGTTCGTCAGGTTAAACGTTAAAATTTAATTTCGCAGGGTGGAAAAGATAAAGAATTCGGATACCAGGCGGGGTAGACTAAGGGGCTCCAATCGCGACGCCGCCGGCAAGAGGTATGATGTGGTATATCTGTTGCGGTATGAGATTGGCGGACTGAAGGAGATCAGTTGATAAGTCAAATCGTTCAGCTTGTTTTCGGTACGTCGCACTCAGTGAGTGAACGAACTTGTCGAGCGTGGAGAGGATGCTAGACTTGATGGTTGTTGAGGGGAGCGACGCCTTGCCCATGCCGTTACCGGTCTGGTAGGAGTTCCACTCCCAAATCAGTAAATCGTACACCTTGCCGGAATCGTTGCTGTTCGCACCAAGGGGCAGATTGAAATCTTCGTTATTCCGCAATACGATCTCCGAGGCCTTCTGAATAAGGATATCCAGGGATTCATCTGAATTCTGCAGGTTAAAAAGCTTCTGCCTGACATTGTCAGAATCCACCTCTCCTTTCTTTACCACCGTATTCAGCCAGCTGGCAAATGAGTTTGATGCCGTTTCAGCCTGAACGGGGCGCACCAGGTACAGCGCCATGCCCATACAAACGGTGGCTACCATCAAAAGTCGGACGATATGTGATCGCATAATTTTCACAAGTGGCTGAAAATAGGCAGAAACCGAGAGCGGTACAAACTCAAATACAGATTATCACCGCGCCCGATATTCTGCCGGTTCACTATCTCCTTATAACGGACAGATATTGTTATATCTTTTATATCATATTTCGATATTGCAACAACCTTTGGAATGATCCACGGTTTTAAATTCCATCAGACCTCGATCTTTTCCTTTTTTTCGCGCTCGAACTCCTGGCTGAGGTATCGGCCGGTATAGCTGCTCTCCACCTGGGCGACCTGTTCCGGGGTTCCTTCGGCAATAATTTCGCCCCCGCCTACGCCGCCTTCCGGTCCGAGATCAATAATCCAGTCTGCCGCTTTGACCAGATCGAGATTGTGCTCAATTACTATTACTGAATTCCCCTTGTCAACCAACTGCTGAATGACATCCACCAGCATGCGCACATCCTGGAAATGAAGGCCTGTTGTGGGTTCATCCATGATATACAGCGTGTCTCCGGTTCCCACTTTGGAGAGCTCCCGCGCCAGCTTAATCCGCTGGGCCTCTCCCCCCGAAAGCGTGGTGCTGGATTGTCCAAGTGTCAGGTACCCGAGTCCCACATCGTTCAGCGTTCCCAGGATACGGTTGATAGCGGGAACGGAATCAAAAAACTCACTGGCCTCCTTGATCGACATATTCAACACATCAGCGATATTTTTTCCCTTGTAATAGATCTCCAGGGTCTCGCGATTGTAGCGCTTGCCGTTACAGGTTTCGCAGGTTACGTAGACATCGGGCAGGAAGTTCATCTCAATTTTGCGGACGCCATCCCCGTTACAGGCCTCGCAGCGTCCTCCCTTGACGTTAAATGAAAATCGCCCCTGGTCATACCCCCTGATTTTGGATTCCGGGAGTTCGGCAAAAAGGGAGCGGATATGATCAAAAACCTTCGTGTAGGTCCCTGGGTTGGACCGCGGGGTTCTGCCGATCGGGCTTTGATCCACCGAGATAATCTTGTCCAGATTGTCCAGCCCGTGAACCCGGTCATAGGGCAGCGGCACCGTCTTTGAGTTATAAAAATGGTTTGAAAAGATCGGGGCCAGCGTCTGGTTGATGAGCGAACTCTTCCCGCTCCCACTTACACCGGTGACACAGATAAACTTGTTGAGCGGTATTTCCACATCCAGGTTCTTAAGGTTGTGGCCTCTCACGCCGGTCAGCTTTACGCTTTTCCCGTTCCCTCTGCGTCGCTCTTCGGGATACGGGATCATCTCCTTGTCATCCAAAAACCGGGCCGTCATCGAGTCGGGATCCAGCTCTTCTGGCGGACCCTCGGTCACTATTTCGCCGCCGTACTCTCCCGCGCCGGGACCCAGGTCCAGCACGTAGTCGGCATGTTCAATCGTTTCGCGGTCATGCTCCACGACGATGAGACTGTTCCCCAGATCACGCAACGTCTCCAGCGAACGTATCAGCTTTATGTTGTCGCGCTGGTGCAGGCCGATGCTCGGTTCATCCAGTATATAAAGTACGCCGACAAGCTGGGTCCCGATCTGTGTAGCCAGCCGAATCCGCTGCGCTTCTCCGCCCGAGAGCGTTTGCGCTTCGCGGTCCAGCGTCAGGTAATCGAGTCCTACATTCAGTAGAAAGTCGACCCGGTCGCGCACCTCCTTGAGGACCTGGTGGCCAATTTTCTGCTGGCGCTCTGTCAGGTCCAGGTTATTAACCGCCTCCCGCAGGGAATTGAGATCCATTTTAACGAGATCGTCGATCGTGTATCCGTCAATCTTGTAGGAAAGCGCCTCTTTGTTAAGCCGGCCACCCCCGCAGGCATCGCAGGTCATTTTGGCCATAAACGCCTTGGCTTTATCCCGCTGCTTGTTCGACTTGCTCTCCTCGTACTGCTCCCGGATGATATTCCGCAGCCCCTTGAACGAATGTTTGTATGTTACGCTGTCATCGCGGAAGTCATAGCTTACGTCATACTTTTTGTCGCCTCCACCCTCAAAAAGCAGTTCCAGGGCTTCTTCAGGATACTCTTCAATCGGGGTTTCAAAATCGAGATCCACCGTATCCAGCACCGCCTGCAGCTGTTTGAAGACAAAGATATCGCGCGGTTCTCCCAGGAACCGGATCGCCCCTTCGGCAATAGACTGCGCCGGGTTCGGGATGACGAGCTTTCGGTCCACATCGTGGGTATAGCCGAGACCGTCGCACTTCTGGCACGCCCCGTACGGTGAGTTAAACGAAAAGATGTTGGGAGCAGGATCTTCATACGCCAAACCGCTTTCCGGGTCGAACAGGTTTTGCGAGAACAGGTGATCTTTGAGTTCTCCATCCTCTTCGGGAACCGCCAGGATGACATTCCCATCGGCCATCTCCAGGGCCAGGCGAACGCTTTCGGCAATCCGTTTTTCACTCTTGGGGTTGATCACAAAGCGATCTACCACAACCTCGATGTTATGGGTTTTGTAGCGGTCCACTTTCATATCCTCCTCCAAGTCCATGAATTCCCCATCTACACGCACCTGCACAAAACCCTGCTTCATTGTTTGCTCAAAAAGCTCCCGATAATGTCCCTTGCGGCCGCGGACAACCGGTGCCAGGCAGTACGCCTTTGTGCCTTCCGGCATCTCCATGATGCTCTCGACCACCTGGTCGGCACTCTGTTTTTCCATCCTGTTGCCGGTTTTCCATGAGTACGGCACCCCGATGCGGGCATAGAGAAGGCGGAGAAAATCATAAATTTCGGTAACGGTTCCCACTGTTGAACGGGGATTCCGGTTTGTCGTCTTCTGGTCAATGGAAATAACCGGGGAAAGTCCGTCAATAAAGTCGATATCCGGTCGCTCCATCATCCCCAGGAACTGCCGGGCGTAAGCCGAAAGAGATTCCAGGAACCGCCGCTGGCCTTCGGCGTAGATGGTGTCAAATGCAAGAGATGACTTGCCGGAACCCGAAATGCCGGTCACCACGACCAGCTGTTCCCGGGGTATATTGACGTCTATATTTTTGAGATTGTGTTCGCGTGCTCCGCGTATGACGATGTGTTCTCGCAAAGAAATCGTAGCTTTTTAGGTTAGCAATAAACTCCTAAAGATAATCAGTTAGAATGCTAATTGTAAGGACAATTAACAGCTTTTTTCTTCCATTCTGCATATCCGAAATTAGCCAACAGCGTTGGCCAAGGTTTAGTTTCTTCAACGATCATTTGGAGCAATAGGAATGAAATCGGCGATTCAATGCATCTTCGGCATTTTTACAATCGGGACCGATGAACCTGCATTTTTCACCAATTTCGCAGCTGGCTACACACTGTAATAGTGTTCTGGTTTTAAATAAATGTAACTCACTACATATCAGAGCTTAAAAAAAATGAAATTTTCCTCGTGAGAAATGCAGGTGAACACCTTCGCTGCTATTCCCCGCCGAAGGCGGCGTTATACTTCTTCCCAAATTCCCGGTTTGGAACATATCCCTCCTGGTCTTCAGATAGCTCCGGCTTGATTCGCCGTAAAAAATACATCGGGACCGAGCCCATATTTTTAACCTCAATCTCGCCCCGGGCTTCACATTCAAAGAAATCGCGGATACGCCGGTAGGTCTGTTCCGAAATGTTGACAGCGTTCCTGCTCGAGGTTTCCTCCATCCTGCTGGCCAGGTTTACGGCAGAACCCCAGACATCGTAGGCAAACCGCTTTTTCCCGATCACCCCAACCAGCACCTCCCCGGTGTTAATGCCGATCCTGATGTTCCAGTTCTCCTGCTCTTTCTCGTGCTCTTCCCGGGTGAACTTCAGGATCCGCAACGCGGTAAGGGCGGTATCAACGGCATGTGACTTGTTGCGTTCGGGCAGGCCGCCAACGGCCATATAGCTATCCCCGATCGTCTTAATTTTTTCTACCCCGTACTCGGCCGAAAAGCTGTCGAAGTTGTCAAAATAATGGCTGAGCTTTTCAATAAATTCTTCTGGATCCAGTTCTGTTACAGACCGGCTGAACCCGGTAAAATCGGTAAACAGAATACTTACATCACTATACAGCTCGGGAGTTACTTTGTTAAAAGCGATCAGTTGCTCCGCAATTTTCTCCGGGAAGATATTGTGCAGCAGCTCCTGGTGCTCTTCCCGCACGTATTCCAGCTCTTCCAACGCATCATTGAGCTCGTCCCTGGTTTCCTCAAGCTGCTCTTTCTGGGCCACGGAGTTATTATAGGTTGAAACCAGCAGGTTAAGTACCTTGGGCCAGTTCGCCTCGATATGGTACTCCCTCCCGTCAATTGTCACCGCCTTTCTATCTGCCTCTTCAGGCGGAGCGACGGGATTTTCCAGCAGCTCCCGGATCTTGGAAAACAGGGTTTTGTCATCATACGGCTTGGTCAGGTAGTTGTCGGCACCGGCTTCTATGCCTTTCATCAGGTTCTCGGTCGTATGCATAAAGGTAAGGAGTATAACCGGCGTGGTATTGAGCTCCGGGTCCTCCTTGATTGAACGACACAGCTCGTACCCGTCCATCACCGGCATTTCGAGATCGCTGATTACCAGGTCCGGCTTTTCTTCACGGCAGATCTCGAGGGCATCTTCCCCGTTCTGGGCGGTGATCACCTCAAAATCTTTCTTGGTCAGTTTATAACGGAGAGTGGTAACGAGGGAAGGGACATCGTCGACAATTAAAATTTTATACGTCTGTTCAAACATCTACATAAATGGGTTTGGAAGCGGAAGAAACCTTTCGGCCATGGATATTAAGTGATCTTGTTGCCACAGAAACAAAATGAGAAAAACCGGGTAAAAATATACTCTCGTTTGCACTGATCTTCAACGGGCGATCAGGAACGCTTCATGCACAGGCAGACCGGCAATCTGTGATGCACCTGAATAGTTGCCCGCTGCACCTATGTGTATTAAATGTGGAGAGGGCTTTGAAAAACTGTTGTTCTGGCCAACATCGGCATTTTCGCAGAATCGAAATCCTCATTTATGAGATATAAACTGCGGTTTCGAATCCGATCAAGGGTTGAACTTGACCAAAACTGCTGGTTTTTCAAAGCCCTCTGTGGAATAAAAATATTAACAGAAAGATATCCTTTTATACGATGGTACCACTGACACAATCCTTAGCATCCGAATCCACCTCTGTCACAGACGGGCGGGAGGCGGTATCGAATACCCGCAGGTGGGTATATCCCGCAGTACTGGCTGTCAGCTTACTGCTGGCAAGTTGTACCTCCATGAAAACAGCCGAAGACCGGGCACTGCTCCCCTACGTTGAAAATAACAAAATCGGGTTTATCGATTCCACGCTTACGACCCAGATTCATCCCCATTTCAAGTTCATCTCAGACAGCAACTGGCCGTACGAGTTTTCCGAAGGACGGGCAGCGATAAACATACTGGGTCGGGTCGGCTACCTCGATCAACGTGGTAAGCTTGTTATTGAACCCGCCTTTGATGCCGGTTACAGCTTCTCGGAAGGACTGGCGCGCGTGACCGTCAACGGGAAATCCGGATATGTTGACAAGTCCGGGGAGTACCGGATCCCGCCCAGATTTGTCCATGCCGGTAATTTCAGTGCGGGTCGGGCTCCTGTGCAACTCAATAAAGATGGTCGATGGGGCTATATAAATAAAGAGGGAGAAATTGTAATTGAACCTCAGTTCCTGTACGCCGGCACATTCAACAACGGCCTTGCACGAGTGCAAACCCCGGGACACCAGGAATGGGGATATATAAATCCCGATGGGGCGTTCGTCGTTGAACCGCAGTATCCCCGGGCCCATCCATTTTCTGAAGGGCTGGCCGCAGTGGAGATGGAGTTCAAGCAGTTCGGCTATATAGATACGCTGGGCCGGGTTGCCATCGAATCGAAATTCCTGAAAGCGGGCCCCTTTTCCGAGGGTAAGGCAGCGGTTGCCCTGCCGTTGTCTGCCGACAATCTCGATGCCTACAAGTTCGGCTACATAAACCGGCGGGGCACATTCATTGTCGAGCCCTCATATGACCAGGCGTTTCGGTTCAAAAACGGGATCGCACGCATCAAAATAGGGGATCAATTTGGATATATAGATGAACACGGGGAAAAAATCATAGAACCGATTTTTGATCATGCGTGGGATTTCAGGTTGGGCCTCGGCTTGGTTAAAACGGGGAACAAATATGCCTACATTAACAAAAAAGGGCTTTTTGCGCTTGAGCCTAAAAATTAAAGCGAAATCTCCGGCCAGCTACAATAATAAAAACCGGGTGGTATAAGACTATATTTAAATTGCCCATTTCTTTATATTTGGCTAATCTAAACGTTCATAAAACTTGCAGTCTCGAAGTAGAATACACATGATGTTGAAAGAAGAAAAAACCGTAGCCCCCGAAGTAGCCAACCCCAAAGACTGGTCTCCCACTTCCTGGCAGAATTTTCCCATTAAACAGCTGCCGGAATACCCGGATCAACAAGAGCTGGAAGCTGCTTACGAGGAGCTGCGCTCCCTGCCCCCGCTGATTACTTCATGGGAAATTGAAGCCCTGAAAAACAAATTGGCCGATGTGGCTGCCGGCAACGGATTTCTGCTGCAGGGGGGCGACTGTGCCGAAACGTTTGCCGACTGCAAATCCCCAAAAATCGTGAATCTGCTGAAGGTGCTCCTGCAGATGAGCTTTATCCTGATCCATGAAACCGGGGTACCGGTGGTTCGCATCGGTCGGGTTGCCGGTCAATATGCCAAGCCGCGATCCAGTGATTACGAAATTGTGGATGGCAAGAAAATCATGAACTACCGCGGCGACCTTATCAACAGCTTCAAGCCGGATGCGGAAGCACGGAAGCCCGATCCCCAGCGGCTGCTGGAGGGCTATCAAAAAGCATCGCTGACGCTCAACTTCCTCCGGGCGCTCGCCGACGAGGGTTTTGCCGACCTGCACCACCCCGAGTACTGGGAGCTGGATTTCATGAAGCAGAACAAATACTACAAGGAGTACGAAACGATGGTCAACTCCATCCAAAAGGCCGTAAGCTTCATGGAGTCGATCACGCCCAACGATTTCAATACCCTTCAAAAAATCAATATTTATACCTCACACGAGGCTCTGAACCTGTATTATGATTCCGCCCAAACGCGCAGGGTACCGCGCCGTGAAGGATTCTACAACCTGAGCAGCCACATGGTATGGCTCGGCAACCGAACCCGCGATATTGACGGAGCCCATGTGGAATATTTCCGCGGCATCCGCAACCCGATCGGGATTAAGGTGGGACCGCCGTTTGAAGTTGACGAGACCCTGCGACTGATTGAGAAGCTGAATCCCGTGCATGAAGCAGGTAAAATTGTATTGATCAGCCGTTTTGGTGTAAACAACGTACAAGAGCAGCTGCCGGAGTTCATTCAGGCGGTCAAGCGGGAGGGATTCCCCGCAGTTTGGATCTGTGATCCAATGCACGGCAACACCTTTTCAACCGACAACAACGTTAAAACCCGCAACTTTGATGACATCATCAAAGAACTGCGGCAGACTTTTGCGATCCATCGCGATCAGGGCACCTACCTCGGCGGGGCGCACCTCGAGCTGACGGGCGACAACGTGACCGAATGTGTCGGCGGTGCCAAGGGACTGCACGAAGGAGAGCTTCACCGAAATTACGAGACCTACTGCGATCCGCGCCTCAACTATGAACAGAGCCTTGAGATGGCCTTTCTGCTTGCCAAAGAGTGGAAAGAAAGCTACAAGCGGTAGTTTCGTTGTTCGGTTCGTTACTGGATTATTTCTTATTAGGGTTTTCGAGGGCTTTGCAAAACCGTTGTTTTGGCCAATATCGGCATTTTCGCGGATTCTATATCCTCATTAATGAGATATAAACTGCGGTTCCGAATCCGCTCAGGGATTAATCCTGACCAAAACTCCTGGTTTTCATAGTCCTCGTTTTCCTGAACGTGGGTTATCCCGAGTTCCGAATCCCGCTATTTCAAATTTCTAAGCCCATCGTTAGCTCGATGGGCTTTTTTCAACTCTTACGTCCCCACCATAACAAAATGACTCATAACCGGCCGATTGGGTATTCATTGTTGAGGCCAGGAAAATTCTGAGAGCAGCCGGCAGTAGTACTTCCCAAATCACTACTAACCAGGCCACTCTGAACTTTTTACAGCTCTTCTGCCGCTTTGGCCAGCTAATTGATGACAACTTTTTCCTTTTTCACGTACACCTGAAAAAAACACAGGAGCTTATTGGCTGTTTGTCATGATTTTTGGCGCTCAACCCCTCTGGCATATCGCTTGCATTTATAAAAGTGAGTTTTTGAAAGATGAAAAATTTAATCAAAATAACATTGTGGAGGTACTATTATGACACTCATAAGATATAACCGGCCAAACAAAGATCTCTTTTCAAAAAACTTTTCCGATATCATGGATGAATTTTTCAATGATGTCGTCAACCAGCGCAACAATAGCTTTGTTCCGGGTATCGATATCTCCGAGACCGACGACAGTTTTGAAGTCAGCGTAGAACTGCCCGGCATGGAGAAAAAGGATATCGATATCAGCCTGGACAACAACCGGCTGACCATCAGTGGCGAACGGAAGTTCGAGGAAGAGAAAGAGGGAAAAACCTATCACCGTGTAGAAACCCGGTATGGTTCTTTCAACCGTTCCTTCCAGCTTCCCGACAATGTGGATGAAGACAGCATCAACGCCACCTACAAAAACGGTTTGCTAAATATCAGTATCAAGAAAACGGAAGATAAAGTGAAGAAACAGATTGAAATTCACTAACGACCCGTATCCCTTATAGATCCCGACAGCTGATAACACATCCATACAATCTGCCGGGGTTGCAATGAAATGCAACTCCGGCTTTTCATTTTTCAACATCAGCAAGTACAATAATCCGCTTTCCATGACTGTTAAAGGATCTGGAACATAAAACCGTTTTTCAAAAGTATTAATTATTCCAAAAATGGAGTTTCTCATGAAACACTCAAATAAATCATTCCTTGCGATTATAATACTGGCGCTGGTTTTGGTGGGGTTTTACACGGTAGATTTCCGGGGATCCGACCAGGCGTCGATCATTAGCCTGCCCGACTTTGACACCCAGGTGCAGCCTTCGCAGGATCAACCGATCAATAACCTCAAAGATCTGAATGACGCAATTGTCAATATTGCGGAAAAAACGAAACCGGCGGTTGTGACGATCTTTACGACCCAGACCGTTGAAGCTCCTCAAAATCCCCTGTTTCGTTTCTTTGGAGATCCCCGGGGAGGCGGGAGCCAGGAACGTGAAGTCAGCGGACTCGGCTCCGGCGTAGTCGTATCAGAAGATGGATACATCCTCACCAACAACCACGTGGTGGAGGGGGCCGAGGATATACGGGTTGGAACCCTTGACGGCCATGAGCTCGAAGCTGAAATTGTGGGCACCGATCCCATGACCGACATAGCCGTACTTAAAATAAATGCCGAGAATCTGCCCGAAATCGAATTTGGAAACAGCGACAACCTGCGTGTCGGTGAATTTGTCATGGCGATCGGAAGTCCATTTGGGGACAATCTCGCTCACTCGGTCTCCTTCGGCATTGTCTCCGGCAAGGGGCGCACCATAGGACTGGCCCAGCGTACGGGAGGATATGAAAACTTTATCCAGACAGACGCCGCCATCAACCCCGGCAACTCCGGCGGGGCCCTGATCAACCTCGATGGTCAGCTCGTGGGTGTTAACACCGCCATCGCATCCCGGTCCGGCGGCAACCAGGGCGTGGGATTTGCCATTCCCGCTAACCTGGCACAGAATATTATGGACCAGCTTATTGAAACCGGTGAAGTGCAACGCGGATACCTGGGTATAACCGGTGACGGAGTGGATCGCACCATGGCCCGTGCACTGGGACTTGAAAAACCGCAGGGCGTAATTGTCGGCGGCGTTGTGGATGGCGGTCCTGCCTCGGAGGCCGGCCTCCAAGAGGGCGATGTCATCACAACCCTGGATGGGGAAGCCGTTGACGGCTGGTTCTCATTCCGCACGGAGATAGCCAGCAAACGGCCGGGAACTGAAGTTGAATTTGGTGTAATCCGCGATGGCGAAGAGCTCGATATAACTGTAACACTCGGTCAACTGCCGGACGATCTGAGGGCCTCCGCCGGTCCAAGCCAGCAAGGCGCGCCGGACCGTAACCTGCAGGAGCGCGTGGGCTTTAGTGTGCAAACCCTGACTCCCCAAATTGCGGAAGAGCTGCAGATCGATCCAAATCAAAACGGAGTTGTGGTAACTAACATCCGGCGAAACAGCGATGCATACCGGCAGGGGCTTCGTGAGGGAGATGTTATTACCAGTATCGCCAAAGAACCGGTACAAAATGTGAGCGACTTCAATGACATTATGAGTCAACTCGTTGAGGAGGAAAACCAGGTCGTCCTTATGCGCATCTTGCGGGGAGGAAACGGATTATTCATCGCTTTTGAATTGTAACGAAGAACCTACCTCATCATGATCCCTGGCCCCCGGTCTATCCCGCCGGGGGTTTTTTATGGATATGTCAACCTGACTATTTTTCCGCTTGGTATTGCCAATTAGTTATTTTCTGAAGACTGGCATCCATTTTGCTCATATTATAAATAGCAATGAATTTGGACAACTGAGCCCGATCCACATGGAATACAAAGATTATTATGACATATTGGGAGTAAGTCGGAACGCTTCCCAGGATGAAATCAAGAAGGCGTATCGTAAAAAGGCGGCAAAATTTCACCCTGACAAAAATCCTGATGATCCCTCTGCAGAAGATAAATTCAAAGAGGTGGGGGAAGCCTATGAAGTTCTAAAAGACCCTGAAAAACGTAAACTCTATGACAAAGCCGGTAAAGACTGGAAAAGATATCAGCGTTCCGGCGGTTCTGCTGACGATTTTGACTGGTCTCGTTACGCGCGGCAAGGGGGCGGCGGTCAGGGCCAATCCTACCGTGTCAATTTTGACATGGATGACCTTTTTGGCGGCCGGGCCCGGCAAGGCCAAGGCCGGGGAAGCAGCGGGGGGAGCCCGTTTTCCAGCTTCTTCGAGAGTCTCTTTGGGGGAGGAAATCCATTTGCAGAAGCCCAGCAGCAGGGACAAGCCGGCTCCCAAACCTATCGCGGACAATCGCGAGCCGGCACGCGGCAAAACCGACAGAAATCAACCAAAAAAAATGTCACCGCTACTGTAACCATCACGCTTAAAGAGGCGTTTGAGGGCTCGAGCCGCACCGTGCGTATCGGGAATGAAAAAATGAAAATAAAAATCCCCCCGGGAATAAAAGACGGTCAAAAGCTAAAAGTCAGTGGCAGGGGCAGCTCCAGTGTACGCGGCGGCCAACGTGGAGACTTTTACCTCAAGATACATATCAAGGAGCCTAAAGACTTCAAACGCAAAGGCGATGACATCTACCACGATCACCCGGTTGATCTCAGTACAGCGGTGTTGGGAGGCGAAACAAGGGTGTCTACGCTCAATGGAAAAGTAAAGCTTAAAATCCCCGCCGGAACACAGAGCGGGGACCTGTTCCGCATCCCCAATATGGGCATGCCCAAATTCAAAAATGAATCCGAAAAAGGAGACTTTTTCGTGCGTGCCATGGTCCAGGTTCCTGAAAATCTAAGCAAGGAGGAAAAAGAGCTGTTTAAAAAGTTTGCAGAGAAAACATCGGGATAAGGTGCAGGTGCCAGAATCGACATTTCCAAAGGTATGCGGATTCAGCGATAGTATCGCCTGCTAACGATTCTTGAGAGTGTGATCGCGGTAATTAAGGTAGAGGGAAATGCAAAATGCCGCCAAGAAAGAGATACCGGTGGCCCAGTCAACCAGCAGGGGACTTACATCCCAGCCGGTAAACAGGTCCACCAAAAACTTGATATACGAGTTTGGCATATCATAATGGCCGAGCTCCCGCCGAACCAGCCAGTGCCAGTGGGTACATGGGCAGTAGCCGAAGCCGTACCAAATCCCCAGGACAATCCAGGAAAAAGCTGTCAGCGAGAGCGTCAGGAAATTCAGCCAGCGCGTTTTTTTCCATATCCAGCCAAACAAATTGAATAACACCAGCAGGGTATGAAAAATAATAAAAAACAGGTCCAGAAATTGATACATCCCGGCTTCTGAAATTATTGTTAGAATTATTCATAAAGACTTACCATCGGGTAAAAAAATAGAGATATTATCTCCCAAATCGGAACACTCTTTATCGAATAAATTACACCATATGAACGCACTAGTAATAATATGTTCATTGCTCTTTACCGTGAACGGCTCTTTGTCAGAAAAGTGGGGGAAAACCGGCCATCGCGTAGTTGGTGATATCGCTGAACAGTACCTTACCCCCGGGGCACAAAAAGAGATTGCCGACATTCTGGGACACGAGTCGCTCGCCATGGCCAGCACCTGGATGGACGAGATTCGGTCAGACCCGCAATATGATCACACCCACGACTGGCACTGGGTGACCATTCCCGACGGGCAGAACTATGCGGAAACCGAAAAAAATCCCGATGGCGACCTGATCAAGGCGCTCCGTGATATTATTGCTGATTTAAAAGAAGGAGCGTTATCCCCAGACGTGGAGGCTGAAAAACTAAAAATGCTTGTTCATCTGGTAGGTGACATCCACCAGCCGCTGCATGTGGGTACGGGTAAAGACCGCGGCGGAAATGATGTGGACCTCGAATGGTTTTGGGAATACTCTAACCTGCACCGGGTGTGGGACAGCGAAATGATCGACGACTCCAAACTGAGTTTTACCGAGCTCTCCAACAGCGTGAATCATCCCACCAAAGAGGAGCTTCGACAATGGCAGTCTTCTGGTATCCTCGACTGGGCACGGGAGTCGATGGAGCTGCGGGATGAGGTCTACGATCTGCCCGGCGACAGGGAACTGGGCTATGAATACACCTACAAGAATTTCAGTATCGTGGAAAAGCGACTGCTCCAGGCCGGGGTCCGGTTGGCGGCGGTCCTCAATGATATTTACGGAAACCAGGGAAATATCGACTCGAGGAACAAGGAATACTGAATGTCGAAGGGTCGCACTTCATCATTCGATATTCGATATTCATGATTCAAACACTTTTTCCATCGCCTGCTGGTGGATGGTCATCGCCTCTTCACCCCAGAGCACAAACCGGATCAGGTTCACGGAAGAAAGTCCTTCGCCCACCCGGTCGGAAATTGTGCTGAAAGCGACAAACGCGGCGTCCCGCATCGGGTAACCGAACGCACCCGTTGAGATCGAGGGAAAAGCCACGCTGCTGATCTCATTCTCCTCGGCCCGGTCCAGGGCGTGCCTGTAGCAATTTGCCAGCAGCTTCTCTTCCGGCTTGTCCCGGCCGTAGACCGGTCCCAGGCAGTGAATCACGTATTCGTTGGGCAGATGATGACCGCCGGTGATGACCGCTTCCCCCGGGTCGATCGGGGCCAGCGGCCGGGTCTCCTCGGCCAGGCCGGGTCCCGCCGCGCGATGGATCGCCCCGGCTACCCCGCCCCCGATTCGCAGTTGTGCATTGGCCGCGTTTACGACCGCCTCAATATCATCCTGCTTTGCTATGTCTCCGCGCTTCAGCTCAATCGTAACTCCGGAAATCACTGTTTTATCCATAACGATTGGAAAATTTTGTTCCGGTTATCACTGTTTAGTACAAACAAGGATGGCAGTTGATTGGAAAATTCCCTGCAAATTTCTTACTTGTTATAAGAATTAAATCAAAAAATCATGGAACAAGCAACAGTAACCAGCAAAGGTCAGATCACCATCCCCAAAAGGATCAGGGAAAAGCTAAACCTAAAAGCGGGGGATAACGTTAATTTTATAGTTGACAGTGATGATGTCATCAAGATACAAACTCAGAAAAAAATATCGAAAGCTTGCGAGGCATTTTGCACCGACCTGACCAAGAATCGCTTTCAATAGAAGAAATGGAAAAGGGAGTTACAGAATATCTAAAAAAGAAGTATAGCAAATGAAGATCGGACTCGACACCAACATTCTTGTTCGATACCTCACTGAAGATGATCCTGAACAGGCTGACCGAGTCCAGGAACTGTTCGATTCCTACAAAAGTGAAGCCACATTCATAATAAATGAAGTGATATTAGCCGAATTAGATTGGGTGCTGACCAGTGTTTATGGATATTCTCGAAAGGAATTTCTAATGGTTATTGAACAAATATTTGAGACCAAGCACATCTCTTTTAGTCAGCCGACTGTAGTAAAAAAAGCCATCAGAGAATACGCCTCCAGTAGTGCTGACTTTTTGGATTGCTATATTGGTATTCTAAATAAGAAAATGGATACAAAAATCACTTTCACCTTCGACAAAGCCGCCTCCAATCTGGCACATTTTTCCCTCCTCCAGTAACAGTTAGACAGGATTCCCCTGACAAGGCGCTACCTGATTTTCCCGCTTTCCCCAAAACGGCATACCTGGTTAATTAATTCTGCAATAACGTCATATTTGCAAAATCGGTATGGTATTGGCAACAGTTAAGAGTAGAAAATAAAAAGACGTTAACCTCAATATTCCCTGCTATGAATTTCAACAAATTTACGTTAAAGGCGCAGGAGGCCGTTCAGAACGCGCTTGACCTGGCCTCCGGCAAGAACCACCAGGCCGTGGAACCGAGCCATATTCTCCTGGCCCTGCTGAATGATTCGGAGAACGTGGTAAATACGATACTCAACAAGCTGGGCGTTCGCGCACCCCAGTTAAAAACCGACCTCGAACAGCGGATCGATAAGCTGCCGGTCGTCAAGGGAGCGTCGGTCTCGGGGCAGTATCTCTCGAACAACGCCAAAGAACTTTTTGACAAAGCCCAGGAATCGGCGGATGATCTCGGGGACGAATATATCAGCTCCGAACACGTGCTGATCGGCATGCTCGAGTCCAGCGGAGAGGCCGGCAACCTGCTGAGACAGCAGGGCGTCAAAAAGGATGATGTACTTAAAATATTACAAGATGTCCGCGGCTCTCAGAAAGTGGACGACCCCAATGCCGAAAGCCGCTACAACGCGCTGGAGAAATACGGTCGCGACCTGAACGAGATGGCCGAAAAGAACAAGCTGGATCCCGTCATTGGGCGCGACCAGGAAATCAGGCGCATCATGCAGATCCTCTCGCGCCGCACCAAGAACAACCCGGTGCTTATCGGGGAACCCGGTGTCGGTAAAACGGCCATCGCCGAGGGACTCGCGCTTCGTATCAACCGGGGCGACGTGCCCGAAAGTCTTAAAAGCAAGCGCATTGTGGCGCTTGACATGGGTGCGCTGGTGGCCGGCACCAAATTCCGCGGTGAATTTGAAGAACGCCTGAAAGCGGTGGTCAAGGAAGTGATCGACTCCGACGGCGAACTTATCCTCTTTATCGATGAAATCCACACGCTCGTCGGCGGAGGGTCGGCCGAGGGATCGCTGGATGCCGCCAACATCCTGAAACCGTCGCTGGCCCGCGGTGAGCTGCACGCCATCGGGGCCACCACCCTGGATGAATACCGAAAACATATAGAGAAAGACCGCGCGCTGGAGCGCCGCATGCAGAAAGTGCTGATCAACGAGCCCACGGTGGAAGATACCGTTTCCATCCTCCGGGGACTGCAGGAGCGCTATGAGCTGCATCACGGGGTCAAAATCCGGGATGAGGCGCTGGTAGCAGCCGCAGAACTTTCTCACCGGTACATCAGCGACCGGTTTCTGCCGGACAAGGCGATCGACCTTATCGACGAGGCCGCCTCCCGGCTGCGCCTGGAGATAGACTCGATGCCGGAAGAGCTCGACCAGGTTGAACGGCAGATACGCCAGCTCGAAATAGAGCGCGAGGGACTGAAACGCGACAAGAACGAGGAAAAAATACAGAATATTGAAAAAGAGCTGGCCGACCTGGAAGAAAAGCGCAACACCATGCGGAACCAGTGGGATACCGAGCGCGAACTGATCCAGAAGACGCGCGACCTGAAAGAGGCGATCGATACCTCCCGCAACCAGGCCGAAAAGGCCGAGCGGGAAGGCAACTACGAAAAAGTCGCTGAACTTCGCTATGGCACAATTAAACAACTGGAAAAAGACCTCGAGGATACCAAGAAACAGCTCGATGAGGTCCAGGAAGGTCGTGCCATGCTCAAGGAGGAGGTTGAGTATGAGGATATCGCCGATATCGTTTCGCGGTGGACCGGCATCCCGGTCAGCAAGATGCTGCAGAGCGAGCGGCAAAAACTTATTCACCTCGAAGAAGAGCTCCACAAACGGGTGGTCGGGCAGGACCCCGCCATCGAAACGGTTTCCAATGCCGTTCGGCGTTCGCGCGCCGGACTCCAGGACGCCCAGCGACCGATCGGATCGTTCTTCTTCCTTGGCTCTACGGGCGTCGGGAAGACGGAACTGGCCCGTTCACTGGCCAACTTCCTCTTCAACGATGAGGACGCCATGGTGCGCATCGACATGAGCGAGTATATGGAGCGTCACAGCGTCAGTCGCCTGGTCGGAGCTCCTCCCGGCTACGTGGGATACGACGAAGGCGGGCAGCTCACCGAAGCGGTGCGGCGCAAACCGTACTCCGTCATCCTGCTGGATGAAATCGAGAAGGCGCATGCCGATGTGTTCAACATGCTGCTTCAGGTGCTGGATGAGGGCCGCCTGACCGACAACAAGGGTGTCACGGTCGACTTCACCAACACTATCATTATAATGACCAGCAACATCGGTTCGCACCTGATCCAGGACAAAATTGAGGAAACCGGCGGCGCATTTACGGAAGAGGTGTACAACGAGTTGCAGGACCAACTGATGGATCAGTTGAAAAAGTCGATCCGCCCCGAATTCCTGAACCGCGTAGATGATATCATCGTATTCCACCCGCTCAACAAAGAGCATATACGGGAAATCGTGGATATCCAGCTCAAGCGGGTCTTCGAAATGCTTGCAAAGAAAAATGTCAGGCTCTCGATTTCAGATCCCGTCAAAGACTGGCTGGCCGAACGCGGTTATGACCCGGTGTACGGCGCCCGTCCGCTCAAGCGGTTGATACAGCGCAAAATTGTGGACAAGCTTGCCACAGAGCTGATCAAGCGGGAAGAAGAGGAGGTAACGCAGTTCGAGGCTACGCTCAGCAAAAATGGCGAAGAGATCGAATTTGCTGAAGTCTACGATGATGTTGAAGCTTGGGCTGATTAACAGCGTCCAAACGGCCTGTCAGTGTGAAAACCTGGCAGACCTTTACGCTGATACCGAATATTTGGCGTACGAGGGGTTGCCCCTTCACTTTTTGGGCAGACAATTTTTACCACAACCCGATCACAAGACCGGCCACTGCAAATCCCGCCAGATGATAGCCCCCGTCGATGGCAAACAGCCTCAGCGACATATCGTTATAGATGCCGTTCACGCCCACTGTAGTCAACACAAATCCGGCACCGGCGGCCAATCCTACGGACAATCCCTGCATCGCAGTGGTTGCATCCAGGGCTGCCATAAACAAGCCAAGTGATATTCCCACAATACCCTGCAGTATAAGAGAGTACAGAAAATTAATCGGTTCCGGAGGTTCAGGGTGTTCCCCCATTCCTTTTTCCCGCATCCACGCTTTGCCAAACAGCGGACCGTACCAGAGCCACCCGGTCATGAAGTACGCTATACCCCCAACCAGTGCCGCCCAGATATTGAGCTGCGAAAATAATGCTCCCATCCTTTTCTCCTTTGTAATTCCCGTTTATTGAAATAGTATAGAGAAAAAATGGGAGATCAAAAATCAGGGTCACAAGTGATGTCAGGCCTGGAGTTCGCAGTAACAGCCTGGATAACGGATCGAAAGAGAGGTAAACACAAAATATTGAACAGGGAATATAAAATTACGAAGGGGAAATCCTCCATCATTCAACATTCCCCGCTCTGAAGTTCGATATTCTACACCAGGTTTTCGGGGTTCAACCCCTGCAGGTCTTTGGTAATAAACTTTCGGCCTTCTCGCACTTTTTCCCCATCCAGGTACACATCAGCACCGATGCAGACCAGGTCCCAGTGGATACTACTGTCGTTGCCGTTGGGAGCTTCCTCGTAATCGTTGCCCAGCGTCAGGTGATTTGAGCCGTAGATTTTTTCATCAAAGAGAATATCGTACATCGGGCGCTCTATAATCGGATTGAGTCCAAAGCTGAACTCCCCGAACTGTCGCGCTCCGGCATCGGTATCCAGGATCTCTTCCAGCTTTTCATTATCCGATGAGTCAAAATCGACCACAACTCCGTCACGCACCTCCAGCTTCACAAACTCAAACGGCTTACCCTGATATACCGATGGTGCATAGGTTATATGTCCCTCAACGGATGAGAGAACCGGAGAAGAGAAAAGCTCCCCATCCGGGATATTGCGCTTCCCGTAGCAGGGGATCCAGTTTTGTCCCTTTACGGAAAACTCGATATCAGTGCCCTCCCCTTTCAATCGAATCATGTCGGTTTTGCGGAGTCGCTCTTCCAGCGGCTTCATTGCCTCATGGAGCTGGCTGTAATCCAGCAGGCAGGCATCATAATAAAATTCGCGAAATTTATGGGTGGGCATTCGGGCATTCATCGCAAACGCCTCCGAGGGATAGCGCAGCACCACCCAGTTGGTGTTTTTAACACGTTCCTCAAAATGGACCGGTTTCTGGAAATAATCGGAGTAGGCCTTGTTGGCTTTTTTGCTCACATCGGCCTGTTCGTAGATGTTTAGGGAGGCACGAACGCCAACAAACGCATCCATCTCTTTCATCAGGGGCAGCTGATCGACCTTTGCCTGGCTTTCCCAGAACTCTTTATCTCCCCGCTCCACCAGCATTCGTTGAATTTCGGTATCTTCGATCCGAACAAACGGGTTTACATTCATATCCCGCGCCTCGGCGACCAGTGCCCGCAGCAGGCCGATGCCGTTCAAACCGACAAGCTGGAGCATCACATTTTGGCCCTCTTCCAGCTCGCAGCTAAAATGGAGTATCTTTCGGGCTAGTTGTTGATCTTCGTTAGTGTACATAGTCATTATTACATATTTCGTGTTGTGTATTTCTGTTTAACAAATGCCAAAGCTTTCGGGGGGGGTCGACTGAACTTCGACCTGTATAATTCGACATCTCCTTTCGCACTACTTGGTTGTCACAATATCCAAATCCCGGGTTGGTAAACACTACTTTGCACCTGCAGGTTCACCGGTCCCTTTCCAATGACTAAATTTAATACGAAATACGTACTACGCCATACTTCTAATAGTCATAATTCCACCGAAGGTCGAGGCCGGTCTGGCTGTCGCTACCCTGGGTTATGATCAGCTTTAAATCCTTCTTTAACAAATACTCAAGGATAAAAACCGTATCCGGTGTAGAGCCGGTTATTTCATTTTGGATCGCAAAAAACACCCGGGGGTTCAGATACCAACCGGTTTTAATGGACGTACCCGAATTTGTACCGCTCCGGGTATTGTCGATCTGCACCACATCGATCCCCAGCCGCTGCGTGGCCAGGGTTTCCACCTTGTCAAGCAGTACATCCATCGCCACGTCGGCCGCACTGATGTTGCTGCCTGAGTTGGCGACCACCTGTTTCCAGGGGTCCAGCGACATAAACGGCTTGCCGAACAGGGTGTAACTGATGATATCCTCGAGCCCCATTTCAGGCTCGCTTTCATACTTGAACAGGGGATCTTCCACCCTTCCCTCAATGATATACCATATCTGTACATCCCCCAGTTCCTGCTGGGGCGGCTCAAACAGGTGCCGGATGTTCAGTTGCGGATTGGCGGGGGTTCCATCAAATGTGATCACACCCTCCTCCAGCTGAAACCGCTTGCCCAGGGGACGTGCATAGCCGCTTGAGGCTTCCAGCGTCCCAAAAAGCTCCAGGTCATCCCCCCGGTCTTTGACAAGATCGACCTGCCCGTCGAGCTCATATTCGAGATCAAGATAGCGCTGGTTCCGTACATAAAACCGCCGGTTAAAGGAGACATCCATATTCAGGCTCAGGGAATCGTATTGTGCGTAGGCACTGTAATTTTCGGAGGCAGAGTCAGCGTCGAGCTCAACCGTCTCAACCGATTTTTCACCGAAATTCTGAAGATAGATGTACCCGCTTACGAAACTTAATTCACCTTTTACATCGGGCTTCGCCAGGGTACCGCCAAGCTGTGTATCCATGTCAATAATGGCACTGTACTCAGCAGTATTGGCAATGCGAAAGTTTTCAGCTGCCATTTCTAGGTCCAGTGTCCCCGGCTGAAGTTCGTCGAAATTCATCGTTCCGCCGGCGGTAAAGGTGCCGTTCCCGCTCCGTGCCTGCATCTTTTCAACCTGTACCCGGTTACCGTTAAAATTAATGACCGACTCGATCTCCGATATTTTTACACCCGCTTCCACAATCCGGACCGCCCCCTCACGGAAATCCAGCTGTCCCCGGGCCGAGAGCCCGCTCAGCGGACCTGTAATCGATACATTACCATCCAGCAGCCCCTGCACCTCACGGATTTCGGTTCGGTCAACAAAATCGTTCAGTGACGCCAAATTGAACTGATTGGTAGTAATATCCACCTGGACTGAATCATCCTGATCCGGCAATACGAGATTGAAATCCTTCAGGTCCAGGTAGGCCGGAACGGAAGCGGAAATTTCAGCCGCTTTCTGGCTGAGTGAAGTGACAGAGCCATTTACCATAAAAGTCCGGTCTGCATGATTATAATCCAGTGTGGCCTGTATTGAATCGACTGCAACGCCAGATATGGACGCCTCTTTCATGCGGAACGTGGCATCAATCTCCGGTTTGCCGGCCGTGCCGCGGAGTTGGCCGCTTAGAAGCATCGTGCCTGAACTGTTGGTTATCCCGGCATCTGTCAACATCTGCTGAAAACGATTGGCTGACAGCTCCTTCGTTTCCAGGAACCCGAACACTTCTTCTTCAAAAAACGAGGATCCAAACGCATTGGGATCTCCCAGCTTAAACGGCACCCGGAGCTGTCCCCGGGCCAGCCGTTCGTCGCCATCGTATAGCAGGAGCCCTCCCTCCAGCCGTTCGTTTTGAATTTGATATCGCAGCGCGAGCGAATCGAGGGCGGTGCCCTCGTAAACCAAATCCTCGATTTGCAGGTCTCCCGATGAAGACAACATGGTATCCTGCCGTTCAATAAAAATTCGTCCGGACAGCATTCCTTCAAAATAGGCATCGTTCAGCAACGTATTCTGGATAACGGTCAAATTCAGGTTGCGCCCCATCAGGTACCCGCGCTGAACGGTGGAATCGGCATGGGGAATCGCAGCCTCCAGCAATGCCCCGTCATCTGACTCGATCCGCATTGTATCCATGTGAAAGCTATGCTCCCGGACCAGCAAGTCAAACGGGGAAGAGAGCTGCAGCCTCCGTACATCACTGATAATCTCCAGTTCCATCGTATGTATCCGGGCTTGTTCCGGGGAAAATGCATACGTGGCGGCATGCTGTATGCGGTTTTCACTGGGGCTGCTGAACATGAGCTGCAAGCTACCATAGGTGGAATCCGGGGTTACTTTACCCCGCACGGTTGTACCAACATCACGAAGAACCACCGAGTTTATAACCGGGTTGCTGAGATCCAGGTTTAAGACAAATTCCGGCTCTTCAACAAGGAGGACCTCCACACTCCCCCGGATCCCGTCAGAGGTAAGGGTTTCACCATAAACAACGTCCTCAAAATCTATCGCCCCGCTGAACTGCAGTTCATCTTCATATACCGGCTGCAGTTTTCCCGAAATTGAACCGCGGGACTGCAGCGTTCCCACATCGGCCAGGGCCGCAAAAGTTTGCAGGTCCTTGACCTGGAAATCCAGGTCCACCCTGTTTTCGATATCGTACCACTCCTTCAGGTGGAAGCGGCCGCCAAAGCTGCCGTCTGCAATGGCACTCAGCAGCGTGCCATTGCTAACCTCTGCCACGGTGTCACGTACCTGAATTTCAGCGTCCAGCCTTTCAATATATTCCTGGTTTACAACGGAAGAATCGATCCTAATGGATGAGGTGAGCTGTACCTGTTCCGGCGTTATATATTTACCTTTCCCCGTAATTTGCGCATTTATCGCTGTAGGCAGCTCTTCCAGCCCTTTGCACTCCGCCAGGTTCAGACGGTTGATATTGAGTTCATATTCATACTCGGGCGCCTCCAGGTAGTTATTGACCTCAGCCCGGAGGTTTAATTCACTCTCCTTCAACCTGATCCTTGAGCGGCTGGTAAAACGGCTGCCGTTTACCTGCCCGTTTAGAGAAGCAACCGCCAGCTGCTGGCCACCAATGACACTTTCCTTGAAATCCAGCCGGTAATCCCAGTATCGCTGGTCAGGCAGATAGCCAACTCCATCAATATTCGCCGACAGGTTGATGGTTCCCGCATAGGCAGAATCCCGCATCCAGTACTCCGGCTGCACATTGTGCATATTGATCGCCGTACTAAATTCCGGCTTTTCATTCCATATCCGTGTTGCCTCCATGCCGACCTGCATGCGTTCTTTTTCCCGGCTTGCGTTCACACTGGCCTTGAGGCGGTCGTGCCGGAGCGAATAATCCCCGGAAAACCGGTCAATTTGGAAGTCTCCCTGCCGTATATCCCGTGCGGAAAAAGTCCCTTCAAGCGTACCCTGCCTTATCTCGCCGAAATCCACCAGGCCGTCCAGGCTAACGTGCAGATCCTTCATACGGGGGTAGGTCGTATCCGCAAAAAGGGTGGCCAGATCCAGCTCTTCGGCATTAAGCCGCGCATGATGCAGTTCAAGCGACTCGTTCCATTGGAAACCGGTTGTAAGTTCCAGCTGTTGCAGCCCCCCAGTTTCAGCAGTCACTCCCACCTCAAACGCGCGGAACGTTCCGCTCAGGTTAAGGTCGAGCTGCAGATTTTGTTGAAGGGGAAACGATTCCAGGTAGACCGACAGGTCTCTCCAAGAGAGGGGAACGGCCGAAAAGTTCAGGGAAGTAGTCGAATCGGCGGTATTGACTTCTGCACTCGATTCCAGCACAGACCGACCCGTACCTACAACCAGGCTTTCCAAGGTTATCTGCGGACCCTCAATCCGGCCGGCAGAGCGTATTTGAACCGGCGATAACCGGGTTTCATCAACTCGGAACGACAGCTCCCGCAGCTGCAGCTCATACCCCTCCGGCAGAAATCCGAATCCCCCTTCTGTCAAAAAATCTCGTACGGCAACAACTGAATCTGCGCCCAATGAACGAAGCCGTCCCTCCAGGGCGCCACCAGTAATGGAAAAGTGCTCAACACTAAAGAAGAACGGGGATGAAGTGGTATCATCTTCTGCTGCGGTCGTGTCTTTGAGCAAGTGCTCCAGGTTAAAACTGCCATCTTGCTGCTCAATCACAGAAACCAACGGCTGGTGCACCCCGATCTGATCGATCCGGAACACGGAATTGAAGTAACTCAGCACCTGGTAGCGAACGGAGAGCGTGTCAACGCTCAGCACGGTATCTGTCGGCGTAACCAGCTGGATATCCTCGAATGTCACCTGTTTCCAAAGGTCGCCCTTCAAACTTCCGATGCGCAACTCGCCGTCAAGCATCTCACCTGAAACCTGCAGAATCTGGTTGCGCACAAGCTCATGCACCACACTGCTTTTCAGGGACAGACGGGCTGCAATAACCATTAACAGAAACGCGGCCACCACGAGCCAGGGCCACCGCCGGTTTTGCGTATCGGTATGTTGTTTCTGCCGTTCTTCCATCAAAACGCCTGCCCCACACTAAAATGTATCCCGATGCGATCAAAATTGTTGCCGTAGTCGGTCCCCCCGTATAGGTTCAGATCCTCGTCAGTGGGATTCAGCTTGTATCCCACGTCAATCCGGATCGGCCCTATCGGCGAGCTGTAGCGCAGTCCCCCGCCGAGAGCAAATTGTATCGGTCGGTCCCCTACGGTGCTCATCCTCCGCCACACCTGTCCCCCATCCACGAATACCGCTATTCCAAACCCGTTGATAAATGTGTTGAGCTGTTGTCGAATTTCCAGGTTGAACCCAAGCTGCGCCTGTCCGCCGGTGGGTGCATATCCCTGAAACGCACCAGTGCTGTCAAAACGGGCCCGCTTGGGTCCCAGTTCATTTCGCCCCCATCCCCTGATTGAGCTGGTTCCACCGAGATAATAGCGGATATTCTGGGGAAGAGAATCCTGAGCCACATTCGAGATCCCCCCCAGCTGAAGTCGGGTGGCCAGGGTGGTGGAGCTGCTTATCCTGGTGAACCGGCGCAGGTCGACCGAAAATTTTTGAAAGGAGAAAGCAGCGCCCCCGAACAGTCCCGAAAATTCGGCATAGGGCTGCACGACCCACCCTTGCTGCCCGCGGCTGGTAAAACCGGGGCTGTAATACCCGCTCAGTTGGAAAGAAGAGAGGTCGTATTCAAAAGAGGTGTCCGGCAGGGCTTCATCAAACTGTTCAGAGAGCTCCAGATTGCGCGTAAACTGGTAGGAGGCCGTTCCCGTGAGGTCTTCCCGGTAGCGATAGATAAAACTGTTGGTGATACCGCCGTGAAAAAGTTCGTAGATTCTCCTTTCCAAGATATGCTGGGCAAAGGGTGAAAATACCATGCTGCTTTTGGTATTGAAGATATAGGGCAGCAGATAGTCCAGGTTAAGAGACTGTTCAATAAATGAAGCGCGGCCGGTTGCGGTAAACCGGTGGCCGCGATGAAACAGGTTGCGGTGGGTCCAGCTGGCTTGCCCGCGCAGCAGATCCTCGGTTCCCACGCCCCCCAGGAATTGTACGGAACGGAGCGGGTATTCCCGGAGATTAATATCTACCCTCAGGGTAGAATCGTGCTGCTGTTCCGGGACGTTGATCGTGGCAAAACGGAACAGGTGATGATTGAAGATCTCGCGTTGCGCCTGCTGCAGCTGATCCTGCGAAAATCGCTCTGTCTTCTTCAGAGCGGCTTCCCTCACCACGTAATTTTCTGATACCGTCTTGTTTCCTGTCACATTTATTTCGTCAAAGTAGGTTTCGGGGCCCGGCACAAGCTCAATTGTCACCGAAGCTGCGGTTTGCAGGCTGTCGACATTGGCAATGATATTGACATCAGCAAAAGCAAAGCCGAGATTTTTGAGCAGATCTGTAAACATACCGATAATCTCGGGTTCCCTGATGGTTTGATAGCGCCTTCCCGGCTGAAACTCGTGGCGCTGACGGGCCTGTCGATAGCTCCGGCTGGATGTGATATATTCCCGCTCCCGATCCTCCGCCACAACCCGGTAATCCACCTCCCGGATCGTAATCGGTGTATTCTCCTCTATCACATAACGGACCACCCGCTTCCAGTCTTTCTTTCCTGTTTCTATTTGGTGACGCACGCGCACCCCGGGAAATCCGCGCCGTTCATAATAGCGCCGTATCCTGATTACATCACGCAGAATCTCCTCTTCGTTGACCTCATGGCCGCCCCGTTTCCAAAACGATATTTTTTCCCACGTCGTCGGTCCTTCCGTGGCAATAATCTGTTTGATAACGATATCCGAGAATGTCTTATTACCATCAATTTCGACGGCCCAAACCTGGGGGTCCATCACATCCGCGCCGGGGTCCGCCTCATCCTGGAAAGCAAATACGGCTGATGCCGAAAAAAACATGACTCCCAAAAGAACCCAAACGCCCCTGCAGACGATTATATGTAGCTGGTGTATTTTCAACTATTCGGTGAATTGCACAATTCTGTTGCAGAAACCTGCATAAATAAAATCAAAAAATTAAGTATACGACAAACGTTCTAACACACAAAAAGGAATTGGTTGCGCAAAAGCAAAAATGTGTATTAGTTTCCTGCCTCTTTTATACTGAATTAATCTTCTTAACATTCGATGAATATAACGACGCATTTTTTACTGCCCTGCACACTTCTTTTTCTGTTTACCGCCTGTTCGTCGACGGACGAATTCACCGGATTTTCTTATGATCCGGCGGGATCGACAGTTACTTCGGACAAAGAGATAAATCCACAGCATAAACGCACCATCGGCATCAGCAGGGATGGAATCTGGTTTTCGAATGAGGCCCCGGGAACCCGGCTGAACGACTTCTACCAGGTTAACGATACGCTCTACCGGGCTGTCATCAAGCCCGAAAATCATCCTGTTAACAATAGTCCCTGGTACAGTTTCAAGGCCTGGTCTGAGGTGCCGAAAACCATTTGGGTGGAGTTGACCTACGAGCACGGAACGCACCGCTACTATCCCGATCTGAGCTACGACGGCAAGAACTGGTTCCCCATCGATTCCTCTGCATATCGACCCGACACCACCGCGGGCACGGCCCTGCTCCGGCTGGACCTTGCCCCCCAACCGCTCTGGGTGAGCGCCCAGGAGATATTCAGCAGTGAAGAGTACAACTGGTGGGCTTCAAACCTGAGCCAATACCCGTTTGTGACACGAGATACAGTCGGCTACTCTCACCAGAACAGGCCGATTGAGAAACTGACGATAACCCAATCCAATGGAAATCAACCCCGCGGGGTAGTCATTATCACCTCGCGCCTGCATCCTCCCGAAATTACCGGGCAGATGGCCGCACTTGCTTTTCTTGAGGAGATCACCAGTGAGTCGCCCCTGGCCGGGCAGTTTCGCAACCGGTTTGAAGTGATCGCCTTCCCGTTTGCCAACCCCGACGGAGCTGATAATGGTCACTGGCGGCATAATGCGGCGGGTGTGGACCTGAACCGCGACTGGACCAATTTCAACCAGCCGGAAACCAGGGCGATCAGGAATCACCTGCAGCAGAGAATGAAGAACAATCCGAATCTCACCGTCTACTACGGAATCGACTTCCACTCGACCAATGAAAATATTTTCTACCCGATCAACCGGAGTATCGACACATTCCCGGAAGATTTCACCTACACCCTGGTCGACTCTATCCAGGCCGCCTTTCCGAAGATCGAATTTGCGGTTGAACCGTTTGACACCCGTTCGCCCATCACCAAAAACTGGATCCACAGAACATTCGGAGCTGATGCGGTGACGTATGAAGTGGATGACCGTGCCGACCGCGACTCACTTCAGGCGGTTGCCCGCAAGGCCGCCAACCTGATGATGAAGCTGCTCATTGAGGATGAATCCCTGTAATGGCCGGCATTACATACAACCACAGGACTTGCCTTTTATTCCACAAATGGTAAATTATTGCCTGTCTAGAATACTGCTCTATGGACTCCACTGAATACCTACATAAAATGCACGAGCTGGTATTGAACTGGAAGCTGCGCCTGGTGGTTAGCGCCCTGTTCAGCATGCTGGGACTGGCCATCCTGGTCGGTACACTCAGCGGCTACTTTATGCAAAACTTTGAAGTCCTGGACCAGACGATCGTAGGAGTTGCCGTCTTTGTCATTGTTATCCCGATCTACCTGATCGTTGCCGATCTTCCAAAAATTGATGAGCACACCATTGCCGATCTGCTCAATAAACAGATCCCCGACCTGGAATACGATACCAAACTCCTGCTCATGGATGAAGAACAGATGAGCGAAGAGGAAGTAGCTCGTAAGAAGAAAGTCGTTAAAAAGTTCGCGGATGAAAAGCTCTATCGCTTTCTGCCGACCCAACCAATCCTACAGGCCCTTCTGGTCATGCTTGCCTGTCTTCTGCTTACGGCCGGTATCCACTTTTACTTGTAGGGACCTTTGCAGAAGCTGCTATTTTGTCGGGAGCTGGTTTACCACCGGGCTTATAGACTTTTTAAACAGGAGTGCAACTCCCTCAGAACGAGCAATTGAGGATTTTACCCGGATCCTTCACCAAGAAATTTGTTTGTGAACGGGGTGGAGTAAAAATAACGGCGGAAACGTACATGGGTACGTTGAGCACACAATTTTTTTCTTCCACAAAGCGCACGGACGAATTTCGCACCCTCAGTTCCCAGTTCATCGGGCAGTGCGACCAGACGGTAAAGCCGCGCTCGCCTCAAAAAGAAATTCCCCGCGAAACAGCCAATTCATCAAGTATTCATTTTTGAATTATTTCTTATCTTCTGTTTGAGCAAAATAAAAATTGCTGGTTACTTATTACTTATATTTGTATCTGAATTTCCGACCGGTCATACACGTTCTTCGCTCTCATGGCACATTCGCACGATCACAGTCACGGGCATCACCACCACGGGGAGGACACCACCGAAGGACGGCTGTGGATCTCCATCTTCCTGAACTTGGTGATCACCATCGCGGAGTTTGTGGGAGGCATTCTTTCCAACAGCCTGGCCCTGCTCTCCGACGCCCTGCACAACCTCAATGACACCGCCTCGCTGGGAATCAGCCTTGTGGCGCGTAAAGTTTCCCAGAAAGATGCCAACCGGGATAAGACATTCGGCTACAAACGGGCCGAGATTATCGGAGCTTTCATCAATCTGATAACGCTTGTTATCATAGCTCTGTACCTTGTCAAGGAGGGGGTCGAGCGTTTTTACAACCCGCAGCCGATCGACGGGCTGACGATGTTCATCGTCGCTATTATCGGGCTGATAGGAAACCTGGTGACGGCGGCCCTGCTTTTCAGCAAATCCAAAGAAAACATCAATATCCGCAGCGCCTATATTCACATCCTTTCGGATGCCTTTTCATCGGTGGGCGTAATTATTGCCGGCTGGCTGATCCTGGAGTACCAGCTCTACATCATTGACACCCTGTTGACGCTGCTGATCGCGGGCTACATCTTGTGGCAAAGCTATTACATGCTCAAAAAAACGATCAACATATTAATGGAAAGCACCCCGCGCGAAATTGATATCGAGAAGGTGACCGAGGCGATGAAGTCGACAGCCGACGTGCTGGATATTCACCACCTGCATGTATGGCGGCTGGACGAGAGCAACATCCTGCTGGAAAGCCACGTCGTCATTGACGAAGACAAACTGGACCAGATGGAACGAATTAAATCGAACCTCAAGGAATTGTTGAAATCCAAATACAACATCCGCCACTCCACACTGGAATTTGAATTTGAACCCTGCGAAGATCATGCGGAAATTCCCTGCCACTAAGAGGCCTGCTGTTAGCACGAAAACCGGGAACCTCCGTTTTATCTCCATTCTGCGGCCGATGCTCCTTTTTTTCGCGTCATTACTGTTTGCCGTCTCCTGTAATCAGCCGGAGGTGATCAGCGATCTGGGAGAGAAGTCGTATCCGCTGCTCGACCAGGACAGTACCCGCGTCAACTTTCCGGACGATTTCAGCGGCCAGGTAACGGTGCTGGGCTTTATCTACACCAACTGCCCGGATGTATGTCCGGCAATTACCGCAAACATGAAAAATGTCAAAGACCAGCTTGAAGATCCGGAAGATGTTCACTTCATCGGCATTACCTTCGATCCCGAGCGGGACACGCCCTCGGTTCTCGATCACTATATGGAACAGTTTAAGCTGAATAAGGATCAATTTACCTTTGTAACCGGCGATACCACGACGATCGACTCGCTGCTGAGCGACCTGAACATCGTAGCGGAAATTCCTTACCGGAAGACCAGCGATGAAGGTAAAAAGCTCTATTTTATGAACCATACCAACCGTATTTCGCTGCTGGACAAACAGGGGCGGCTTCGCCTGGAATACAGCGGCAGCTTCTCAAAACCGGAACATATTCTTGAAGGAATAAACCAACTCCGATAACCCGACGTGAGGGCCTTTCGCGCATACCGACTCTTCGACCTCCTCAAGGGAGTCCTCCTGCCCTTGATGACGGTAGTGCTGCTGGGCTCGCAATCCCCCCTGTCACCTCATTGTTATGAAGCGCTGTTCTCCGCTCCCCATTCCGTCCACCAGGCCTGCATGATGGACGGAGTTTGCATGACCAGTGGTTCGGGCGGCATGGCCATGCATTGCGATTGCCATGAGAACAACGGCAACCGCCCGTTCTACTGTTCGTGCGACGCCTCCGGCAAGCAGCTTATTTCCGGCGTTCAGATCTCCAAAGTGCTGCTGCCCTCAATTGCCGGCGCCGACCATACACTTGATTTCACAATCCATACAGATCCAGCCACCACATTTGCCACTCAATTCTGTTTAAAGGATATTTTCCATCCTCCGCAGTTTTCTTGATTCGACCCCTGCACTACAACTAAATCGAATCATTCTCTCCCGCCGGCGTTCTTTGCCCCGGCCGGGTGAAACCATTGCTAAACTCCAAGGAGGATTTTATGCATTATCTAAACCGAATCCCCGTTGTGGCATGCCTGTATATGATTTTATTTTTACCTGCCGCAATGTTTTCCCAGTCAACCGGTTCTGTCAGCGGAACCGTGACAAGTCAAAATGACCAGAGTCCCGTAAGCGATGTCAACGTTTTCATCCCGAACACCACCTTCGGAACTACCACTGATAACAACGGGGCGTTCACCATCAGCAACCTGCCGGCTGGAACCTATACCCTAAAAGCAACTTTTATAGGATTTGAGCCCGCCCGCAAAAGGGTAACCATAACGGCCGGCACGACCACCGAAGTGGCATTCTCACTAGCAGAGGTCTCCTATGAACTTTCCGGCATAGCGGTGCACTCCCTGCGGCCCGACCTGGAACCCAAAAATGAGCTGGAGGACCAGCAGGTCCGGGAAGCCAATCCCAGGGATTCCGGGGAGCTGCTGCGCGTGGTGCCCGGTGTGGATGCGGTACGGCGCGGGCCGATCGGGCTCGATCCCGTCGTCCGCGGGTTACGGGAAACCGAAGTGGGTACCTACCTGGACGGCACCCGCATCTTTCCCGCGGGACCGGCACGGATGGACTCCCCGCTCAGCCATCTCGACCCCAGCGCCATACAGTCGATGCAGGTCGTCAAAGGTCCTTACGCCCTCACGTGGGGAGCCGGCAACCTGAGTGCCATCCGGGTGGAAACCAACGACCTTGCCAACATCGCACCGTATACCACCCACGGGAGGATATCCTCGGGTTTCGACAGTAACTACAACGCCCTGGAAGGTACCGCCACCGTATCCGGGAAACGCGACAAGCTTGGATACTGGTTAAATACCGCCTGGCGGCAGGGAGACGATTTTGAAGACGGAAACGCCACGTCTATTCCGGCCGATTTCCTCTCACGCGAAGTACGGGGAAAAGTAAGCTATGCAACCTCCCAAAATGGACGAATCACTGCCGGAGGGGGCTACCAAAACCAGCGAAATATCGACTACCCGGGACGACTCCTGGATGCCGACTATTTTAATTCCTACAACACCTCCCTGGCCTGGAACTGGCAACAGAGCAGCGGCATTCTGCAGTCTGCCGAAATTAAAATATACTACAACTACGTAGATCACGGCATGGACAACGACAGCAAGCCGACTGCCATGCCGATGGAAGGGCGCATGCCCCCCTTTGCCCTCGACGTGGATGTGGACGCCTCGATAGGAGTGGCCGGCGGACGTGCAGCAGTTCACCTGGTTCCGGCTGATTTCTGGAACCTGGAAGTGGGAGCAGATCTCTATTCGGCCAACCGCAACGCCGTTCGAACCATCAGGCGGCGAGACAACGGCATGCTTATGTTCGAAGACCAGATGTGGCCCGACGCCACAATTACGGATGCGGGTGTGTTTGCAAGGGCAGAACACCATTTCACCCGTATATTTTCGGCCGCGGGAACGGTACGGGTCGATTTTGTGAGTGCCACCGCCGCAAGCTCCCGTATATCTGATTTTTTCAGGGAACAGGTTTCTGCCGAACTCGATCACACCGAAATGAATCTGAACGGCGCATTTACACTGAGCGCCAACCCCAATGAACACTGGGTGATATCGGCGGGCATCGGATCGGCAGTGCGAACAGCGGACGCCACCGAACGCTATTCTGACCGGATCCCCGCCTCAAAAGCGCAAACCAGCGCCGAATTTACGGGCGACCCCGGCCTCCGGCCAGAGCGCAGTACCCAGGTCGACCTGTGGATCGAAAGTCATTACCCAAAATGGGCCTTTTCCTTTAACGCGTTCACCCGCTTCATGGATGACTATATCACGATTCGGGCGACGGACCTCCCCAAGCGGCTGCCCTTGAGTCCCAATACCGTATACCAGTATCAAAATGGGAAAGCCA
Source organism: Halalkalibaculum sp. DA384 (assembly GCF_043951955.1). Lineage (NCBI taxonomy): Bacteria > Pseudomonadati > Balneolota > Balneolia > Balneolales > Balneolaceae > Halalkalibaculum > Halalkalibaculum sp. DA384. The sequence goes on along the minus strand of NZ_JBINJE010000004.1, from coordinate 26,639 downwards.
CATTTTGGGGACTGGAATCCTCTGTGGCCTACCGCTTTGTCCCGAGCCTGAAAACCGAAGTCTCGGCCCGGTACCTGTGGGGGGAAAACCGAACGGCTAAAGAACCGGCACTGGGCGTCTCCCCGTTTGGCATCGATACCCGCCTGCGATACGAAAACGAGGGGAGTCAATTTTTTGCGGAAGGCGTCCTGCATATCGTTTCTGAACAGGACCGTGTAGCGACTTCCCTCGGAGAACAGCCCACCCGGGGATATACTACCGCAGACCTGAAGGGCGGAATCGATATACTCCGGAAACTCAGCCTGCAGGTCGGTATCAATAATATTTTTGACACCCGGTACGTGAACCACCTGAATGCCAACAATCCATTTGCCGGTATGATGATGGCAGAATATGCAGGCAAGCGCATCCCTGAGCCGGGACGTGTCATTTTTATCGACCTGAATTACACCTTTTGAACCTACAACAACAATCATGATACCATTTCGCACAATCCTGGTCTTCAGCTTGACGATGATAATAACCTGCTCATGTACTTCCGAAGAAAAGGAACGGGCCAACGCCCCGGCGCTTCCCGGCGACCGGATCGAAATTCGCGGCGCGTGGGCACGACCGGCCAACCCGGGTATGATGGGCGGAGCGTACCTGACTGTTGCCAACGGCACCAAACAGGCCGACACGCTCATCGGGATTACCACGGATATTGCAGATACGGCCGAAATTCATGAATCCTATTCCCGGTATGACGGGATCTCAGGGATGCGCCCCGCCGGTCCGCTCCCCATTAAAGCAGGTTCCGTACTGGAGATGAAACCCGGCGCATTTCACATTATGCTTATGGAGGTGAACAAAACCTTGGCGGCCGGTGATTCTATTTCCGCAACCCTCCATTTTAGCCGGAGTGGCAGCCTGAACGTTCAAATTCCGATCCGGCAAAAACAGTAGTCCACAGCAACGGAGGAATTATTTTTTAGGAATCCCTGGTGAGGCGGAAACAACCGTTGCTACGTTTCCGCCTCAATCCCGGATATGGTCTCCATCAACATTTGCAGGAACGTTGGTTTCAGCAAAGGATGTTTCCCTTGTACCAACAAACCATAAAACAGAAAAGAGAGGTATTTTATGAGTGGAAAAAAGATTTTGCAAATTGTCGGCGATTTTGGTGAAGATTATGAAATCATGGTCCCCTTTCAGGCACTGCAGATGGTCGGTCACACCGTGCACGCCATCTGTCCTAAAAAAAAGTCCGGTGAAACGGTAAAGACCGCCATTCACGATTTTGAAGGAGATCAGACCTACACCGAAAAACCGGGACATAATTTCGCCCTCAACGCCACTTTTGATGAAATTGATCCGGCCGATTACGACGCCCTGCTCCTTTCCGGGGGACGCGCCCCTGAATACCTGAGGCGTGAAGAAGGGGTGCTCGATATCGTCCGCCACTTCGCTGAACAGGACAAACCGATTGCGGCCCTGTGTCACGGCCTCCAAATTTTATCGGCCGCAGGCGTAGTGAAGGGAAAAACGCTAACCGCCTATCCCGCCGTCGGACCCGAGATGGAGTTGGCCGGTGCCAACTACAAAGATGTAGAAGCCACGGAAGTGGTCGTTGACGGCAACCTCGTGACCTCACCCGCATGGCCGGGCCATCCCAAATGGCTGGCGGCATTCCTGGAAGTGCTGGGCACAAAAATAACGCATGAAAGCGCGGTAACAGCTTAACATATCGGTTCAGCTCCTCTTGTCGGCATCGTTTAATTCCGGCGGGAGGAGTTTTTTTTACCAACGTTTTAACCAGTGCATCCTCAGACGGACGCAAAGTCACAATATACCAGCAACGTGCAAGGCTAACCCGGATATCTGACCTGTTCACTTGATTGCGATCACCTCTATTTCGTTATTACAATTTCACACGATCCCAAACTTTGCTGGCCATCTCATGAAGAACAACAACCTGCGATCACTCACTACCAGTATTATCGGCACTGCGATGTTTTTGATATTTCTGGGCTGTAGCGCATCGGAGGACTCCCCTTCAACGAGCGAGACGAGCCTGAATCCCGACTCCTCTTCTGATCAGCATTTCGCAGCGGAATCATTTGTAAATTTTAGCAGCGATGCAGTCGATGGCGCGAATGTTTATGTACCGGTGTATTCCCACATCTACCAGATGAACCAACAAAAAACATTTAACCTGACGACCACGCTCAGCATCCGCAATACCGATCTCCAGGAGCCTGTCATCCTCAAAAAAGTATATTATTATGACTCCCAGGGAGGGCTGGTCCACCGGTACCTGGATGAACCCCGCAAAGTTCCCGCCCTTTCCTCGATCTCTTTTGTTGTTGAGGAAGAGGACCTTCGGGGCGGCGTTGGGGCAAACTTCCTGGTGCTTTGGGAAGCGATGCGGCCCGTCAACGAACCTGTCATCGAGGCGGTCATGATCAGCACCTCGCAACAGCAGGGTATTTCATTTGTGAGCGAAGGCCGCGTTATCAATTCCGTAGATCGTTCCGGCCCATAGGAAACCGCACCTCCGGATGTCAGATATGTGATACCGGTCAAGTAGAATTACCTGAAAAATGTCGATCGTCACCTTTAACCGGATTGCGTTTGGATACAATGGAGAGGACGACCTGCTCTTTCACGATTTCTCACTATCCGTAGGAAAGGGTGAGAAGATCGCCATAAAATCTGATTCGGGAACCGGCAAAACCACCCTGCTCCGCCTGCTTTTGGGCTTTGAGCAACCTGTTTCCGGTGAAATTCGATTTAATGGGACCGCGATCTCAGAGAATAACTATACTGAAATTCGCAGAGCCACCGCCTGGCTTCCACAAGATCTGAATATAGGCGACGGAACGGTAAAACAGATATTACAACGACCGTTCGAATTTGTTCACAACAGGAACAGGATGCCGGAAACGGACCAGGTACGGTTAATACTTGAAGAGCTCTCGCTCTCACCGGGCCTGTTGGAAAAACCACTGCGCGATCTCTCCACAGGTCAGCGGCAGCGCGTGGGACTGGCTCTTTGCCACCTGCTGGACCGCCCCCTGCTGCTGCTCGACGAACCGACCTCGGCACTCGACCGGTCCTCCAAACAAAAAGCCGCGAATCTGCTTCTTTCTGATCCCAATAAAACGGTTATTTCCACGACACATGACCCGTTTTGGCTGGAGCTGTGTGATGAAATTATAGAATTATAGAATTGTGGAATTGTGGAATTGTTGCCACATGAAGACAGATCGAATGGGTCTGTCATATTAGGCGGCAAAGTCCAATGGGGATGGATTCGACACGACTCTGAAAGATGAGATTAAAAAATAATCAGAAACATTGATCCTGCTTAATGGAGATAATTGAACTCGGCTGGTGGCAACTGGCCATTGGCTTTCTGATCCTGGTAATTCCGGCGTTTATCTTATGGCGATATAACACCGGGCTCAACAGAAAACTGGCTGTCGCCACCGTGCGGATGACCCTGCAGCTGCTTTTCGTGGGATACTACCTGGAGTTTCTTTTTGAACTGGACAACGCCTGGATCAACATGGCCTGGATACTGGTGATGGTGGGCGTAGCCGATTTTGCCACGATCGATCGCAGCGAGCTCAACCGAACCTGGAAACTGGTTCTGCCGATCTTCGGAGCCACGTTTTTTGGTATTATCCTGATCGACCTGTTTTTCCTTGAACTGGTGATTCAACTCCCAACATTCCTGGCGGCCCAGTATACGATCCCGGTCACCGGCATGGTACTCGGCAACTGTCTTCGCAGTAACGTCATCGGCATCAACGATTTCTACTACAGCCTGAAGGAGCAGAAAGAGCGCTACCAGTTTTACCTGGCCTGCGGAGCCACCCGGCATGAAGCGCTGTTTCCATTCTTCCAGCGGGCCCTCAAGCGCTCCGCCAATCCCACACTGGCCACCATGGCGACCATCGGCCTCGTATCGCTGCCCGGCATGATGACGGGACAAATTCTAAGTGGCAGCTCACCGATGACGGCGATCAAATACCAGATTATGATCATGCTGGCCATCTTTTCCGGGACTGTACTTTCGGTGTATTTTGGGATCTGGTTCTCCAACTATTTTGTATTCCGAGAGAATGACATGCTGGATGAATCGATCCTGAAAAATTAACCGCAGATCTCCACAGATTTATGTTACATACAGTTGAGCTGTCGACTCAATCCACTCTCGCTGGGAGACAGGTGTACTGTCGACCGAATCCATCTTCTATTTTTTGTGCTTGTTTAAGTCGGCAGTGCAACTGCCCCCCAACACTTGCGACAAGAACGAACCATTACTCCCTGTACCAATCTGCGGCCCTAAACTCAAAATTCCTTCAGTTTTATCCCCTACTATTTATAATTGCTGGATTTATGTAGCTTTTAACTTAACCAACCTCCTCATCCAATGTTACAGCTATGAAAAAAATAATCGCATCCATGGCACCCTTAGCAGTATTGTTTGTCTTCGCATTTGCTGATTCTGAAGTAGCCCCGCCCGTCGATGTGCAGATCGACGAGTGGCTGGTACCGTGGGAAGAGAGTCGTCCCCGCGATCCCTCTGTTGCTCCCGATGGCGACATCTGGTTTGTGGGCCAGCGCTCGCACTACGTAGCCGAATTTAATCCCGAAACCGAAGAGTTCCGCAAAATAGACCTGGAGGATGGGGCGGGTCCCCATACCGTGGTCGTGGACAACAACGGGACCCCCTGGTACGCCGGGAACCGGGCCAACCATATCGGCAAAGTGAATCCCGAAACGGGAGAGATCACCAAATTCATGATGCCGGAGGATAACAGTGCCCGGGATCCGCACACCATGACATTCAATAAAAACGGCGATATCTGGTTTACCTCGCAGGGCGCCAATTCGGTCGGATTTTTCGATATCGAAACGGGTGAGCCGACCATCATTCCCGTACCCACCCCGCGGGCGCGTCCCTACGGCATCATCATGGACCAGGATATGGAACGGCCCTGGATCGCCCTGTTCGGTACCAACAAGCTGGCGACAGTCGATCCCGACACCCGCGAACTCACAGAAATTGAGCTGCCCAACGAAAATACGCGTCCCCGCCGGCTGGCCCAGACCTCCGACGGGATGATCTGGTACGGCGACTACTCCCGGGGATATATCGGCCGCTATAATCCTGAAGATGAATCGTTCCAGGAATGGCCGCTGCCGTCTGGCGAAAGCTCCCGTCCCTATGCCGTGACCGTAGATGACCAGGATCGACTCTGGGTCGTGGAAACCGGCGTAAGTCCCAACATGTTTGTTGGATTTGATACGAAAACCCGGGAATTTGTCAACTCAACGCCCATCGAAAGCGGTGGCGGAACGGTACGGCACATGGTATTTCACGAGCCGACCAATGCCATCTGGTTTGGCACCGATACAAACTATCTTGGCAGGGCCCAAATCCAGTAAAACCGCAGAACACCGGACACAGAACACCGAATATCCTAATTCCCGGACCCGGACCTGATATTTGGCAGTTCTGTGTTCCATATCCCGTTGTCTCCACTATTATGCATATCACCAGAATTACTCTCTTGCCGGTCATAACATTGGTGGCCGGTTTATTACTGCAGCCCAACCAATCCAATACTGGAACATCTCACACAACCTATCATTACCCGGAACATCTTACAGGCACATTTACCGGTGGATTTGGAGAGGATACCTGCCACAGCTGCCATTTTGATTATCCCCTGAATCACGACGAGGGCCTGCTCCGGGTCGAGGGGTTCCCGCGCGAGTACCAGCGTGGACGATCCTACATGATACGCATACACGTGGAGCGCCCAGACCTGGCAAAAGCCGGATTTCAGCTTTCTGCTCGATTTCCGGACGGCCGGCAGGCAGGCATGTTGAGTCCGCAGTCGGACCGCACGCAGTTTACCGAATCGGCGCCGGACAGCCTCCAGTACCTGCAGCACTCCCCGGAAGGCACCGCCATTACCGGCGACATATCAACCACTTGGCAGCTGAAGTGGATTGCTCCCCGGCAGCAGGATGACGTTTATATCCACCTGGCCGTCAATGCGGCCAATGGCGATGGATCCGAGTTTGGGGATTTTATTTTGACAAGAGAGCTCACCCTCCGCCCCCGACCGGAATAAGCCCCGTCCCTGTATCCCGACATACGGACAGGAACAGAGGCCGTACCGTAACCTGTTCAAGGGATCTTTCAGAACCTGATATTTTGTTGGGAAGTGGTTGTACCACCGACCGTATTGACCTTAAACGGGAGTACAACTCCCTCAGAACAAGAAATTGAGAGTTTGCAAAACTCTCTTCAAGATTTTACTTGACTCTGTACCATGGTACAACCCTTATATTAAGGATGAGTTGTATTCATAAATTAAACGGAGGACCAGGTTATGCCATTTAAAAAAGGCGAAGTCTATGTATGTCCCGATGATAATTGTGGTTGTGAACTGACCGTAACCAAGGGAGCGCCCCAAACATGCCGGGGCCGGCAGAATCCAACCTGCTGTTGCGGAAAAACCATGACAAAGAAAAATACGTAACATCAACCGTTACGGGGTCTCCCCGTAGCGGTCTTATAAGGCTGAATATATGGAGAAGTCTACATCACAAACATACAAAATTGGTGAAGTCGCGCGACGCGCCGACGTAAACAGGGAGACCGTGCGCTACTATGAACGTCGTGAGCTGATTGACGAACCTGACCGGCGGCGCTCAGGCTACCGGATCTTTACCCAGAAGCATATCGATCAGATTAAATTTATAAAGCGTGCCCAGGAGCTGGGATTTACGCTCTCAGAGATCAAGGAGCTGCTGGCACTGCGGATCGACCATCCCGACTCCTGTGAAGAAGTGCAGCGAAAGACCGAAGCCAAACTGAAGGATGTCCGGCAAAAGATAGAGGATCTCAAGCGCATCCGTACCGTACTCCGGGAGTTGATCGATTCCTGCAAGGGAGAGGGAAAGACCGAAGATTGCGTTATCTTGAGAGCCCTGGAAGGCGAAAATGAAACCGGGCAACAACTGCGATGAGTGACAAAACAATAGTATTAGAATCGGACATCACCTGTCCCAAATGCGGACACCGATCCACAGAAACGATGCCGGAGGAAGCCTGTGTTTATTTTTGGAGCTGCCCGGGTTGCGGAGAACGGGTCAAACCCAGGGAGGGAGACTGCTGCGTGTTCTGCTCCTACGGTTCCGTCTCCTGTCCCCCGGTTCAGAATGGTGACTGCTGCAAGTAAATCATAGTAACATAAACCAATTTTGTTGAATACAACATAGATGAGCAAAAGACTGGAAATCACCGTCAAAGGCATGGACTGCTCCGGGTGTGCCCGCAGCGTTCAGAACGTACTGAAGAGTCAGCCCGGGGTAACATCGGCCGAGGTGCTGTTATCGGCAGAACGAGCGATCATCGAATATGAAAACGGTCCCCCGGACCGGGACAAGCTCAAACAGGCTGTCGAGGATATCGGTTACCGCGTTCCCGACGATACTGATATGGACCGACAGGAAACCGAGGCAATAGCCCAAAAGACGATGCGGCTGTTTGGCATCGTCTTCGGGGGGGTACTTTTTGTCGTGGTGGCCGGGGAGTGGCTCGGGCTTTTCCAGTCGATTACATCGTTTATCCCGTTCTGGCTTGGCACCCTGCTTGTGCTGCTTATGGGGTATCCCGTCTTCAAAAAAGTGGTGCAGACGGCACTCAAAGGCCAGGTGATCGCCCACGCTCTGATGGCCCTCGGCGCCGTAGCGGCGCTACTGGCCGGTGAATGGGTGACGGCCGGCATCGTCGTATTTTTTATGCGGACCGGGGACTTTATCGAGGGCTATACCACCGAAAAAGCGCGCGATTCGGTCCGCTCTCTCACGGAGCTGGCCCCGCAGGTGGCCACGGTCATCCGTGACGGGGAAGAACAGGATATCCCGGTTGATGAGGTTTCAACGGGCGAAACGGTGCTTGTACGTCCCGGAGGACAGATTCCCGTCGACGGTGAAGTTATCGAGGGGACGGCCGCCATCGATCAATCGTCCATTACGGGAGAATCGATGCCGGAGGATGTGAACGCCGGCTCCAGCGTCTACGCCTCTACTATTGCTCGCGGGGGCCGGCTGCTGGTCAAGGCTACGGCCGTGGGGAAAGACTCTACCTTTGGGCGGATCATCCGGATGGTGGAGGAGGCAGAATCCCGCAAGGGCGATATCCAGCAGTTTGCCGACCGTTTCTCCACGTACTACCTGCCGGTGGTCGCTACCATTGCCCTGTTGACCTGGCTGCTCAGCGGCGATGTTATGTCGACGGTGGCCGTGATGGTGGTCGCCTGCTCCTGCGCTTTTGCCCTGGCTACGCCTGTTGCCCTGCTCGCCTCCATCGGCTCCAGCGCCCGCAACGGGCTGCTGATTAAAGGGGGAAAATATATCGAGCTGCTCTCCAGGGCCGACGTGCTGCTGCTCGACAAAACCGGGACCCTTACCTTCGGTCGGCCGGAAATTACCGATGTCATTCCCCTCAACGGCACCTCGAAAGGAGACCTGCTTATTAATGCAGCTGCAGCCGAACTCTTTTCGGAACACCCGCTGGCTGAGGCCGTCGTAAAGGCTGCACGCGGGCGGCACCTTTCCATCCCGGAACCGGAATCGTTTGAATCGATCACGGGAAGCGGCGTCAAGGCCCGGATCAACGAGCAGACCGTTTCAGTTGCCAAACCGACCGAAGAACAGCTTCAATCCCACGAAGCAGTAGTTACGCCCTTGAAGGAAGCCGGCAAAACAGTGATGGCCGTCTGTCGGGATGAAGAGCTTGTCGGATTGCTCGCAGCCAAAGACGCCGAGCGGAAAGAGGTCGCCCAGGCCCTGCAACAGATTCGGGCACTGGGGATTGCAAAAATCGAGCTCCTCACCGGGGATCATCACCAGTCGGCCGAACTTCTGGCGGACAAGCTGGGCATTGAGTTCCAGGCGGAACTGCTCCCGGAAGACAAGATCCGGATCGTACAAAAATACCAGGAAGCGGGCCATACAGTCGTCATGGTCGGCGACGGTATCAACGACGCGCCGGCCCTCGCACAGTCGGATGTGGCGATCGCGATGGGTGTCAGCGGCACGGACATCGCGAGGGAGACCTCCCACATCACCCTGATGCGTGACGACTGGCTGCTGATCTCCCACCTGTTCCGCACGGCCCGCAAAACCATGCGGATTATCAAGGGTAACTTCGGGTTTACCACGCTGTATAATATCGCCGGCCTGTCGCTGGCGGCCTTCGGTTTACTCCCGCCCATCCTCGCTGCCGCCGCCCAGTCGCTGCCCGATATAGGAATTCTATTGAACTCCTCCCGGCTCTTGAATAAAGATCCAGGCTAGCCCGTATTTCTCACGATAATTTATGTAAAAATCATGTACCCTGATGGCAGGCAGTATCTTACATCATTTTTTACCGACCTTTATATTTGACGGGGTGTAAAGCGCTTGGTGATAAATCCAGGCTAGGAGTCTGCTAAAAAGATCTCCTGATTTTTGCGACCTCTTTACCGTATCTCCCTATTTTTGGATATACTGTGCAGGGGCCTTTGCAGAACCTGCCATTTTGTTGGGAGGTAGTTGTACCACCGACCCTGGTGACCTTTTAAAGGGAGTACAACTCCTTCAGAACGAGGAATAGAGGGTTCCAAAAACCCTCTATTCCTATAAAACCGGGTAGCGTTTTTGCGAAAAGAGGTTACATTTCATGCAGTTTTCATCACATTTAGATAGAACTTTAGGTAGAGCATGCCACGATGGATACAACTACAAGTATTTATGTACTGCGGGAGTCGCTTGAAGAAAAGGTTGAAAAAGAGTTTATCGAGCTCATCAGGGAGAGCCGGGAGCAGCGGCTTGAATCGTTCCATTCAGCGCTGCAACCGCTTGACACCCTCCGGGAAAGCGACGAAAACGACCCTTCTGTCCTCCTCGACGCCGTTCACGATGTGCTGGAATCGCTGCGCGCACAGCTCAATACCGATGGCGAGCACCATATTGCGGATATCTATCCCGTGGCGGTGTACCAGCTGGCCGGCAGCCTGCAGGACTCCGCCGTCATAAATCAGCATATCGACCGATTCCGGACGCTTGAAAACGACTCCCTTTTCCTGAAGGCGGCGAAGGCCCTGAAAAACATGATCCGCTCGATCGACATCATGATCAAAAGCGGGATCAATTTCCTCCGCCGCAACTCCGACAAAGCCCCCAAAGAAGCCCATCAGTGGACCCAGAAAATCCCGGTTAGAAAAGTGATTGAGTACCACCTGTTTTCCCGGAATGAGCTGCCCAAATGGTGGATTAACGAAGATGAGCGGCTGCTGGTCAATATTGTAATAAAGCTGCAGGATTTTCTTGCGGATGATTTTGATCCCCTGCAGCCGGCTCACAGCGCAAAAGCGATGGCGGAACTGGTTGAGCAGTTGCACAAGCAGATCGATGAGCAGAAATCATCTTTGGCAGAAGACCTGGAGGAAGACAGCCGCGCAATGCAGGAGATGCTGGTTCACCATTTCGAGCGGGCCGACACGCTCGAAAAGCGGGCCTCCTTCTACAGCCGGGCGCGGATCGACCGTACAAAGAACCGCGCCTCCGACCATCTTGCTGACTTCAGTAAGCAGTGGAAAGAGGCCCACGAATCCCTGCTCGACCGAACCGGCGTTGTTGCCGGTTTCTGGCAATTCCGCAGCGCCCTGTACAATCATGTCCAGGAGCTCAAAACCCGGCTCAACAGGTATTTTGAGGATTCCCTGTTTACCCCGATCCAGGAGCTCGGGCAGCAGCTGGAACATGAACAAAATGAACTGGAGAAGGTGGAGGCAAAAGATAAAACCTCTGCCCAAAAAGCAATCCTGGAAACAGCCCTGAAGAACCTGACCCGGCAGGCAGACACTCTTCAGGAAGGTATCAACGAGTCGCTTGAAAAAGGATCCCTGGATAAGATTGTCCAGGACTTTTCAGACAAGGTATTGTCGGAGTCGGGAGAGATCCCGGAAAATGTGCGCTTCGTTCACGACCTTGATCTGGATAAAAATCCTCCCGCCCTGGACAGCGAGCAGATCGACTGGCGGCAGATGGTGATACGCGTCTTGAAAAAACAACTTTTGACGCCCCTGATGCCCCCTCAACAGCAATATGAAGAGTTCCTGCGCCTGCAGCTGAATGAGGTGATCGAAATCCGTGAAGTGATCGATGTAAACCTGAATTCGGCACTGGAGTTACTGGACGACAGCGGGGAAGAAAATCCAATATCGATTGCACGGGAAGGACTCGAACGGAGCGAACACAAGCTGGAGCAATCGGCATCAGCGGCCCGGGAGACCCATCAAAAGCTGCTCAGCCTGATCCAGGAAAATGGGTACTCTTCGACCGATCAATTGCTGAATCTACTGCACACCGGGGAGCCCGGCGACCTACAGATCCTGGATGCGACCTACCGGGTAAAGGAGACGGCGGACAACTGGAGAACCATCCTGAGCGCGCGCTGGGCCCGCCTGCAGGATTCAGTTTCAATCCTCGGCCGCCTGGGGCGCAGCAAAACCAAAAAAAAGGCCCGCACGCTGAACCGTTTTCTCGGCTTTGGGGAAGAGAGCCCTCCGGAAGAAAAAAAAGCCGATATCGCCAACTATCTCTCCAAAACCGATGCCCGCGTAGAAGAGCTGCCCTATATCTACCGTCGTCTTTTCAATTTTGACGCCAGCACCGACCAGCGGTTTTATGTGCTGCCGAACGGCAACTTCCTGAACCTGGGAAAAGCCTACGAAAGCTGGACAAAAGATCTGCCGGCCTCCATTGCGATAGTCGGGGAAAGAGGAAGTGGTAAAACGGCCTATCTCAATATGGCCCTGAACGACGTGCTAGCTGAAACGCACCGGTCACATATTACCATCAGCAAAACGATCTGGACCAGGGAGCATTGCATCACCCTGCTGTGCGAGCAGCTAGACCTGAAAAAAACGGACTCGGTGGAAGGAATTATTGGTGCCCTCAACCGGAGAACAAAGCGCAACATCGTGGTAGTCGAGGCCCTTCAAAACCTGTACCTGCGCAGCCTCAATGGATATGAGGCCCTGAAAACCCTGCTCTATATCATAACTGAAACCAAGGATTCGATTTTCTGGATTGTTACCTGTTCTTCATATGCCTGGCATTTTCTGCAAAAAACCAGCTCGGTCGCCGACTATTTTTCTCATGTTATCCGCAGTGACGATCTATCCAGGGAGCAGATCAAATCGGTTATTCTAAAACGACACGAAGCCAGCGGGTACGACCTGGTTTTTGAAGCGGATGAAACTCAACAGAAAAACAGGGCCTACCGCAAGCTGCTGGATCGTGAGCAGGAGGCCCAGCAGTACCTGGAAGATCAATATTTTGAAAAACTTTCCAAACTGGCCGAGGGCAACGCCTCGATCGCAATGATTTTTTGGCTCCGGTCTATTCGGGATTTTGACGACACCCATTTTTATATCAGGCCGCTGGAGGTAACCTCGGTCGAGCTGGTCGAGGATTTGACCCCGGACATCCTGTTTACCCTTGCGGCAATGGTTCTCCATGACACGCTCACCCCGCAACAACTTTCCAGGGTGCTGCTTTTTAACGAACAGGAAAGTAAACTGATGCTATCGCGTCTCAAATCGCGCGGCCTGCTGAACCAGTCCGGCCCGAACTACTCGCTTAACCAGCTGATGTACCGGCAGGTAGTCAACGTACTGAAACAGCGAAATATCATTCACCTTTACTGACACTTTATTTTCCCGGAGGATTTCCCATGAACACCATACGCCCGTTTTTAATCCTGTTTTTCAGCAGTATATGCATATTGTCAGTTCTGCCCGTGGCCCTTTCGGCCCAGAATGGACCTGCGGATACCACCGCGGCAGTTGTCGACACCGCGGCAATCGATACCGTAGTCGTAGATACCGTATCGGCAGGTTCCGGTTCAACAACATCGGATACGCCCGGACAGGAGGCGGAGGAACTTGTTAACCAGCTGCAGAACCTGATCTCTTTAAGTGTCATTTTCCTGATCATCCTGATTCTCGCCATCACCTATTTCCTGAACAAGTTTTTAATACAGGTGGTCGACAATCTCTCTGAGAATGCTACCAGGTACCGGATGGCGATCAAGCGGTCGGTGCCCATCATCCGCCTCTTTATCTGGTCGTTTTCACTTTACATCATCATCGGCGGTATTATCGATCCCCCGGTCGAAACGGTGATTACGTTGACCGCCTCCATTGGAATTGCCGTCGGCCTGGCTTCCCAGGATATCCTGAAAAATATTTTTGGAGGCTTTATCATCATCCTGGATCGTCCGTTCCAGGTCGGCGACAAAATTTCGGTTGGCGACTTTTATGGCGAAGTTCTACAGATCGGGCTTCGCTCCACGCGCATCGTCACACCCGACGATTCGGTGATCAGCCTGCCCAACGGGGATATTTCCAGCAAAGCGATATCCAACGCCAACACCGGCGCCCTGGACTGCCAGGTAGTGGCCGAAATCTACCTGCCCGCCCGCATCGACATAGACCAAGCCAAAAGGATAGCCTACAAGGCGGCGATATCCTCACGCTATGCCTACCTTAAAAAACCGGTGGTGGTAATCGCCCAAAACGAAATCCACGAAAGGAATTTTGTCCTGAAGCTGCGGGTCAAAGCCTATGTACTGGATATCCGGTACGAATTTCCCTTCCAAAGTGAAATGACAGAACGCATTCTTGACGAAATAAATCAAAAAAAGATGCTGCCGGAAACATCGGCCTGAATGGGTGGTACATTTGATTCTCCTGCAGCTCCCCAAAAGCGTTGCCTTGATCCGGCTACAGCGCCTGGATCACGCGATTAAGCATCTCCCTGACCTGGGTGGCTACATCGGCAAGTTTTACATTATCGATCGCCTGCATTGATGCGGTCGGATCCACGGCAGAGACCTCGACCGACCCGTCTTCGTGCTCCTCGACAATCACATTACACGGCAGCATCGTACCGATCTTGTCTTCAAACTGCAGCGCCTTGTGGGCCATCTGGGGATTGCAGGCGCCCAATATTTTATACTTTTTAAAATCTACATCCAGCTTTTTCTTCAGGGTTTCCTTGACATCAATTTCTGTCAGTACCCCAAATCCCTCCTCTTTTAACTGCGCGGTTACTTTTTCGATCGCATCTTCAAAACTGGTATCCAGGGTTTTTGACATGTGATAGCTCATTATGGCTCCTGTATTGATTTTAGGTTTTCCGGTTAGTGTTTACCCATTTTACTTGTAGTAACATGTAGTAATAAATTATTTCCCGTAATCGTTCCGCCGGTTGCAAACTACCTCCCAAAAAATAGCAGGTTCTTCGGAGGTCATGATTAATGAAATTAACAGTAAGATGTGTGGAATTTCGGGAAGTTGCAGAAGTGATTGCATCCGCACAATATTTTTCAATATCTTCAGTTTGTCAATTTTGAATACTGAGAACATATGCGAAGACACCCACGCACATATCGCGCGATTGCCATCCTTGCAGGATTTCTGCTACTTGCGGCTGTCAGCGTTCCCACGGGGGTTTCTGCAGCCCATTGTGATCTGTCTCAGCCGGTCTCATCTACGACTCATAATCATGACTCGGAGCCAAAATCCCATGCCGGCGACCACGGGCATCAAGCTGGTGATACCGACAGCGATACAGACTGCGATGTCGGGCTGAATTGCTCTTGCTGCACCGACCAGCACACGGTAAACACCCGTTCGCCCAACCCTTTTTCCAGGATTAAAGCCGATCTCAGCACAGTCGCCACCGGTATCTTCGACCAGGCAACACCCGTCACCGCAACCGTTCAGCATGCGAACCTGGAGCGCCAGGCCGGTGACGCCTCCCCTCCCATCTTCCTGAAGAACAGCACCTTTCTGAATTAGTCTTCCGTCTCTTACAGCAAGTCGTTGATCTGATCAACGTCCCCCCTTGCGCAATACCAGTATGCAACAAGGGACGTATTTCGTATTGCGTACTACGTACTGCGTATTACTTAGCCACCCAAGACTCAAGACCCAAGACCAATTAAATGCTAGACAAGACTATACGTTTCTTCCTGGAAAACAAGCTCGTGGCCGTACTCCTGCTGCTCGGCTTCGTAGCCTGGGGCCTGGCCTCCGCCCCGTTTTCATGGGATCTCCAGTCCCTGCCGCGCGACCCCGTGGCGGTGGATGCGATCCCCAACCTCGGTGAAAACCAGCAGATCGTCTACACCCGCTGGCCTGGTCGCTCCCCGCAGGATGTGGAAGACCAGATCACCTACCCGCTGACCACCCAGCTGCTGAATGTGCCGGGCGTGCGGTCGGTGCGCAGTAACTCCATCATGGGGATGTCCAGCATCTACGTGATTTTTGAAGAGGATATCGATTTCTACTGGAGCCGCTCCCGCATCCTCGAAAAGCTGAACTCCCTGCCCTCCGGCACGCTGCCCTCCGGCGTGCAGCCCTCGCTGGGTCCCGATGCCACGGCCCTGGGACAAATTTTCTGGTACACGCTGGAGGGCCGCGATGCGGAAGGCAACCCCACCGGCGGCTGGGACCTGCAGGAGCTGCGTTCCATCCAGGATTTTTATGTGGGATACGGCCTCTCCTCGGCCGGGGGCGTTTCGGAAGTGGCCCCGATCGGCGGACACGTAAAGGAGTACCAGGTGGATGTGGATCCGGAGGCGATGCAGGTGCACGGCATCACGATGAACGACATTTTCCAGGCGGTCAAAAGCAGCAACGCCGAGGTGGGCGCCCGCACGATGGAGCTCAACAACGTGGAGTACTTTGTGCGCGGACTGGGCTATATCGAGAACCTTGAGGATATCGAACAGGCTGTGGTAGCCAGCCGCGATAATGTGCCGCTCCGCATCGGGGATGTAGCGCACGTGAGCACCGGTCCCGCCCTGCGCCGCGGGGTACTGGACAAAGGAGGCGCCGAGGCGGTCGGCGGGGTGGTCGTAGCCCGCTACGGCGAAAACCCGATGCAGGTAATTGAGAACGTCAAGGCCAAGATCGAGGAGATCTCCCCCGGCCTGCCCACCAAAACGCTGGATGACGGCACCGAGTCAAAAGTGACCATCGTGCCGTTCTACGACCGCGCCGAGCTGATCAACGAGACGCTGGGCACGCTGGAGGAGGCGCTGAACCTGGAAATCCTGATCACGATTATCGTGGTGGTGGTGATGGTGCTCAACCTGCGCAGCTCCGTGCTGATCTCCGGCATGCTGCCGCTGGCCGTGCTGATGACCTTTATCGCCATGAAGCTGGGCAAAGTGGATGCGAACATTGTGGCGCTCTCCGGCATCGCCATCGCCATCGGTACGATTGTAGACGTTGGTGTTATTCTTTCGGAAAACATGCTCCGGCATATCGAGGAAGCAGATGAGACCGACAAGGCAGGGCTGCTCGAGATTATCTTCCGGGCCACCAGCGAGGTCGCCTCGGCCGTTCTTACCGCCATCGCCACCACCATCGTCAGCTTCCTGCCGGTCTTCACGATGATCGCCGCCGAAGGCAAGCTCTTCCGCCCGCTGGCCTACACCAAGACCTTTGCGCTGGTCGCCTCCATCATCATCGCCATCACGCTGATACCGCCGTTCGCGCACTGGTTCTTCTCGATCAGGATCCGCCGCAAACTGGTAAAACTGCTCTGGAACGGGGCGCTGGTTCTTGGAGGGGGCGTCCTCCTGTTCACCGGTCCCGGCTGGGCGGCAACGGCCCTTGTCGGGTTCGGTCTTATAAATGGATTGCCGCTGCTTGTGGATCACCCCGCCACCCGCTACCGGGAGATGGCCAACAACGGCCTGGTCGTGGTGATCGTCTCGTTCCTGCTGGCCCGGTACTGGCTGCCCCTGGGACCGTCGTTTGCGTTTCTCTGGAACTACGTTTTCGTGGGATTGCTCCTGTTTCTGATCCTCGGCAGCTTCTACCTGGTCGTCAAATATTATGCGGATATGCTGGGCTGGTTTCTCCGCCACAAAACGCTGTTCCTTTCGGTACCCACCACGCTTGTCGTGCTGAGCCTGGTGATCTGGCTCGGATTTTCCTCGGTCTTCGGCTTCGTGGCAAAAAGTTTCGATACCGTTGGCCTGGATATCCGCACCACGCAGGTATGGAGCGCTGCTGATGAGACGTTCCCCGGCCTCGGCGAAGAATTCATGCCCCCGCTCGACGAGGGCTCCTTCCTGCTGATGCCCACCACCATGCCGCACGCCGGCATCGAGCAGGCCAGGGAGTATATGCAGCTTATTGACATGCGGGTCTCCTCCATCCCCGAGGTGGAGGATGTGGTCGGCAAGCTGGGACGCACCGAATCGGCCCTCGATCCCGCTCCCACCTCGATGTTCGAGAACGTCATTACCTACAAATCGGAGTACAAGACCGATGCAAACGGGCGCCGAACCCGCTATAAAGTTGATGATGAGGGAGCGTTTGTCCGCAACGAGAACGGCAACCTGGTTCCCGATACAGACGGCCAATACTACCGGCAGTGGCGCGATCATATTGAGAGCCCCGACGATATCTGGGATGAGATTGTCAGCGCCACCCGCATTCCCGGCCTCACCTCCGCGCCCAAGCTGCAGCCGATAGAGACGCGGCAGATTATGCTGCAGTCCGGCATGCGCGCCCCGATGGGGATCAAAGTGAAAGGGTCTGACCTGCAAGCCATCGAAGGTTTTGGGATGGAGCTCGAAGAGCACCTGAAAAACGTCCAGGGCGTAAAGCCAGCGTCGGTGTTTGCGGATCGGATTGTCGGCAAGCCCTACCTGGAGATCGACGTGGACCGGGAGGAGATCGCCCGATACGGACTCTCCATGCAGCAGGTGCAGCAGTATATCGAAGTGGCACTCGGCGGCGTGGGACTCACCAACACGGTGGAGGGACGCGAGCGCTATTCGGTGCGCGTACGCTATGCCCGCGAGCGCCGGGACGAGCCGTCGGATCTCGAAAACATGCTGGTTCCCTCCTCCGGTGGCGGACAAATTCCGCTGGGACAACTCGCGGAGATCACCTACCGGCAGGGACCGCAGGCGATCAAGAGCGAGGACACCTTCCTGATCGGCTACGTGATTTTTGACCGCATGGACGGCTTTGCGGAGGTCGAGGTCGTGGAAAATGCACAGGCCCACCTGCAGGATCAGATCGAACAGGGAAACCTGGCGGTGCCCTCCGGCATCAGCTACGAGTTTGCCGGCAGCTACGAAAACCAGGTACGCGCCGAGAAACGGCTCTCCGTCATCCTGCCGATCGCCCTGCTGGTGATCTTCCTGATCATGTATTTCCAGTTCAGGTCGGTGCCGACGACGAGCATGATCTTCAGCAGCATCTTCGTCGCCTGGGCCGGGGGATTCATCCTGATCTGGCTCTACGGGCAACCGTGGTTTATGGATTTCCACCTGTTCGGCGAATCGATGCGCGACCTGTTTCAGCTGGGGACGGTGAACCTGAGCATCGCCGTCTGGGTCGGCTTCATCGCCCTGTTTGGGATCGCCGCTGACGGCGGTGTGGTGATGGCCACCTACCTCGACCAGCTCTTCGACCGCAACAAGCCGACGACCCTGCAGCAGATCCGCGCCACCGTCATTCGTGCCGGGCAGCGCCGTATTCGTCCCACGCTGATGACCACCGCCACCACCATCCTGGCGCTGATACCGGTGCTGACCTCCACGGGCCGCGGCTCCGACATCATGGTGCCGATGGCGATCCCCAGCGTGGGCGGCATGCTGCTGCAGGTGGTGACGCTGTTCGTGGTACCGGTGCTCTACGCCATCTATAAAGAGTGGCAGTGGAAGCGCTCGCAACCGGAACAAGTTTAATTACAGAGGATGAAAACAATGAATAGTGAAAGAATTGATAATAAATTAACATGCTCTTTCAGGACGGGAGTGCAACTCCCTATCAACCTTAAGCCATTTAATGACGGGAGGTTTGTCATCCCCCTTAATCCCCCTTCGAAGGGGGACTTTGGTGCCAGGCTTGGAGTCATTTATTCAACCCATAGAGAAGAAGTTGACTCTCAGTTGGCAGATCAAAAATGTTGGAAGCAGAACTTCCTGGGCTGGGCGTTCCGCAGCGGAGAGACGGAACGAGATGGAACTCGTAATCAGCGAAACGGGGCTAAAATTAAGAAACGGGCTCTGGGGTCCCACTTTGAAGAGGGATTGACGAGGATGACCCTGCTGCTCATATTCGTATTGGCAACAATTGTACAAGTACAGGCACAAGACACCACAAGCGCACTGAATCCGCAGCTCGAGGAACACCTGCAAACAGCCGCCCAAAACAACCCGGGCCTCGAAGCCTCCTTCAACCGCTACCTGGCCTCGCTGGAAGAAGTACCACAAGTAAATGCCCTGCCCGATCCCGAGCTGGCGTTTGGCTACTTCATCAGCCCGATTGAGACGCGGGTGGGTCCCCAAACTGCGCGATTTTCGCTCAGCCAGATGTTTCCCTGGTTCGGAACGCTGGGAGCCCGTGAAGATATCAAGATCAACGAAGCCAGGGCGCGGTTCGAGGAGTTCCAGGCACACCGGAACAACCTTTTTTACGAGGTGAAATCGACATGGTACGAGCTGTATGTGATGAATGAGCGAATCGCCATCCTCGATGGGAATATTGAAATCCTGGAATCGCTGGAGGAGCTGGCGCTGCAGAAGGTGGAGACTGCCCAGAGCAGCCAGCCGGATGTGCTGCGTGTGCAGATAGAACTGGAGGACCTGCGCATCGCCCGCAGCAACCTGCTGGACGATCGGCGTGTACTCCGGCAGGAATTCGGTGAACTGCTTAACAGTGAGCAGGTTGCTTTCCCGGAAACGATGGCGCTGTCGCCATTAGCCCTTCCTTCCGGGGAGCAAGACCTTCGACGGCAGATGTTGGAGCAGAATCCCGGATTGAACCAGCTTTCGTTCCGGGAGCAGGCCGCCGGGCACCAGGTGCGGGCTGCGCGACTGGAGGGACTGCCCCAATTCGGGGTGGGTTTCGATTACATCCTCACCGGCCAGCGTGAGGTTGCGATGACTGATAACGGCAAGGATGCCTTTATGGCGCGCGCCTCCATCCAGATCCCCCTGTTCCGCGGAAAATATCGCGCCCGGAAGCGGCAGGCAGAACTGAATCAGCGCTCGGTAGCCGAGCAGCAGGCAGCCAGGCAGAACGAGCTGGGCACAGCCCTTGAAAAAGCGTTGCGGGACTACCGGAATGCCAACCGTAGGCTTAATCTCTATGAAGAAAAACAGATTAAACGCACGCGCCAAGCGATCGATATCCTTACTGAGGAGTACGCCAGTGCGGATACCGAGTTTGAGGAGATCCTGCGCCTGCAGCGGCGCCTGCTCGACTACCAGCGTTCGCGCGAAGAAGCCCTCGGCAGCCAGAATAGAGCAGTAGCCCGGATCGAGCTGCTGACCGGACATTACAACATTGAACCTGAAGAAACAGGATTCAAAAATGATAGCAAAAAAGGGAATTAATTAAGTACAGACGTAGCATGCTACGTCCCAACACCAATTATTATTAATCAAAATGGATACCATGAAATCACTCAACCTTAAAAAGCTCGCATCAGCCGGAGGCATTCTCATCCTCGGTATAATCCTGGGATGGCTGCTGTTCGGCGGTTCCGCCACGCAACCCGATCAACCGGCAACTATGGACGAGCATGTGGAAGAAGCCCATACTGATGAAGAGGGCAACATCGTCTATACCTGCAGCATGCACCCGCAGGTTCGCCAGAATGAGCCGGGCAACTGCCCGATCTGCGGCATGGAACTGATCCCCGCCGACAACGGAGGCAGTGATGCGGACTCCGGTGACGATCCCTATACCACCACGATGACCCGGGCGGCCATGCAGCTGGCCCAGGTGCAGACCGCGGAAGTCACCCACGCCACCGCCGTCAAAACATCGCGAATGCCCGGCAAGGTGATGGTTGACGAGCGCAAGCTCTCGGTGATACCCGCCCACTTCCCCGGTCGCGTAGAGAAACTCTACCTGGATTACACCGGTGCCTACGTCGAGATGGGCGACCCCATCGCTTCAATCTATTCGCCGGACCTGGTAACAGCCCAGAAAGAGCTGCTGGAAGCGTATGAGAACCGCGAATCAAATCCCCGGCTGTACCAGGCCACGCGCAAAAAGTTTACCAACTGGGAAATTGCCCCGGAAGTCATCGACCGTATTCTTGAAAAGGGCGAGCCCCAGCAAAACTTTGATATCCACTCCCACCAGACCGGGTATGTAACGACCCGCCATGTGGCCGTCGGCGATCATATCCATTTCGGGAAGCCGATTTTTGAGGTGGCGGATCTGTCCAGCGTATGGATCGAGTTTGAGGCGTATGAAAATGACCTGGACGGGATCTCCCGCGGCAATGAGGTCGAATTCACGGTGGGAGCCTATCCGGGGGACCGCTTCCGGGCAACGGTCACCTACATCGATCCGATGCTCGACGACCGGCGCCGCACCGCCACGGTCCGCGCAGAAGCTTCCAATCCCGACGGGAAGCTGAAACCGAACATGCTGGCCAGGGGGATCATCTCTTCTCCACTCAATGGCGGGGAGCCCCAGCTCCAGGTTCCGGCCTCGGCGGTACTGTGGACCGGGGAGCGGTCGCTGGTGTATGTACAAACGGGTGGCGACGAGCCCGCTTTCCAGGCGCGGGAAATCGTGCTGGGTCCGCGTGTGAACGATGCCTACGTCATTAAGGAGGGACTGAGCGAGGGGGAACAGGTCGTAATAAACGGCAACTTCATGATCGACAGTGCGGCGCAGCTGGCTGACAAGCGCAGCATGATGAACCGGGAGCCCGGTCAAAACCGGGGCCGCACGCCCGGGGGACACGATCACGGTGGGGAAAGCCGCGATACCGGCGAAACGCATGACCTGCAGTCCTCTCAATCATTCGTTGATCAAGATGAGGTTCCGGCGGCTTTCCGCAAGCAGCTCACTGCACTCACGGAACCCTACTCCGATATCAGTACGGCCCTGGCCGGTGACAATATTGACAATGCCATGTCCGCCCTCGATCATTTTGAAGAGACATTTTCAGCCGTGGATATGGAGTTAATCCGGGACCAGGATCAAATGAAGACATGGATGGATCACCAGCAAACCATCGATCGACTGGTGCATGCGATGCAGAAGACAGAAGATATCGAAGCGTTCAGGAATCAATTTGCTTCACTGTCAGACGCCCTGACCAAAACGTTCACCGTGTTTGGAGTTGACCGGACCCTGCACCTTCAGTACTGCCCGATGGCCCGTGACGAAAAAGGGGCATACTGGCTCAGCGAAAACAGCGAAATTATTAATCCATATATGGGGCAGGAAATGCTAACTTGTGGGTCAACAGAGAAGGTCCTGGAAACGGAATCAAAATAAAATCTCGTTAATAACGATAACAGATTGAACTATACGTTTAACTGGAGTAGATTTATCCCTTGATAGATTTTCCATATTTCCCAATAATCTGCGATAATATTAATTTCATTCCCAACTCTGATGAATAACCATTTTTCCGTCATAAAACTGCTCTCAGCAACACTGCTTTTCACCGTTATTTCGGCCTGTTCAGGCCAGGAGTCCGGTTCTTCCGCCACGGAGTCCAACAGTATCACCATGTACAAAAACGCTACCTGCCAGTGCTGCGCCAAATGGGCGGATTACCTGGAAGAAAACGGGTTTGAGGTGACACAGGAACCGACTGCCAACCTGCAGATAATAAAGACGGAACACGATGTCCCCTACGACATGAGTTCCTGCCACACGGCCATTATCGGTGACTACGTTGTTGAGGGACATGTGCCCGCCGAAGATATCAGGAACCTGATGGAAGAACAGCCCGACGCCAGGGGTATTGCCGTGCCCGAAATGCCGATCGGATCGCCCGGCATGGAGATGCCCGGTCGTCCCGCAGAACCGTATAAAGTCTTCCTTTTCCAGGAGGACGGCTCCCGGGAAGTATACGCACAACACTAACACTAATCGCCTTGATAATCTTGCCCGATGACATCCAAAAACAAGCTTAAATACATTTTCATCGCCGCTGTTATCATAGCCGCAGGATTTGCACTTGCGGATTCACTGGGCGTGTTTAATCCCAAATCCTATACCGAGGTTTCACACGGCTCGCACGTCCATTATGTACCGGAAAATCGCGATCCCAACGTGGGTATCGATAAATTTCCAACCGAACCGCCCGCCCCAAACGAAATAATTACTCCCCAGGGCCAGATTATGGACCAGGCGGAATGGGAACGGCAACAACAAGAAGAGGCAGGAAATTAGGATGAAATTTCTATTCAGTCATAAAGAGAAAAATCAATATGCAGCACGCAATCCGCAGTACGCTTCAGCGATTACGTATTCCGTACTGCGTAGTTTCCCCAAACTACTACTTGCCCTCTTAGCGTTGCCACTGCTTCTATCCTGTAGTTCCGGGGATTCCAGCAAGTCGAAACCCACCGAGCCCCTGGAGCGGCTGGACCCTACATCGGCTGCACTCTACCCTGCGCGGCAAAAAGCAACGGCCAACGACTTTACGGTTACCTTGATGAATGGGGATCCATTTCAGCTTTCCGGGCAGAAGGGCAAGGTGGTGCTGATGAACATCTGGGCCACATGGTGCGCTCCCTGTGCAGACGAAATGCCTGATTTTGTGGACCTGTATGAAGAGTACAGGGATGAAGGCCTGGTTATCCTCGGCGTTTCGATCGACGAGCAGGGACGTTCCGTGGTTAAACCGTTTATGGAGAAATTTAATGTCACCTACCCGATGTTTATTGATGACGGTACCATCATGGAGAAGTACGGGCCTACTATGGGAATTCCCACTACCTATATCATCGATAAACAGGGAGATCTGCGGTATTTTTCGGTTGGAGCGCTGACAAAAAAGGAGCTGGAGCCCCGGTTGAAGGAGTTGCTTGCGAAAAATGCAGAGGCTTGATTTGTTGCCCCATGCCCTGCCGGAAGAATTTCTGTTTGATGAAGGGTAGAAAACATTCTCCTGTTTCTCATTAAGGCTTCTTAGTCATCTTTCCCTGTTCATTTTTTGTACAGCCAAAAAAACAAACCAAAAAAGCCGCTGGGGATGGGAGTTATGAATGAAGAATTAGAAATGATGAATTTCGAAGGGGTGATCGTATTAACGTGTTAAGCAATTGTTCCGATACCGGAAGCATTTTCTCTATTAAGGAGACGGAGCAAAAATATAGATTAGCCTTCCCGGCCTTGAATGGGGCGCAGAAGCCGAAGCAGGCGGGGGTGGATGGCCTGCCGGTGAGAACTTTGATAGCGGGCAACTTGCGTGACGGACCATCAACATCCACGCCTGCACAGGTTGCAGCGGGTGCCCCATTCACCGCCTTGATTTTTTTCGTCCCTTTTGTATCAAGACAAAAGGGACACCTCGGTTGGAGAAAATCGTCTCCTGTTTCACATTAAGGCCTCCTTATCCTCCTTCCCTGTTCATTTTTTTAGTGATTAAAAAACGAGCCCGCAAAAGTTTCAACGGCTGGAAGGGGTACAGCAACAAACTGATTTTGGGGGGCTTTGCAGAACCTGCCATTTTTTTGGAGGTAGTTGTACTACCGACCCTGGTGACCTTTTAACGGGAGTACAACTCCCCCAGAACGAAGAATTGAGGGTTTTGCAAAGCCCTCTTTGGATCATTCCTGTCCCAAGTTGACGTCAGATTAAGAATATGACATTTTTTTCCCGATATTCCTGACCTGTTCGATCGGTCACAAGATCGCCTGAGGCATGGACAACGCAATGATGTGGTTGACATACTTTCTGGTATTATCCGTTTGTGATACTGTTTAAAGAAGCTTTGCAGAACCTGCTATTTTGTTGGGAGGTGGTTGTGCCACCGGGCTTGGTGACCTTGTTTAGCGGGGGGTACAACTCCCTCAGAACGAGGAACCGGTGGTTTTGCAAAGTTCTGTTTAACTGTTTCTTCTGAGCCTCAGCGTAATTCAACTGGAGATAGAAACTGATTTACTGACCCTTGTTTTCAAGAAAAAAACCTGAACATAAACTCGTCGTTATCGGAGATAGCATCAGCCAGGGATTTAACAACGGTGGAATCTACCGGACAGACCTGAACTTTCCCTCTTTCCTGGCTCAATGCTTTAAACCGCAGCCAACCTTTGACCAGCCCAATTTTACCGCGCAGGCCGGTATTCCGCTCAACCTGGAGGTGCTGGTTCGGGGACTGGAGGATGAATACGGGGACTCCATTGAGTGGAATGAATACCTGCCGGCAGCCGGGCACCTCTACTCTACCCTGCGCAGGATCAAACGCTACTGGGAGGGCCATTTCAAGCCGCTGGCCAACGAGCGATCCATGCCCTATCACAACCAGTCGATATGGGGATTTGCAATGAATGACGCCTGGATGGTCAACGAAAAAATGAGCCGAGAATATATCAAGGTCCACCGGGAAACCTACTCCGTATTCAACGTGCTGCCCGATCACGCCATGTATATCACCGCCTGCATGGTATTAAATCCCTCGTTCAGTGAAAAATTCTCGGATTTTACGCAGATCGACAATGCCCGCTATCTTCAGGAGCACGGGGGTATCGAAAACCTGATCGTTACGATGGGGCACAACAACATCATCGGGGCGATTACCGATCTGCGATTTGAATATTCCGAGCCCGAAGACCTTGAACAACCACCCTCTGAACGAAATTACACGGTGTATCGGCCCGAGCATTTTGAAACCGAGTACCGTAAGCTGGCCGAACGAATCAGCTCCATCGGGGCCAAACGGGTCATTACGCCAACCATTCCCTACGTGACGATTCCACCGGCGGTGCGCGGCATCAATGAAGATCTCTCGCGGGAACGCGGCGGTTATTTTGACTACTACACCCGGTTCTGGATCTGGGACACCGATTTCAATCCCGATGTTCATCCCCATTTTACCAAAGACGAGGCGATTAAACTGGATATGATCGTGGATGAATACAATCAAATTATCCGGACGATTGCCGAAGAATACGGCTGGATCGTGGTGCCGCTTAATCGGTATGTCAGTGCCATCGCCAACCGCCGGTTGCGGGGTCAGATCAAGGTTCCGTTTCCCAAAGACTTTTGCCAGGCCATGAAACGAAATCCCGCGACGGCGCATTTAGTGGAGGATCCCAAAAACCTGAAGATAAGTACGGACTACCTGCGGCTTGACCGGGAAACCGGCAAGGTGTACAAAGGCGGTATTTTCAGCCTGGACGGCATTCACCCCACCACCATCGGGTACGGGCTGATGGCCCACCTCTACTATGAAACTATGAAGGATAACGGCGTTAAATTTGACCGTGCGCTGGACTGGGATTTTATCATCCGAAACGATACGCTGGTGACCGATCCGCCCCACCTGCTGGTCGAACTGCGCAACCTGCTGCGTTTCCTTTCGCTGGGCCGGCAGGAAAAGATCACCAAAATCGGGAAAAGCGTACTGGGTCAGCTAATGCAGGCCTTTTCCCCGAGACGGCGCACCGGCCTGTAAATCAACGTGAGTTCGAGATAAGAAAAGTACTTATTTCGAATAAAAAAGCGGAAGATTCAGTATATTTAAGTCGTTGCGCAACATAAACTTAACCAAAT